>JBIIEC010000565.1:0-3248 GCA_044238045.1 Pirellulaceae bacterium | reverse complement strand
CCGGCCGACTTCAGGAAAGTGGAATCCGGATCTCCATGGACGGTCGCCGAAGGGCACTGGACAACATCTTCATCGAGCGGCTCTGGAGGTCGGTGAAGTACGAGGAGGTGTACCTGCGAGAGTATGCGTCCGGCTGGGAGGCGGAACAGTCGCTTCGGGACTACTTCAAGTTCTATTGCCATCGCCGGACCCATCAGGCCCTCGCGTATCGGACGCCGGCCGAGGTGTACCGAGGGGCGGCCAGCAGGTGTTGATTCACGAATCGGCGGACTGAATTGGGAGACTTTTAGGGTGGCGGTGGCCTTTACGCCGCTACCGCATCCGCGCGAGACCCTTGAAAGGTCTCGCGGGATGCCAACTTGTTGTCACACCTTATTGAGGCCGTTTGCGCGCCCAGCGCATGGGGTCCACCTCCCTACCTCGATGCCAAGCACGAGGACAGGGAGTTGGACGAGCGGATTCGTGTCGATGAGGATCCGAAGCATCACAACGAGCAAGAGACCGAACTGCAGAACGAGAATGAGCTGGAGCTGGATCCGCTGAAGGTAACGCTCTAGTCTTCCCGCTCCAGATCGCCAGCGAGGCCTGCTCGCTCCCAAGGTAACTCCATCGAGGGTTCGGCGACTCGGCAGGCATTGAAACGAACACGGGGGTCTTTTCCGGCCCCCGTGTTTTTTTGCGCTAAGGCTGCTTGCCGCAGCACCGTGGCGTCGGTGGCCGCTTAACGCATTTTGCTTGGTCCCCGGTCGTTCTCCGGCCGTCCCGCCCGCCTTCAGGTTGACACGTTCCATACCATGCCTTAAAACCGCCTCCGCCTCGCCTCCCCCCCTCCCCATCGCCGCCAGCCACCGGGTCCACGCCATGAAAACGGCCGCTCTTCGCCGCCTCCGCCAAAAGATCGCGGCCGGCGACTCGACCTATGGACTCTGGATCACCCTGGAATCGCCCAGCATCACCGAGATGGCCGTCAACCTCGACCTGGACTGGGTCGTCATTGACGCCGAACATGGGCACTTGGACTGGAAGGAGATTGTCGAGCACCTGCGAGCCACGGTGCGTAGCGAGACCGTCGCGCTGGTGCGCATCGCGGAACTCAATGGCGGCCTGATCAAGCGGGCACTCGATATCGGCGCCGACGGCATCGTCGTTCCCTGGGTCGAGAACGCCGACCAGCTGCGTCAGGCCATCGCCTATGCGCGCTACCCCACCGAAGGGCTTCGCGGCATTGGCGCCGAACGAGCCACCGGCTGGGGACACAGCACGGCGGAACATACGGCCGAAGCGAACGAGCACGTGCTGGTGGTACCGATCATCGAGACGATCGCCACCGTGCCGCATGTGCCGCAGATGAGCCAGGTCGATGGCGCGGAGATCTTCTTCTTCGGCCCCGCCGACTTCTCCTCGACCGCCGGCTATCGCGGTCAGTGGGAAGGCCCCGGAGTCGCCGACACGATCCTCCGTATCAAGGACGGGCTGCGCAAAGCCGGCAAGGCCTGCGGACTCATCGGCACCAGCTACGAGAACGTGCGGCAGCGGCGCGAGCAAGGCTTCCAGATGATCGGTCTCGGACTCGACGCCAGCCTGCTCTACCGCGAACTCAAGTCGTCGGTGGCGAACGTCCGCGGCAACGATGTTGCCGGCAGTGCGGCTCTTGGAAGCGGGGCAGCTGGCAGCACGATGAAGGGCACGGTCCACTAGCCGCTCCCGCGGCCCGCCGACTCCACCGGCTTCCCGCAGGCGGAACGCGTCCTGCGCTTCGCCAGCGCGCCGCGTTTCGCGGCCGGACCCAACACCGAATTCATCGACTTCTTCAACGAGACGCTGGTTCCCGGTATCGAGATGAGCGGCGGATACGGACTGTTCATGCTCCAGGGCCGACAGCCGGCCCATGATCATGACTTTGATGAGTCAATCTAACATCATTTCCGGGAAAGCCACTTGCATCGTCGAAGGACGCCGATATTCTCTGAGCGACGGAGCGACGGCGATGCAGTCGCGAGGACGCGTTCACTACTTCATCAATGACGAACGCGGCCCCATGGAAATGCTCTGGGTCTACGCCGGGCCACGCCCCGATCGAATCGTTGTCGCGGAAAGCTGCGCGACGGTCGACGGCGATCCCTGGAAGTAGCCGCCTTGGGTTTTGAGCACGGACTGCGTCGCTGACGACGGTCCGTCGCCGTCGACGGGGATTCGTATCGCCGAACCTCGTACGTGCCGAAAGCCGTGGTGTCTCTCGGGATCCAAGCATTCGACACCGATGCGTGAAACCGTCGCGTGCCACCCCATCCGTGATCGTTCACCAACCCGCGATCTCCCTCCCTGTTCGAAGGAACCAGCCATGCGCAGAACCTTTCCGGCCTTGTCGTTCATTTCCTCCCTGCTGTTCGCCGCAGCCCTGCTGTTCGCCGCCGAATCGCGCGCCGCGGAGGCCCTGATTCCCGCCGGCGCGAAGCTCGAGAAGATCTTCGAGGCCCGGGTGCTGACCGAAGGGGTCGCTGTCGCGCCCGACGGACAGGTCTATTTCAGCGACATCACCTTCTCGCACAAAGCTCGCGAGGCCGATGGTTCGATCGAGGCAGGCACGATCTATCACTACGATCCGAACACCGGCAAGACCCGTGTCTTCCGCTCGCCCAGCGGCATGTCCAACGGCATCAAGTTTGACGCCGAAGGCCACATGCTGGTGGCCGAAGGTGCCGACTTTGGCGGACGCCGCGTTACCCGCACCGACATGGCGACCGGCAAGACGCACATCATCGCCGCCCTGTTTGAAGGTCGACCGCTAAACTCGCCCAACGACATCACCGTCGACGAGCAAGGTCGCATCTACTTCAGCGATCCGCGTTATCTCGGCTACGAAGATATCGACCAGCCGGTGCAGGCCGTCTACCGTCGCGATCCCGATGGCTCGCTGCACCGCATCGTCACCGATGCAGGCAAGCCGAACGGCGTCTGCGTTTCGCCCGACCAGAAGACGCTGTACGTCGTCAGCAACGACAATGGCGGTACCAGCATCGATCGCCTCAGCCAGTCCGGCCCCAAGCCGCTGGACGCCACGCAGGTGGGAGTGCCGCTGCGAAAGGGCTTCATGGGGCTGATGGCCTACGACCTCAAGGATGACGGCTCCGCCACCTTCCGCAAAGTGCTCGTCGACTACGGCAAGTCCGACGGACCCGATGGACTCGTCTGCGACAAGGAAGGCAACCTGTGGGTGGCCGTCCGGGCGGAGGAGCGATTTGGGATCA
>JBIIEC010000172.1:0-11093 GCA_044238045.1 Pirellulaceae bacterium | reverse complement strand
GTCTTCGGCAGGTCGGAAGTCGATGCCCAGCAGGTCACGGAGTGTCAGGTTGTACTCCGATCGATTGAGGCGTCGGAAGGTGACTCTGCCCGGCCGGCTGATCGTGCCGCAATCCACCTGGCGGAGAAGTTCCTCCAGCTTGGCGATGCCCTGCGCGCGTTCCTCTTCGGTCGGCTGTGGCTCCGAATCCGGCGGCATCTCCCGCAGGCGGATCTTCTCGAGGACGACGCGCCAGAGATTATGCTGTTCGCCGAGGTTTAGTTCCTCAGGGCGAAAGTCCAGACGCACCTTGGCCTCGGGCGTCTCCCCGCCATGGCAGTCGGTGCAGTAGGTCTGCAGCAGCGGTTGCAGCGACTGGTAGCATTCAGCCGCGACGGGCGTCGAGCCTGCATCATCGGCGGCAAGCCCCAGTCCCGGAGTCACGACCAGCAGCCAGCAGGCGACTTCCAAGATCAGGCTGCGCGATAGCGGGGGCCTTCGGTACATGACGACCTCGGTCGCAGGGACCTATCGAAGCGGGCCAGGGAAGCGGTGGGCGGCCGAAGGGCGGGACCGAGTGGGCAGGGGCGGCTGACCTGCTGGGCTGGGCTACTGGGCTAGCCGACTGGGTTAGCCGACCAACGGCGACCTGCAAACCCGCCAGCAGCCCGGCGTTCCCGCTGCTTCTCGGTGCCCGGAGTATATCAAAACCGCAAAGAAGCCGGGAACGCAATTCCGGAAAACGACGCCTGCCTTCGCGGGGGCGCGGTCGGCGACTCGCCTGCCAAGCACGGCGAGCTTCTACCTGCTGGACGAGGGACCGCGAACCTGGGGGATTCGCGGCCGATCCCCGCGCGGCGATCGCTCGTGGACGGCCGCGTCTCTCCCCAGCGGATGCTCGGCGGGCCAAGCGTGTTCACGGAGCGAAACTACTCGCAGGAACGCGGCAGGTCGGGATGGGCCGACAGACGCTCCAGCGGATGCGGGATGTGGCGTCCCTGTCCGAGGTAGGTGGAGCCGGAGGGGGCGGCCCAGCGGACGCCGTTGGCAAGGATGCGCCGCACGTTCCCGTCGTAGTAGATGGGAAAGGTCTCATGTCCCGGACGGAAGTAAAAGATCTTCCCTTTGCCGCGCCGGAACGTGCAGCCCGAACGAAACACCTCGCCCCCTTCAAACCAGCTGATGGTCAGCAGCTCATTCGGCGCCGGGATGTCGAAATGCTCGCCGTACATCTCGGTGGCCGGAAGTTCAAAATACTCCCCCTCGATACCCTCCAGGATCGGATGCGACGGATCCACGACCCAGATTCGTTCGCGTTCCCCGGCGTCGCGCCAACGCAGCATGCAGGAGGTTCCCATCAGACGCACGAAGACGCGGGAGAGGTGCCCTGAGTGGAGGACCACTAGCCCCATGCCTTCGAGCACGCGTCGGTGCACGCGATCCACCACCGCGTCCGACACCCGATCGTGGGCCAGATGGCCCCACCAGGTCAGGACGTCGGTCCGCGCAAGGCGTTCGTCCGTCAGCCCGTGATCGACTTCCTCGAGGGTGGCCGTCTGCACCTCCACGGCCGTGCCGAGCTGTTCCCGGAGCCCCTCGGCGATCGCCGCATGGATGCCCAAGGGGTAGATGCCCTGGACGGCCGCATTCTGACGCTCGTGCAGGTACTCGTTCCATACCAAGACGCGCAGGGGATGGCTGCTCATCGGGACTCCTTTGCTCCTCGGAACCAGATCCGGAAATCGACTGGCCTGGGCACTGTAACGGCCCACGCCGCCAATCGCAATGGAAAGCACGCGGAGCGGTTGGCCGCGACCTCCCTGGGCGGGGCGCGGGCGGACATGGTCCAATCAGGGAGCCGGGGGGCGGAAGAGTGTCAACGCTTGCGTTAGAATTCGAGCATGACGAAACATCTGATTCTCGGCACCGCCGGACACATCGACCACGGCAAGACCACGCTCATCCGTTGTCTCACGGGAGTGGACACCGATCGACTTCCCGAGGAGAAGCGGCGCGGCATAACGATCGAGCTGGGATTCGCGGAACTCGACCTGGGCGACTATCGTCTGGGGATCGTCGATGTGCCCGGGCACGAGCGTTTCGTGCGCCAGATGCTTTCTGGAGCCACCGGCATGGACTTGGCCATGCTGGTGGTGGCTGCCGACGATTCCGTCAAACCCCAGACTCGCGAACATCTGGATGTGCTCCGGATGCTGGACTTGCGCGCGGGCGTGATCGTGCTGACAAAGGCGGATGCTGTCGAGCCGGGCTGGCTGGAACTGGTCCGGGACGAGGTCCGTGAACTGGTGCGCGGAACGTTCCTGGAACACGCGCCGATCGTGGCCACCAGTTCGGTGACGGGGCAGGGGCTGGATGTGCTGCGCGACGCGCTGCGGGCGGCTGCCGAGGAAGTGGGGACCCGAGCCGATGCGCGACTGGCGGCTCCCTTTCGCATGGCCATCGATCGGGCGTTCACCGTGGCCGGGCATGGCACGGTCGTCACGGGCAGCGTGACCAGCGGGCAGGTGTCCGTGGAGGATTCGCTGGAGGTGCTGCCGGGTGGAGTCCTCGTGCGGGTACGAGGTCTCCAGAGTCATGACCGTCGCGTGACAACGGTGGCCAGCGGCCAGCGGGCGGCCATCAACTTGGCGGGAATCCATCACGACCAGGTCCGACGCGGTGACGAACTGGCCAGTCCCGGGGTTCTTCTGCCGAGCCGTCTGGTGACGGCCTGGCTGGAGGTGCTGCCTACGGCGGCGCACCCGTTGAAACGACGAGAGTTGGTCCGGTTCCATGTGGGTACGGCGGAAGTGCTGGCGCGTGTGGTGCCCCTGGACACCGAACGAATGGAGGCGGGGCAGTCGGGACTGGTGCAGCTCTTCCTGCGCGAGCCCGTGGCGACGACGTGGGACCAGCCGTTCGTGCTCCGCAGCGAGTCGCCGGTGCAGACCGTCGCCGGTGGACGCGTGCTGGTGCCCAAGGCCGCCAAGATCCGCCGCGCTTCCTCGCGCATCCTAGAACGCCTGCACGCCCTTCGCTCGCAGGAGCACGCCACGCGGGCGGACGCGGCGCTCTACTTTGCCGGTCCGACCATCCACGGCGCGCAGGACTTGCGACGCATCGCGGGAGTTGTCGCGCCCGACGCGGTCTTCGAGGAACTGGTCAAGTCTGCGGCGATTGTCAAGACCCAAGGCAGCGGCCAGCGACTGATCTGGCTGCACGCGGGACGCTTGGAAGAAAACGCGGAACGGGTGGTCGCGGCATTGAATCGACTGCACGACGCATCACCGCTGCAGCGGATGTTTGATCGTTCCCTGATCGCCGGCCGCTTCCAGCACTGGGGCGATCCCGCCGTGCTCGAAGCGACCCTGGCCGTGCTGCGGAAGCAGCGGCGGATCCAGCAGACGGATCGCATGCTGGGACTGAGCGATCGCGGGCCGCAGTTGGTCAAGGGCGAACAGGAACTGCTGGATCAACTGGTCGAGCGATACCGGTCGGCCGGCCTGCAGCCGCCCACGGTGGCCGAGTGCCGCGAGGCGGCGACCAAGCACCAGAAGTCGGTGCCTTCCTTGCTGAAACTGGCCGTGGTGGACGGCCTGCTGGTGGAGGTCGGGAAGGATCTCTACCTGCACGCCTCCGTCGCCGAGGAGATGCGGCGGGTGCTGAAGGAGGAGTTCCAGCGGCGAGGCGCCATGACCGTGAGCGATATCCGTGACATCCTGCAGGTTTCGCGAAAATATGCCGTTCCCTTCTGTGAGTACCTGGACCGGAGCGGGTTCACCATCCGCGAAGGCGACTTGCGGCGGTTGAGCCCGTCAGGGGAGCAAGCTACCGTGTAGGGGCGGTCGTGGGTGTCCCTGTCGCTGCGCGGATGCCCGCGCCCCGTTGAATCGTTCGAATTGCCCGGTTGAATCGCCCGCTTTCAAGGATGCCTCGTCGGACCTCGCGGAATGGCCGGACGGCGGAGCCTTCAAGGAGTTTTCATGTCATCCCAAAACCCTCTGCGTCGGCTGCCTTCCGTGCATGAACTGCTGGAGAGTCCGCCGTTGCGCGGGCTGGTGGAACGATTTAACCATCATGTGGTGGTCGGGGAAGTACGCTCGTTCCTCGATAACCTGCGCGGCGAACTGCAGCAGAAGGCGGCCGAAGTCGGCGTGCCGGCAGCCCAGGAACTGGCCGACCGGATCGCACGATGGATCGTTGCCGACCAGCAGCCGCGGCTTCGTCCGGTGATCAACGCCACGGGCATCCTGCTCCACACGGGCCTCGGGCGGTCGCCTCTGGCCGAGGAGGCCATTCAGGAAGTCACGGCGATCGCCTCGGGATACGCGAGCCTGGAGGTGGACCTGGAGAGCGGCCAGCGGTCCCAACGCACGATCAGTGCCGAACGCCTGCTCGCGGAACTCACGGGGGCCGAAGCGGCGCTGGTGGTGAATAACAATGCGGGAGCCACCCTGCTGGCGTTAGCCAGCCTGGGGCGCGGGCGCGAAGTCATCGTGTCGCGTGGACATCTCGTGGAGATCGGCGGCAGCTATCGGCTGCCCGAGGTGATGACGGCTAGTGGGGCCATTCTTCGGGAAGTGGGGACCACCAACAAGACACGCATCCGCGACTACGAACTGGCGATCGGCCCGGCGAGCGGCGCGCTGCTGCGCGTGCATCCGAGCAACTATGTGATCAGCGGATTCACGGAGCAGGCGTCGTTGGAGGAGCTTGTGGAGCTGGGGGGGCGGCACGGGCTGCCCGTGATCGACGACATCGGTTCGGGAGCGCTGGTGGATTTCGAAAAGTTCGGCCTGCCGGGGGAACCGATGCCGGCCGCGAGTATCCGCGCCGGGGCGGATCTGGTGCTGTTCAGCGGGGACAAGCTGCTGGGAGGACCGCAGTGCGGGATCCTCGTCGGACGGCGGAAAATCATCGAGCAGCTGCTGCGGGATCCGCTGACACGCGCTCTTCGTGTCGACAAGATGACCCTGGCGGCCCTGGTCGCCACGCTGCGCCTGTATCGTGACCCGCAGGTCGCGGAGGAGCGAATTCCCCTGCTGCGACTGCTGTCGGCCTCGCCCGACAACTTGAAAAATCGCGCTGAACGGCTGGCCCCCCAGCTGCGGGCCCTGCCTGCGATTGAGAAGGCCGAAGCCGTGGCGGGGACGACCTTCCTCGGGGGCGGGTCGGTTCCCACGCAGGAACTCCCCACCTGGTGCGTGGCTTTGGAGCCCCGCGGTGGCAAGGTCGATGCGTTCGCGCGGCGATTGCGAACGGGAACGCCCGCCGTTTTCGGCCGCATCCACCAGGAACGCCTGCTGCTGGATCTGCGAGCGGTCTACCCAGCCCAGGATACACAGCTCATCGACGCCGTGCGGGATCTGGGGCAGCCCGAAGCGGCCGACTAGCTGGCGGGAATTCGCCAGCACGAACGCAGGGCCTTTCCTGCCGCGACGGCACCTACGCCGGATCAAGGCCCCCGAGGCAGGGTGACGGACCTGCTGGCGCAAAACGGCCAAGGATCGCAGGCTTCTTCTTCTTCTTCTTCTTCTTCTTCTTCGGGCGAATGCTCCGCAGGCCCGGCATGGCCCCCTGCTTGTTTGCCCCAGGCCGTTGGCTTTCCCGGCCCCTTGGTGATCGTTGGGCAGCCGGTGGGGCTCTTGGAATCGGGCTCGTTGCCAACCCGGGACACGAGCGGCATAATGCGGGATTCTCAGCTCGGATGGTCAGCTAGCAGCAAAGGAGCGGCAGCCATGCATGACAAGATCCTTCTCAGCGGCATCACATTCGATGATGTTCTGCTCCTGCCCGGCTACAGCGAGGTCGTGCCTGCGGATGTCTCGGTCCAGACTCGTCTCACCGACCGCATCCAGCTGAACGTCCCGCTGCTCAGTTCCCCCATGGATACGGTCACCGAGAGCGCCATGGCGATCGCCCTGGCCCAGCACGGTGGCTTGGGGGTGATCCACAAGAACATGTCGATCGAACGACAGACCAAGGAAGTGGATCTGGTCAAACGCAGCGCCAACGGCATCATCAGCGATCCGGTGACGCTGCCACCGACAGCGACAGTGGCGCAGGCGCAAGAGGTGATGGAGAAGCACAACGTCTCGGGCGTGCCCATCACCCAGCCCGATGGACGGCTTGCTGGCATCCTCACGCGTCGAGACCTGCGTTTCCTGGAACGAAGCGAGCAGCCCGTTTCGGAGGTGATGTCGAGTGATAATCTGGTGACGGCGACGGGGAGAGTAACGCTTGAGGAAGCTGAAAAGATTTTGACGGCAAAAAAGGTGGAGAAGCTTCTGCTGGTTGACGAAAATTACAAACTGACCGGACTGATCACGATCAAGGACATCGACATGCTCAAGCGGTTCCCAACCGCTTGCAGGGACATCCAAGGGCGACTCCGCGTGGGAGCGGCCATTGGCGTGTATGACTTCGATCGGGCTGCCAGCCTGATTAGCAAGGATGTCGACATCCTGATCGTGGACAGTGCCCATGGTCACTCGCGCAATGTCATTGAGACCGTGCGGGAGGTGAAGAAGCGGTGGGACATCGACGTGGTCGCCGGCAATGTGGCGACTCGGGAAGGTGCCCGCGACCTGATTCGAGCTGGCAGCGATGCTGTCAAGGTCGGCATCGGTCCGGGCTCCATCTGTACCACCCGCGTCATCTCCGGGGTCGGAGTACCCCAGGTCACGGCCATTTATGAAGCAGCGCAGGCGGCCAAGGAGGCGAACGTGCCCATCATTGCCGATGGTGGGATCCGTTTCTCCGGCGACCTGACCAAGGCCATCGCGGCGGGAGCACACGTGGCGATGATCGGTGGTCTGTTCGCCGGGTTGGCGGAGAGTCCCGGGCAGTTGATCCTGTACCAAGGCCGGACCTTCAAGGTCTACCGTGGGATGGGGTCGATGGGCGCCATGGTCAAGGGTTCCAGCGAGCGTTATCGCCAGAGTCCAACGGACTCGGGGACAGGCAAGCTGGTGCCGGAGGGCGTGGAGGGTCGGGTTCCCTTTAAGGGCCCGCTAGGACCATTCGTATACCAGCTCGTAGGGGGGCTTCGAGCGGGTATGGGATACTGTGGCTCTAGAACGATTGAGGAGTTGCGGACGGAATCGCGATTCATCCAAGTGACGGCGGCGACCGTTAGAGAGAGCCATCCCCATGACATCGCCATTACGCAGGAAGCCCCTAACTACAGTCCGGAATACCCTCTTGGCGAGGGTGGTTGAGCGGCCGGCACTCGCCGGGTCCGTTCCCGCGCTGGCCACGGGCGGCCACGGGTCAATCGACCGCGTGGAACGCTGCGGGGGCGAGTTCGGATTCGCGAGCAGGATCTTCCGGTCGAGTCTTCTCGGCCTGGCCCTGCTCGGAATTGTCGGCTGCAGTTCCTCGGCCCTGGCGGCTTCACCCGCCGCGGCAAAAGCGGGCGTTCCTGAGCCCCAGGGTTCTGGACACGCCAACGCCGGGTCTTTTCAAGCCGCCTCGCCAGGGTCCGCTGCCCAGCCAGACGAGACCAAGCTGAACTGGACGCGACCGCGGCCGGCCAAGTTGGCGGCAGGTGCCCGTTCCGCAACGCCTGCGACCAAGCCGTCGCAGCCATCTGCGGGAACTGCGGGCAGCCAGCCGAAGTCCTCAGCCGCCGTGACTCGAGCAGCATCGCGGGCAGCCCAGTTGGCTCGAGACGAGCAGGCTCGCCGCGCGTCGCAGGTCGTGCGAGCTTCGCACGAGGAGTCGGCTGACACAGAGCCTCAGGACTCGGAGTCGGTGGCGGCGGAGCCGGGTGATTTTCCGCAGACGCTGGTTCCGCCCGCGAACGCTTTGCCGCTGCTGAACGCGAAGGCGGCGGAATCTTCGGGGGAGGCCAAGTTCCCCACACGCCGCGCCGACCTGGACTTGGAGCCGGAGGTGGATGGCGAGCAGCCGCGTCTGGTGGCCGAGGACTACGACGGCTTCGGGGAGTCCGACAGCACGCTTCGCGAGATGATGGATGCCGTCGCGGTCTCCGCGACCTCCACCGAACTGCAAATGGCTTCTCGTCTGCAGCCCGCGGGGGATGCCGACCTGCAACGGCCGGCTGGCCTGCCCGGCGATTCGGAGCCCGCGACGGACGCGATGCTCCAGGATGTCTTTGGAGCTGACGGCGAGAACGCGGCAGGAGCCCCGGGCGAGGTGCCTTCGGCGCCCGAATTGCCGGGTGAGCCGGCGGAGATTCTTCCACCGGACGCGTCGGCCGAAGGGGCTGCGGAGAGCACTCCCGCCATGCCGTCGGAAGGACCGGCTCCCGGTGAAGAGGAAGCCATGCTTGACCCGGGCGACTTCGTGCCCGAGGGATCCCAGCCCGGCGATGCGGAACCGCCGGCGAAGCGGGAGCCCGGCGATGAGGTGGTGGACTTCAACGGTCGCGACTGTGCCCGGGAACGCCACATGCTGCAGTCCGCTTGGCACGAAATGCGGCAGACTCCCCTGCATTCCATCTCCCTGGACATCACACCTTCGCTGGAACCCACGGGGACGGCAGAGGAAGCGGAGAAGGCGCGCCTGGAGAACATGGAGCGGGCACCGGCTCGCGTGTGGCACGACAAGAACGGTCAGGTCGTGGCTCGCGGCAAGATGGTCGATTTCAAGAACACACGCGTCATCGTGCAGGACGAGTCGGGCCAGTTGAAGCATCTGTCCTGGTACCAGCTTGGCAACGATGAGCTGTGCTTTGTCAGTTCCTGGTGGGAGTTGCCGACGGACGCGACGGCCGAGAACGCGAAGTTTGCCGGACGGCACTGGACGCCGCTCACGATGACCTGGGTGGCCTCCGCGCTGTGCCACAAGCCGCTCTACTTCGAGGACGTGCAACTGGAACGCTATGGTCATTCCGCCAAACCGGTCCGGCAGGCTGCTCTTTCCGGAGTGCATTTCTTCGGGAGCATCTTCCTGCTGCCGTACCACATGGGAATGAACCCGCCGACCGAGTGCCAGTATGCCCTCGGCTACTACCGACCCGGTTCGTGTGCACCTTGGCTGGTGCCCGCGTTCCCCTGGAGTGGACGCGGTGCCCGCATGCAGGCCGGAGCCTTGTCCGGAGCGATCCTCTGGTATCCGTAGACTCGACCGGGCATCTGCCGGAGGCACCTGCGGTCCGATGGCGGCCACGCGGGGTGCCACGAGTCCACGAACGCAGGATCGTCAGAAAGTATTGAAGAGATTTCTGCTGGGAGCGATTGGGGATGCGGCCACTCTGGCAACAGAGTGGCCGTTATCTTTTGATGGACTCGAATTCGAGCCGCCCGATGAGGTCGCTCAGCCGAGCCCCTGGCAGCCGCCCGTGCCACACTGGGGGCGACCGCAACCGCCGGACATGCCACTGATCGGCAACTCCCCGCCCCGCACTCCCGGAGCCGCCGGGACGCTCCACTGCTTCGCCAACGCATGGCTCCCGCAGTGCGGGCACTCCGGCCGTTCGGACTCGGAGCGGATCAGCAGTTCGCAGGTGTGGTGGCAGCTTTCGCAGGCGTACTCGTACAGCGGCATGGGGAGATCTCCAGAAGAAACCGCAGGCGGGATCGCGACCCACTCATTCTAGCTCCCTGGTGCAGTCAGGACGAGACGCGCCGACCGCCTAGCCGGGACGCCTCCAGGGCCGCTTGCGCCACTCGGGCCGCTGGCCGCAGTTCAGCGGGCGTCTCTGGCTCGCGTGTCGGATTCGGGAAGGCTGGTTCGCTGGATTTTACGAGTGATTTCCGCCTTCAGGTGTTCCAGCACCGACTCCTTGTCGGTCTCGGCGAGGATCCGCTGGACGACCGACTTGGGAGCTTCTTCGCCCCAGGACGCTCCATGTTCCAAGTAGTACTTGGCGGCTTTTCCCACGATCAGCGAACCGTAGCCGGCGGCCGCGCCCTGGGGAATCGCCGTGACGACGGCTCCAGCTCCGAACGTCAACGTCTTGAAAGCGCCCGCCAGCAGGTGCGTCGCGAACTCGGAGGCCATGACCCAGCCTGCCGCCTTGACGATGGACCAGATGAGGCCTTGGGCGTGGACTTTGCTCATCTGGAGTCCATAGATGCGGGCCAGGGCGACCACCATTGCCGCGTCAATGGCACTGCCGGTGAGTACATCGGCGAAGACGAAGGGGTTGACGGCCACGGCCAACGCCTTGACTGCGGCGAAGCTGCGAATCGTCTGGTTGGCTTTCTGCTCCCGCAGCTCCATTCGCAGTCGTGCGATGCGGTCGGTCTTGTCGGCGGCGTACATGGCCGCGTTCAAGGCGATGAGGGCCCGACCATCGCGGGAGAGGATTTCGAGGATGCGCGTCTTGAGTCGCGAGACCTCCGGAGCGGGCTTGATCCATTGGCTGGTCTCCCGCCCTCCAACCCCGACCGTGACCTCTTCGATCGCTCGCGGGTCGGCCGCGACCGTCACGAAGTTCTCGGGCGGCACCAGGTCGCGGAGGCGATCGGTGCGCAGGGTGCGCAGCAGCGTCTCGATCTCTTCGGAGGAGTAGAGGTCGATCTTGTTCAGGACCACCAGGATGGGTTTGTGCACCGTCGTCAGGGCGACGATCGCCGAGTATTCGACTTCGTTGATGTCCGAATCGGTCACGAAGAGGATCAGGTCACCGCGCCGGGCCGCGTGCCTGGCGATCGCTTCATGGTCGCTGTCGCCGACTTCGTTGATGCCCGGCGTGTCGACGAGTACCAGTTGGGAGCCTTCCAGCCCGGGGGCCGTGTATTCGGTCTCCTTCCAGGGAACGCGACGCGTCTCCTTGGTCCAGCCGCCCTGGATGTTGACCTCCGCGACCACCTCGCCGAGCAGGGCGTTGATGAGCGCCGACTTGCCGGTGCTGATCTCTCCGAACAGGACCAGTTCGACGCGTCCCTCGGTGAGCTTGTCCTCCATCTCCTGCAGCTGGCCGATATCCTGGCGAAGGCGCTCTTTCTCGGCGTCGGTGCAGCCGCGATAACGGTCGACCGCCTGGCGGATCACGGCGAGCGCCTCTTCGAATCCGTTCGTGGACGCCTTGTCCTTGCCGTCCGTCTTCCGTGTGGGGTCTGAGTTCATGGTGAGTTTGACGTCGGGGCGTCCTCGCGGAAGTGGTTGCGGGCGGCCTGGACGAGGCGGCGCAGTTCGGCGAC
>JBIIEC010000564.1:0-3252 GCA_044238045.1 Pirellulaceae bacterium | reverse complement strand
GTTGCCAGCCGCGCCGCAAAGGTCACTTCCTTCGTTCGGCCGATCCCACCACGGGCCTCGGCGCGGACAATCGAGCGGGAGTGGCCGTGGTCCTGTCGACGGCCCTGCGACTGCTGCGCGAGGAGGTTCCGCATCCGCCACTGACGCTGCTGTGGACCGTGCAGGAGGAGATCGGCTTGCAGGGAGCCCGCCTCGTCCAGCGCAGCCGGCTCGGTCGACCTCGCATGGCCTTCAACTGGGATGGCGGCAGCTCCAGCAAGGTGACGATCGGAGCGACGGGCGGGTATCGGATGCAGATCGAGGTGCAGGGGAAAGCCAGCCACGCGGGGAATGCGCCCGAGAAGGGCATCAGCGCCATCGCGATCGCCGCGCTGGCGATCGCCCAGCTGCAGCAGCAGGGATGGCACGGCGCGATCCAGCAGCGAGGGCGCAAGGGAACCAGCAACGTCGGCGTCATCCAAGGCGGCGCCGCCACCAATGTCGTCACCGATCAACTGCTTGTCCGCGCCGAAGCACGCAGCCATGACCCACAGTTCCGCCAACAGATCGTCGCGCATATCGAAGAAGCATTTCGCGAAGCGGTGACCAAGGTTCGCAACACGCAGGGCGAAGTGGGACGCGTCAAGTTTCGCGGCCAGTTGGACTACGAGTCGTTCGCGCTGCCGACCGGACACCCGGTGGTGCAGGAAGCGATCGAGGCCGTCCGCGCGACCGGACGCGAACCCGAACTGGCGATCTCCAACGGCGGACTCGATGCCAACTGGCTCACCGCCTACGGCATCCCCACCGTGACGTTCGGCTGTGGCCAGATGTTCCCCCATACGCTGGAGGAGGCCTTGGATGTCCGGGAGTTCGAGGTGGCCTGCGAAGTTGCCTGGAACCTGGCTCGCGGGCAGGCTCCCTGAACGACCCAGTCCGCAGTCAACACGCGGCACTGACTGCCTAACTGCCCCTTAGCCGACTGGCTCGCCCTCGTACCCGCTCCAAGGATGCCCGCATGGATCGCGACCAAGAGGTCTGTCTCTGTTTCCATGTCTCCTTGCGGAAACTGCAGGCCTATCTGCGGAACGAACGCCCCCGGCTCGCATCCCAGCTTAGTAATTGCCATGGCGCAGGCACGGGTTGCGGCTGGTGTCGGCCCTATCTGGAACGCCTGTTCCGGCAGTGGCAGGAACAGGGCTCGGCGACGGCATCGGCCAGCGGCCCAGCAACCCATCCGGTCGAGGGCTCCGGCGATGGCCCAGGGTCGGCCGCGTACGCCGAACGACGGCAGGCGTACCTCCGACAACGCGCCCAGCAATCGCCTCCTCCCGACTCCGACGGCGATTCCACCCCGGGGACTGCTAGCGGCCCGTGAGGCCGTGGAGGGATAACCCTTTCGCGCTGGGGCGAATTCCGCTATAGTGCGAGTCCCCCGTAATCACGGCGGACTCCGGTCTCCCCGGGTTCTCTGGTCTCCTTGGTTCTTTGGACGGACGATATCAGCATGGCGCGAAAAGTCATTAGCCGTAAGGAATTGCGAGCCGAGGCCGAGGCGGCCGAAGCCGCGGACAAGTCGGCAGCTGCCGAGAAGGTTGCCAAGCCCAAGAAGAAGGCCGCTCCGCGTGCCTCTCGCGCCAAGGTAGTCGTTGACGTTCGCATGAAGCTCTACTGGGGCGTCTTCAACCAGTCCATGAAGCGGGTCGCGACCTTCGAGTTCGACCAGAAGGACGAAGCGGAAAAGAAGGCGGAAGAGCTTTCGAAGTCCGGAAAGTCCCCGCACTTCGTGCAGAAGGTCAAGGAAGTCGTCGAGCAGGCCTGACGCTTCGGGGGATCGCCCCCGTCCCCCAACCTAGCTCGGTTCTCCCCGCAAGCGACCTCCCGACAAAGGGCAGGAAGCCTGTGCTTCGCCCGATCTTCCGGGTCGGGATCTCTTCTTGGAGTCCGCTGCCGGGCGGCTACGCTCGTCTATCGCGACGAGTTGAGTTGCCCCGGGCCGCCTCGATTAAGGGCCGGCCTGCTTGACCGGCTCGCGAGAACGCCCGTGTCTGCTCCACGCGTTCGCCCCGAGTCGTGGGGTTTATCCCAGGAAGCGACTCAGCTTTTCGAGAGTATCGGGGGTGTCCAGGGCGAGTTTGCCGAAGCCGGGTTCTGCGCCGGCGGCCACGGCCAGGGCTTGGTGGTCGGCATAGTTCGTGACGAGCATCACGGGCACCTGCCGCAGCTGGGCGTCGGCCTTGATCTGCTTGAGGATCTCCATGCCATCGCTGTAGTCCTGGTCGAGTTTGCGGTTGATGAGGACCAGGTCGACCGGTTGTCGTCGGAGCGTTTCCAGGGTGTCGGCGGGCAGGTGGGCCTGCAGGACTTGGGCCTGGAAGTGCGAGGTGACGAGACGGCAGATGGCCGCGTGGTCGGGGACGCAGTTGCCAACGTCGAGCACGGTTTTGGATGCGTTCGGGGCCATCGTAGACTCTTTCTCTTCTTCCAGGTCGGGTTGATCGTCAGGGTTTTCCAGCAGGCGGGTTTTCCAGCGACTGGGTCAGGCGTCGTCGGACCGCGCCGGCTCATTGAACGCGAGCGAATCCTGCCCCGGTTCGTCGAACCACTCGTCGGCCGCGTCGAACTTGGGGAAGACGACGAGCAGCACTTTCATGCGGCCGACGGCCCGGTGACGCGTGCCGGGTCGGATCAGCACGCAGCTTCCTGGGCGGACCGGGACACGGTCCTCGTCCAGTTCCAGGCAGGCGTCTTCTGCACATTCCAGCACATAATAGGTTTCGGTGAGTCGTCGGTGGTAGTGTCGCCGGGCGTTTTCCCGGATCTCGGTGACATGAATGGTGGCGGGAAAGTCGGCCGTTTCCGTGAACGCGCGGCGGGCATCCCCGCAAGGGCAGGGGATCGGCGGCAGGCGATCGAATTCGACGACTTCGTAGCCGCCCCCACTCTGCGGGCGCACCGGGTTCTCGTCCCGTGGTCGATCGGTGGTATCGAACGTGGTCACGTGCCGGGTCCCGGTGACTTTGACGGTTGGCGAAACGTTGCCGCAGGGGGGCAGTTTAGCAAGGTATGGTGCGCGTCGCCACGCTGTTTCTCGCGTTGAACGTCGCGACGTCGCGCGCCGCGCGGGCCTACACGCGTCAGGGTTTTACCAGTCTCCAAGCGCGTCAGAGTTTGTGTAACAAGACGAGCAAACCAAATGCGGGGAAAGCCTTTTGGTGGCTCAAGCGATTCGAACGCGTGGGCCGATACCTCCTCCTGTCGTTAAGAACTTCA
>JBIIEC010000563.1:0-3272 GCA_044238045.1 Pirellulaceae bacterium | reverse complement strand
CGTTCCACTGCCCGCTCGCCACCATCGCGAGGAAGTCTTCATTTCCCCCGAAATCGTTCGGCTCACCGGCCGACCAGTTCGTATACTGCCGCGCGACTGCGGATCCTGTCGACGTGCCGTTCCAGAAAGGCACCCAGGTATAACTCGGCTTCAGCCACACCCAGTGGCTTTCGGCGATTTCATCCGAGCCGCCCAGCCACGCCGTCTTTTGTCCTACGACGGCCGCCACTCGCGTCTGTTTCTCGGCCGATTCGATCGTCGCGATCTTTCCCCCCTTGGCCGCCGCATCCAACCATGCGTCCGCGAACGTGTACTTGTCGCTGCTCAGCACCAGCGTGCCATCGGGCATTTCGAGGACGTACGGCCACGCCGTCGATCCATGGTCGTCGTCCCACTTCCCGCTGGCGGTCATCGTCAGGAAGTTCTGTTCGCCTCCGAGGTTGTTCGGCTCATCATCGCCCCAATTCGCGTAGCCCGCGCTGGAGGAGTCGTCAGCTTTCCAGAACGGGATCGACCGCGCCGTGCCTTCGATCCACTCCCAGGTTCCCTCGGAGCGGACGTCGGATGCCCCCAGCCACGCCTCGTTTGCCCCTGCGGTCGCGGCCACGTAACGCTGCTTGGCGAGCGTATCGGCGGTCGCCAGCGCGTGGCCATTCAAGGCCGCATCGAGCAGTGCCTGGGCAAACGTGTAGCTCTTGTCACTTCGCACCCATCGATAGTCGCGGTCCTGGTCCAGTTGAATGGCGCCGTTCGCGGTGGCGGTCACGGTCCCCTTCACCGAGATTGCCATGTTCATCGAGACGCTTGGGCTGCCTATCGCGGGGAGCGTTGACGTGGCGGGAACGGCGCGGAGCGTCAGGTCCTCGCGGGCTCGAATCATCCGATGGGTGGCTTCATTTACCTCGCCCCCCGCGAATCCCCACACGTCGTATTCCGTATCGATGCCGGCCGGGCTGGCGGTGGTCGTCCAAGGCTTCAGGTCCAGCGTCACGTGCTGGCCGTCGATCCGTTGAATGGCTTGCGTGACGCCACCGCTATCGGGTTCGGCTTGGACTTGGAGGTGGATATCCATGCCCGCGACGGCCACCAGCGCGGAGCCGCCGGAGATGCCGAGCGGCGACTTGATGCGCAGCGGTTGACTGGTCGACGTTCCGATCGCTCCCTGCGGGGTTGTCAGTTTGATGAGCGATCCGGTGATCCCGCCGCTGGTCGTGGCGGTGAGAATGTCCCCCGACTCGTTGGACACATCGACCATGCCTTGTCCGGCCTGGATACCGTCGCCCTGCAGTCGGATCGCGGGACGGGTGGCCTGCGCGCCGAGCCAGCCGTTGCGAATCGACACCTGGGACTGACCTGCGCCCGCGGTGAGGCTGGTGGTTTGGTTCCAGCCGGAGCGGTCTGCCCCGTCGGTGATGGTGACCGCGGCGTTGGGGATCGGCGAACTGGCGAACGAGAGCGTCGGCAGGATGAGGTCGTTGGGGGAGTCGTTTCGCACGACTAGGCGTGCAACGCCCGCCACCACGGGGCTCCCCTTGACGACGCCGACGCCGCCCAGGCTGTCAGGCAGGTTGGTGACATGGACGTCCACGGCCAGCGGACCGGACTGGTAGCCGAACTGGTTGACCGTGATCGGCACTCCCGGCGCGACGGTCTGGCCCTGCACGAGGCTTCCGCCGTTCATTTGCGTGCCCGTGCTCGCCTGTGTCACCAGACCGCTGGCATCGACTTTCAGCACGCCCACGCTGGGACGCAGCAGCAGCGTGTTCCAATCCACCGTGCTGTCCGCGTTGATCGTCCTTGTCGCGCTGGGAATCTTGCCATCGCGAATCGCACTGGCGACTGCCTGGAAGCTGGCATCGGACACCTGCTGCAGCGCGGAGAGCGCAATGGTCGGCGCGTTGATGCTCGCGCTGGAATCGCCCACGATGGTCGAGGCTCCCAGGAACGTCATGGTCGCGTTCGGCTCCGAGAAGCAGCAGGTGCGGCGCGTGGTGCCGCGCACGTCAAGTTGCACGCCCGAGTGATCGGAGAGGATGGTTATCGAGTCCTCCGCGCTGAGGGACGCCCCCTTTCCCAACTCGACGAGTGTCGATTCGTCGACGTACACGCGGCCGTGCGCACGCTCTTTGTTCTGCATGCCATACCCATCGGCGAAGGCCCAGGAGTCGCTGGTATCCAGGCCTTCGACGGTGGACTGCAGCGTCACGGCCTGGGCCCGGAGGGTCGCGTCCCCAATCCGCACGGCGGTCGCCACCTTGTCATCGTCGGTGTCGGCATCGCGAATATGGATACCGAGGTCATCGATCTGGTTGGCCTTGGACGCCCCGAAGAGTCCGCTGGAGCGTGATTCGGAATGGAATTTGGCCGCGACCCTAGAGCGCGCATCAAGGCTCAACTGTCCCCCGGCGTCCATGGTCACTCCATCACCGACCGTCACCTCCGTCTCGTATCGGTGATCGATGTCCGCATCCGCGCGCTGCGTGGACACGAAGACGCCCACCGCGACCGCCAGCCCGTACGCCTCCTGGCCATCGCTGTTGCGCGCCAGCACGGAGAGTCCATCGGTGGCGAGGAGATCGCCCCGGATGTCGACCACCGACGATTCGTCCGTGACCGATTTGGCGCGCGCAATCGACTCCGCCAGAAGCGACCCGGTGATGGTTTCCGCCTGCACGAACGTATTCCCGCTTACGATCGATTCCAGGAACACCGAATGGCCCAGGATCCGGCTGCCCACTCCCGTGGCCACGCGAACGGTCGACTTCGCGTTGGCCGTGGCCGTAGGGAGGCCGATCTGGTCCATGTAGGTGCCGGCGGCCACGCGTGCCTTGGCACTGGCGATGCCGCGTTCGGTCACGGCCTGGCTGCGTTGCGTCAGCACCAGCTGCTGCCGGCCCTCGATCGGCGCGGCGGCCGCCGCCAGGTCGAGCACCAGCGCGTGCTGGCCTTCGGTCACCCGGGTCAGTTCGACGCCTTCGGTCCCGAGCGTGCTGCGGTGCCCGATCAAGACTCCCGTCGTGTCCCGCATGGACAGTTGCAGCGGCGTGGTCGGCAAGCCGTTCCCGTCCAGATCCGATGCCAGCTGGAACGTATTGGTCGTGGAGTTGGTAACGTAGTAGGTTCGTCCCGACCGAAGGCCCCCGAGGCCCTGCTCCTCGACCTTCCGCAGGAAGTGTTGGAAGTTCGCGATGCGGCCCGTGGTATCGAGGCCGATGATCTGGTTGTTCGCGTCCTTGAGCACGATGTTGCCGGAGTTCTGCTCGTCGACCGCC
>JBIIEC010000171.1:0-11201 GCA_044238045.1 Pirellulaceae bacterium | reverse complement strand
TTCCACCGCTCGCTGGCGAGCATCCCAGCGGAGCCGCGGCGTTGCGATGCTCCCGGCCATCACCCCTGCTCGCACCATCTTGGGTCGACCGGAACCTCCGTATCTTACGAGGCCCCGTCGTATTTTTGTACACTGGAGCCCTTACGGAAAGGGGACGCGCGAGTTCGCCCAAATCGCCACGCCATTCGGCGCGGGGTCTTGGGCAGCCGAGCCGGTAGCGGTCCCGGAAGCAACGCGTCCTGCGAGTGCTGCGTCGCGCGAGCCAGCCGAGGCGGCTGCGGAGGTCGTTGATTCCCCGCGAGCGACTGGGGCTCCGCGAGCGACTGGGCCCCCCGCGACCGGTTCGTCGTGCCTTGGCCGGCCAATCATCGCGCAGCCCCCGCTCCCCGTATTCGCGCTCCTGCCTGTCCGCGTCCCCACGTCCGAACTCCGCAGAGATTCTATCCCATGCCCGCCGCCGCCTCCGACCGTCGTCCGCCTCTCGCGTTCCTGTCCGCAGCCCTTTGCGCGGCCACCATGCTCCTGAGAAAACGACAGGGCGAAGAGTCGAGGCCTCCAGACCTGCGGGCGATTGGCCTGAATGCACATAGCCCAGACGCACGCAGCCCAGACGCACGCAGCCTGGCGGCCATCGGCCTGCTCTCGCTGAGCCTGCTGGTCACTGGCTGCAGTCCGCCTCCACCACCGCCTCCACCGACAGCGGAGACGCCGGCGATCGGCAATCGCCTGCTGCAGGAACTCGACCAGGAGCTGGACCTGACGCTTCAGTATCGGCGCCTGAACACGGTGGACCACGGCGCCTGGCAGATCCTGCACGGGGTGCTCGCGTACCAGCAGTCGTTCCCGATCGAGGTGGGTCGCGGAGGCCCGCTGAAGCCGGCGCTGCAGTACGGTTTCGACGGAGGCGACATCCATGGCTGGACATTCCAGCCCGGCGATACGCTCGATGCCGCCACGGGACGCGTTGGTTTGCGAGCGATTGTCGAGCCGGGCACGCGCAAGGGCCAGGGGCATCCCGACCAGTGGCTGGCCATCATGTCGCAGTGCAACATCCCCGCCACGCAGACCCTGCAGGTCGGCGGTCGCTCCTTCACCGTTCAGGACCTCATCGACCAGATCCTCCGCGATGTGCCCTTCAACGCGAATCGGGAATGGAGCTGGACTTTGTCGGGGCTGACGAAGTACCTGCCGACGTCCGCCGAGTGGACGGCCTCCGATGGGCAGCGGTGGAGCATCGAGAAGCTGGTGCAGTTGGAAGTCGAACAGGAGATTAATTCCAGTGCGTGCGGCGGCACACACCGCCTGATGGGCATGGCCGTGGCACTCAAGCGACACCGGGCGGCTGGCGGCGCGGTCACGGGCGTCTGGCAGGACGCGGACCAGCTGATCCAGGAACACATCCAGCGTGCGTTGGATTTCCAGAACCCGGACGGATCGTTCTCGTCCAACTACCTCCGCCGCCCCGGCACGTCCGCCGACGTCGCCCAGCTGCTGGCGTCCTCAGGACACGTGCTGGAGTTCCTCACGGTGTCGATGTCGGACGAACAGCTTCGGCAGCCGTCCGTAGCGCGAGCGGTCCAGCATACCTGCCGCCTGCTGCAGCAGACGCGCGGCATTGCCCTCGAATGCGGCGCGCTCTACCACGCCGTGCACGGGCTGGTGCTGTACCGCGAACGCATCTTTGGCCCGCGACCTTACACGATCCCCGTGAGCAACGCTGGGCCGCCTGCGTAGCTGGGCCGCCTGCGTAGCTGGGCCGCTCGAGGCATCAAACGCCACCAGCGGCCGCCTTTCAGGCTCCGGGACCGAAGCTGTCGAACGATCGCCACTGCGAAAAATGAGGCATCATCGTCTCGTGGCCGCGGCTGTCGCGGAGCATCGTGGTGATGTCGGCCGAGATGGAGATCCGCGGCTCATCCGTCTGGCTGGGCGCCGTCGCGTGCATCGTCTTCGAGGGGAAGATGACGATCTCATCTTCCGCCGGCTCCATGGCTACCAGGTTCCAAGTCAGCAGCCCGGGCTGCTGGATGAAGCCGAGCTCGGCCTTCGACGGCGTGAAGATCCCCCGCGAAAATTCGTTGGGATGGTTCTCCGTGATGAACTGGATGCCGCCGGAGTTCTCCGGCTTCTTCAGGTAGTAGGCCACGCTGATGTTCGACTGCTCGTGCGAATGCTGGTTGATCCGCTCGCCTCGCCGCGACAGGGTGGCCCAGGCCCTCTGGAAGTAGAAGTCGATGCGTTGGCCGTCCATGCCGAGCGCCTCGATATACTTGCGGACGGCCGCCGCCAGGTGCGCGAACAGCGGCTGGAACTCCGCGTCCTGAAAGAGGAACTCAAAGCCCCGGATGTCGCCCAGCCAGGCGCTGCCTTCGATTTCGCGAGCGGCCGCCTCCGCCTCCATCCGCTCCACGCGTCGCACCAGCTGCTGGCGATAGCTGGCGGGCAGGCCGAGCGTATCGCGGTAGACCGAGAGCGGAAACAGGTGCACCAATCGTCCCACGCCATCCTCCCGCGCGCTGTGCGCCTACCTTGCTTCGCTCGTCCGATCACCTGCTGCCGCGTTGAACGGCGGCTGCCACGGCGGGGTCTACGGCTGGGGCTGCCCCTGCTGCGGTGGCTGCGCCTGCCCGCCATCGGCCGGGGTTGGCTCCACTCGTTCGGAGCCAGCCTTCGGAGAGGCGATCTCCGGCGAAACAGCGGGCGTCTCGGCTCCGCTGGGCGAGAGAGCGGGACCAGCGGGCAGCGGCGTGGCTTGGGTAGGGGCGGCTGGGATGGGTGCGGCTTGCGTCGAAGCGTCGGCCGCGGTCGTTCCCACAGGCAGGTTGCCCTGCTGCTTCCCCATCTCGACGGCCTGCCGCACGGCCTGCTCCAACGCCGGCGCGAAGACGACGGGATTCATGTAGGGCATCCCATTGATCGAACTGACCTTCAGGTTCTGGCACTCGATCTCCCGGCAGCGGAAACTCCACGGGTCGAGGTACGAAGCCCTCAGCCCCAGCACGAGAGAGAAGAACAGCAGAGGATAGAGCACCCATCGTTCGCGGTCGGACATGTTAATCCCTGGCTCTTTGTGCAGGTTGAGGGGAAAGACGCCGTGAGGGCAATCGTCCCGCGAGCCTGAGGATGCGCTTCATCAGGTTGTCATCGGGTACGGCTATTTCTTATAGTACCCGGACAAGATGTCCAAGTCCGTTTCCCGCAGTGAGCTGTTCACGGCGACGAACCGAGTCCCCCTCGGTCAGGACTTGCCTCTCGCTCACGACGGCGAGCCCTCCTGACATCGTTTGAGGCCCCAACCCCAAGAAGAGGAACATTCATGAAGAAGAGCCCCCTGTGGAGCGTCCTGATTGCCTCCACCCTGACCGTCGGCTGCGGTTCAGGCTCCAGCCAGCCTGGCGGCGGAACAGCTGCTCCGGCCACTCCGCCCACCGAAAACGCCGCGCCGGCCGCCCCTGCCCAGCCCGCCGCTCCCGACGCGAACTCCACCACCGTGGCTCCCGCAGCGGAGGCCCTGACGCTGCCCGTCGCGAAACTCGACCCGGCCACCGTGGAACTTGGCGGCGACGACCTGACCGCTGGCATCCCGGGATCCGGACCGCTGACCACCGAACAGATCCGGCAGTGGCTGGGCGATCCGGAAAACCACCGGACCCTGGTGCCCACCCTGCCCCTTGGCCTCTCCGCCGCCCAAGCCAACATCCAGCACATCGACAAGAACCCGCTGACGCGCGCGAAGATTGAACTCGGCCGGCAGCTCTACTTCGATGGCCGCCTCAGCTCCGACGGCACCGTCAGCTGCGCCAGCTGCCACCACCCCGACTCGGGGTTCAGCGCTCACACCCAATTCGGAGTGGGCGTGAAGGGCCAGACGGGCAATCGCAACTCGCCCGTCAGCTACAACCGCATCATCTCCGGTCCCCAGTTCTGGGACGGCCGAGCGGACTCGCTGGAGGCTCAGGCGGCCGGCCCTATTCAAAACCCGATCGAAATGGGCAGCTCGCACGAGAAGGCCGTGGCCACCGTCAAATCGCTTGAAGGGTACCAACTGCAGTTCGATGCCGTCTTCCCGGGGGAAGGCATTACGATCGACACCATCACCCAGGCCATCGCCAGCTTCGAACGAGCGCTCGTCTCCCTGCCAGCTCCCTACGATCATTACGAGAAGCTCCGCACCATCGTCTCGACCTACGGCGAGACCGAAGAGGACCTGAAAGCACTGCAAGAGGACGACCCGGACCTGTTTGCGGAGTACGAGAAGGCGAAGGCTGGCGCGGCGCCGATGTCCGAAAGCGCCCGTCGGGGCCGGGAACTGTTCTTCAGTGAACGCAGCAACTGCACGGCCTGCCATGCTGGAGCGAACTTCGCGGACGAAAAGTTCCACAACCTGGGCGTGGGCATGGCCGCCGAGAAGCCCGATCTCGGCCGCTTCGTCGTGTCCAAGCAGGAGGCCGACAAGGGCTCGTTCAAGACTCCCACGTTGCGGAACGTCACCCTGTCCGCTCCCTACATGCATGATGGTAGCCAGGCCACCCTGGAAGAAGTTGTCGACTGGTACGCGAAGGGCGGTCATCCCAACGAGCACCTGAGCGACAAGATGAAGAAGCTCGACCTGACCGACCAGGAGAAGAAGGACATCGTGGCGTTCATGGTCGAAGGCCTGACCAGCGGCTTCCCCAAGATTGAGACGGGCCGCCTGCCCGATTAGGCTCTCGCAGTCTATCGTCGATTCCCGGTACGCCCTCCGGTTCGCACCATGATCGCGAGCCGGAGGGTTTTTTGTTGGGCCAGCGACAGGTAAATGGGCAACACGGGAAACATAGAGAACACGAAGTAGGCAAAACCGACCACTGAGCCATGCTCCCGAAGCCAGACGGCCCGGTTCTCCTTGACGAATTGGCAAAATCTCACGCCAAGTTGCAGTCGATGTATTACGGACGGAAGCGACTACGGGGACCTTGCTGGCGACGGCGAGATTTAGGGTTCAAATACCTTGACAGCAGGTTCTCCGTGTTTAGAATCGTGATCCAGCGTCCGTGCTTGCATCTACTGACATGATGTTGATGACTAGAAGGAGGTAGTGTAATGCAATGCATTCCCAGCGTCTCGCGACAGTGGTTCGCGAGTCTCCTCTTGGGTTGCTCTTCGCTGTTGTTCCTGAGCGAGGGAGCCCACGCCGCAACCATGCGGCTCTCTGACCTGATCAGCCAATCCGGAAAATTGGTGAGTGGCGACAAGGAATTCTCGGAATTCCAGTACGTTGCGACGGGCGACATGCCCGTGGCCGACAACGTGAACGTGCTGACCATCACCGACGCCAACGGCAACTACGGCATCCGCTTCCAGGGCGGGTTCGTGGACATGGCCGATGGCCCCAACCGGAACTCGGATGCCTTGATCACCTACCGAGTCACCTCGCTGGATCCCACGCAGTTGATCGCCACGGCGAACGTTGCGGCCAACATCGCCACCACGGGAACCGGCACTGGCACGATCACCGAAACGTTTTTTCCGGTGCTGACCGGCCTGACCGACGTGCTGCGAATCCCCTCGGGCAATGACCAGCTGGTCAACACCCTGGTGCTCTCGACGCCCGTGCGTTCGCTGCCCGTGCAGAAGGACATTCTGCTGCGAGCAATCGGCAGCCAGGTTGACGTGTCGTTCATCGACCAGACGTTTGGCCAAGTGCAGGTCCCCGAACCGACGTCGCTGGCTCTGAGCTTGACCGGCCTGTTGGGCCTGGGCCTGGCTCTCCGTCGGCGTTCCTAACGTTCGGCATCTTCGAGCCCGCGGCGACTGGCCAGCGGGCCTGGATCGCGAGGGCGCCCGGTGCCCCTCGCGAAACGTCTCCGCAACTCGTCTCAGCAACTCCACTCCGCAGTTCAATTCACCTCTGCGGCCCTCCTCCGCAGTCCGTCGACGCTGAGGCGCACCGGGACAAGCGATGCTTTCTGGGTCGCTGCTCGCATCGACGGCGACAGCAGCAGCGAGACAGCAACTCGGCGCCACCAGCGTGTCCGCTTACGGGCCCTCGCGTGGAGTCACTTCTAACGCAACTGCGATTGACCCTCGTTCGACGATGCGCGATACTCCGCCCGCGAACGTCGGTGGCGTCCACCGGACACCGTCACTAAACACCGACCACGAAGCGATGCGTGCTCATTCGGAACCGCGCGAAGCTTCCGATCAACGGGCGTTCAAAGCAGGAGAAGCAAACCTCCCCAAAACAATCAACGCGAAGCCAACGACCGACGCGCTGAAGGATCAGAACGCGGAACGGTGGGCTTTTTTCCAAGCCAATGTTCGTCGAACTAGCAAAAAGGATTTCGCTAATGCGTCGACCCCTGACCTGCTGGCTGGCTCTGGCCGGCCTGTTGCTGAGCGGCACGAGCGTTTCGGCAGCCATCATCAAACTCGGATTCAGCCGCGATTCGCGGCCGGACATGGAAAGCGTCGGAGGCATCCTATCGACGGTTGCCGACGTCTCGCTGGCCACCACCGGTGACCAGAACACGGAAGTGACCTTCGTGGGCGAACTGGGCGGCATCCTGTCGATCGAAGGAGATCGCGCCTCCTTCACGCTCGACAACGTCGCCCTGACGGGCAAGCCGGTCGTCGTGGGCAGCACCGTGCTGCAGGAGACCTCCGGCGGTGCCTTCAGCCTGTATGACGAAGCCAACACGCTGCTGCTTTCGGGCACCGTTGGCGACGGCACGCTCTCGGGCCCGATCGGGGGCACGGCTACCAGCGGATTCCTGACCACCAAGTTCGGGATCTTCAATGGCGGCACCCTGCTGTCGCTCCTCGCGGAAAAGAATCTTACCAACGCCTCGGTCTCCATCAGCATGCTGAACGTCAATGGCGGAGCGGGCCTGGCCCTTTCGGGCGATGGTGTCTTGAACCCGTTTACGGCCGACGCGACGGCGCTGATCAGCGCCCAGCCGCAGGTGCCGGAGCCGGCAGCGGCCACGCTGGTCGCCACGGGAGCCCTCGCGTTGCTGCTGGCGCGTCGCAACCGCCGCTAGTCGCTTAGACTCCCTCCCGATGCGGGTCGGATCGATCCGAGACAAGGCGTCCTCCACGCCTCACTCCAAACGGACTGCCACTCCCGGCAGTCCGTTTCTTTTTCAACCCCTCCGCATCTCCCAGGGGCTGCGTGGCATTCACCTGACGCCACGGCTCGCAACGCCGCGGCTTCAAGCGGCTTCTGGTCCATCACTGCTGCGATTGCTGTTTGAGCGACGGGCGCCTTGGATTAGGATGCTGCCAGAGCCAGGTCGGCACGAAGGACGAGGCGACCGGAGGCTTGTGGGACACGCACAAGGATGTGGGCCGTGTGGATCCAAGACCTCTTTCTGGACGGTTATCTTGAAGGTCGGGACGGAGCGGAGGACCTGGCGCTGCATGGTCTGGCCGAAGGGGCCAACGTGGTGCGTGTGGAGTCCCCCCAGGCGGCCGACCTGCTGGGTGTCTCGATCGGCGCGCTGCTGGGCAACGAGGGCCTGCCGCGCGGCATTCGCCGGCTGGTGACGCGTCCGCGGGGCGGTTCGTTGATTGCCCACCATCAAACGCAGTCGCTCGACCTCTGCCGCTTGCGCCAGCCGGACGCCACGCTCGGGCCGCGGCAGCTCCTGGCGGATGCGGGCGACGCAGCCGCAGTAGAGACGGCGATTCCATCGGTGCTGAGAGCGCGCGACGCGTTTGGCGAAGCGTCCTGGTGGTCGCTGTTCACCGATTTAATGCCCGCCGCCAATCGAATCTCCGAGTGGCAGCGTCGCGGCTGGTGGCAACGCCTGGCGGTGATCGCGGGAGACCAGCAACTGCCGGCCCGGGAAGAGGCGGGGCAGCCCATCAAGCAAACTTCCGACATCAGTGTCTCCGCATCGACGGTGTCGCCGCAACAGTCCGCTGCTTGCCTCGTGCCACACGAACGCGGCATCCTGACCCGCGTCTCGGTACTGGACGCGAACAACCGCCCCACCACTTCGGTCGACCACGCCAGCCGTTCGCATCTCCAGGAACTCGAAGAAGCGGCCGAACGCCAGTGGTGGCACCAACACCTGGCGAAGTACACCGTCTGGCGCGACGCGCAGCAGGCGGCTTGGGCGACGAACCTCGCCGCGAACCTTGCCGGCGAGCCGTCCTCGGTAGCCGTTCCGTTGGCATCCTTCCCCAGCCTCAGCGACCTGAAGCTCCGTGAAAGCTGGCTCCACGCCCGACAGCGGGCCGAACAGCTCGCGCAGGCCCTTGCGCGCCGAGAGGCGGAGGCCAACGGCGTGCAGGCGGAGATCCTCGTGCGACGGCGAGCCTTGCCGCTGCAGGCCCTCTCCGATCGCTGCCGGGCCCTGGAGAACCAGCGACCGCCGGAGTTCACGGCATCGCAGGAGGATTTCGCGCGGCTGAAGCGGATCGAGCGCCGGTTGCAGGAGACCCGCACGAAGCTTCGCCAACTTGCGGCCAGCGCGGCGCGGCCGAGGTCCGGCGCGGCCGCGCCGCTCGCCCCACCCATTCTCTTCGATCCGGCCACCGCCGAGCTGGACGCGTTGCTGGCCGATTGGCCCGCCTGCGAAGCGGCCCTGTCTTCGTCGGCCGCAGCGTCCGTCGCGGCGTCCATGCACGACGACGACGCCTTCCGCCGCCTGCTGCTGGAGTCCGAGGCGTCGGTCGCATCGCTGGTCGCGGCCGTTCGCGCGGCATCCCATCGCCTCCGCGCCACGCGACACCACCTGGCGAACCAGCAGTTCGTTCGCCAACATCTGGACACGTTTCCGCCGACCCTCAAGCTGCGCGGCGACGACGAGGCGGCCGCTTCCACAGGCACCGGACCTGCACGGGATGCGCAGGCACGGAAGAAAAAGAACCGGCGACCTGGCCAGAACACATCGCCGGCGCGTGAGGCTGCAGTTGCGGAAGACAGCGGCGCCGCCGTGGCTCCCGCCTCGCCGGACTCCGCGACCCTCGACGAGCGTCGCGACAGCCTGCATCGGCAGATCCGGCAGTTGCGCGACGAGACGCAGCAGCTGCTGGCCCGACAGATACTCTCGCGACACGCGTTGCTTGGCATCGGCCTGCTGTTCTCCGCCGGCGTCGCCATTCTGCTGGCCGCCATCTTCCTGGACCTCGACGGCGCGGAAATGCTGACGGGCATCATCGGACTCACCTGCCTGATGGCCGCAGGATTGCTCAAGGCCAGCTTCGAGCGCGCTCCCAGCGAACAACTGCGTCGCCAGCGACTGCGGATCGTCGAACTGCTCCGCGAACTGGACCAGCTGCCCATTCCGTGGGAAGACTATCTCCAGCAGTCCGCGTCGGCAGGATCGACCGAATGCTCGCAGTCCACGGCCACCGCAGCCTGCGCGCGGGAAGACGGCGACGAGCGGGCCGACACGAGGCCGTTCCCCGCTGCTGAAGTGCATGACGCTCCCGTGCAGGACGCCGCACTACACGCCGCCGAACGGGCCTGCGAGGACGCGTGGCGGGACTGGCACCTGCTGCTGGAAGAACACCAATTTCCGCTGGAGACTCGTCCCACGGAGGTCGTGCGGGCAGTCCGCGAACAGTATCGGCTCACACGCGACGAACTGCATCGGCACGTACGGGATCAAGTAACGGAGACGCTGCCGGCGATCGTCGAGGATTGGAGTGCTCGAGCGGCCGACTGGTGCCGCGTCCACCTGCCTTCCACGGCGTGGTCGGCGGCCGGCGAGGAGATCTCGCTGCACGACTGGCACGCGATGTTGAGCAACGAGTCGGCTCGCCGCGATACCTCGCGATGGACCGCTCGCGTCGCGGACGCTTCCGCAACCGACTCCGCCCAGGACGGGACCGACGCAGCCTCTCTCCCGATTGGCAACCTGCTAGGCGACACAGATCGAGGCAACACAGAACACAGCGGGGAGACGGCGGAGATCGTCGAACTCCAGCTGCAGGTGCGTCAACTGAAGCGGCGGCGCCAGAGACTGCTCGACGCGGCGGGCGTGCAGCAGGTCGAACAGTACGAAGCGGCGATCCTGGAGGGCGAGCGCTGGCGACAGATCGAAGAACAGGCTCGACGCGGGCGGGCTGAGCTGGAAACGCAACTGGCCGCCTGCGGTGACGCGGAACCACGGATACGCGAATGGCTGGAGACAGGCGTCGATCTGGAGCAAGAAGCGCGTGCGGCCGAGACGCAGTGGGAACAACTGCGTCTGGAGCAGGCAAGCGATCAGCGAGCGTACGACGAAGCGCTGCGTTTGGTGCGCGAGGCCTTGCGGCAGCGTGCCACCGATGCCGCGTTCAGGGTCGATGGCGAGTTCAGGGCCGATGGCGAGTTGGTCCCCAGCCTGCCACGGACGCCCGCTGCTTCCGAAACCGTCTGCACGCTGTTGGGCCTGGTGCTGGAGGACGTTCGCACGCGACGAACGGCGGCGCGACGGCAAGAGCGGATCGTGGCCCACGCGGCCGTCCGTGCCACCGTTCCCCCGCTGGCGTCCCATGGATTCCTGCTCGCACACGGCGCCACGTCCGACGTTCCGCTTCTGCTGCTACCCACCGCCACCCTGCCCGCAGCGACCCTGCCGTTGAAGACGACGCCGGCCGCCACCCCCTCAACGGTGACGCGCCGCGAGATTCCCTTGCGGCCTCTGCTTCGTGCCACCGCATGGCTGCGCAGCCTGCTCCAGCAGCCCGATCTGCAACTGCTGGTCCACGCCAGCGATGAGAGCGGCCTGGCACGCATCGCCTGGGTCGATCGCCTGCACGGACGCCGACCGCTGACCAAACTGGAACCAGCGCTGCAGGAGTTGACTACGGTCTGCCTGCAACTGGCATTGGCGGAGGAACTGCGTGGCGAAGCGGGCCATCCGGCTTGGATTTTCACCGACCGCAGCTTTGACCTGCCCGCGCCGCTCGGTGAGCGACTTGTCGAACGATTGCAGGAACTGGCTAGCGACGGCCAGCAGGTGATCGTCGTCACGCACCGCGGGCAGGTGACCGCCTGGTGCGAAGAGCAAGACTTCCGCAAGGTCGATCCGCTGCGCACGCCAGCCGAGCTCCCCTTAATGGACCCGGCACCCTTAATGGCCCCGGTACCGTTGATGGACACAGGGGACGAGGCGTCCGTCGCGGCAGAGTCGGCGCCGCCGGTCGCCCCCCAGGCTTCCGGCGCGCGACACCGGGCCGTCGTGGCAACGTTTCCCGACGCGTCGACGTTCTCGCTGGCCGGC
>JBIIEC010000562.1:0-3285 GCA_044238045.1 Pirellulaceae bacterium | reverse complement strand
GCTGGAAGAGGGCTCCCACCTGATCGGACCGTACGCGAAGGTGTTGCTGGGCGTGGCTCTTCTGGCCGGCGCGATCGGTCTGGGCATCGGCTATGTGACCAGCAAGCGTACGGAGAGTGAGCAGGCGGCTTGGACGGCCTACTACGACGCGGTTGATACGGGCGACATGGCCAAGCTGGCCGATGTGATGACCAATCATCCGAGCAGTGTTGCGGCCAAGTGGGCGGCTCTTTCCAGCGGCGATGTCCGCTTGGGCACCGGCCTGCGTGAGCTGTTCAACGATCGCGATAAGGCCAAGGCCGAACTCACGGCCGCTCGTGAGGCCTACGATTCCACGCTGAAGATTGCCGCTGGCGACGCCATGCTCGACCCGCGGGCCCGCTTCGGGCTGGCCCAGAGTCAGGAGGCGCTTGGTGAGCTCGACAAGGCGAAGGAAACGTACAACCAGATCGTGAGTCGATGGGGCGAGACGCCGATCGCTAATCTGGCCAAGAACCGGCTGGAGCAGTTGGGGCGACCGCAGACGCAGCAGTGGTACACCTGGTTCGCCGAACAGAAGCCGGTGAAGCGTCCGCTGGACAATCCGTCGCTCTTCCAGGACCTGCCGAACCTGCCTGAGAAGCCGGACTTGAACGTGCCGCAGCCGGGCCAACTGCTGCCCGGCGGTGGCGACGCGCCGGCCACCCAGGATAGCTCCGACCTGCCGTCGGTGACCGATCCATCGGCGGAAGCTCCCGCCACGGAAACGCCCGCTGCTGAAGCTCCGGCCACCGAAGCTCCGGCGTCGGAAGCTCCCGCCACCGATCCGCCGTCTGCTGAAACGCCGGCCACCGCAGACCCGGCTTCCGAATCCACCGAGACTCCGACGAATCCCTAGCCTGCGGGCGTCTCGAACTTCCCTCGAACCGGCAGCATGGCCGACGACGCGACCGTCGCCCGCTGGTTGCCGGCTGTTCCTGCGCGGCCTCCGCTGCGCGGCTTTGGCTGCGGAGCGTATCGACGCATGGAAACTCTGACGATCTCCGAAGAGGAAGTGGGCCAGCGTCTGGATGTGCTGCTCGCGCAACGTTTTCCCGCCTACAGCCGCGCACGCTGGCAGCAGCTGATCGACAGCGGGGGAGCTCATGTCAACGCGGGGGCGTGCAAGTCGTCGCTGCGGTTGAAGCTTGGCGATGTGGTGTCGGTCTCCTTGCCGGAGGAGAAGCGCGAGGCGCCGGAGCCGCAGGACATACCGCTGGAGATGCTGCATGACGACGAGCATCTGGTGGTCGTGTACAAGCCGCACGGCATGGTGGTGCATCCGGCCAAGGGGCACTGGAACGGTACGTTGACGGCGGCGCTGGCGTTTCACTTCGAGCAGCTCAGTTCGGTCGGTGGTCCGACGCGGCCGGGGATCGTGCATCGGCTGGATCGCGACACGAGCGGTGTGATGGTGGTCGCGAAGACGGACGCGGCGCACGTGCAGTTGACGCGGCAGTTCGAGGAGCGAACGGTCGAGAAGGAGTATTTCGCGCTGGTGCGTGGGCGGCTGGACCGGGACCGGGACACGATCGACCAGCCGATTGGTCCGCATCCGTACCAGCGGGAGAAGATGAGCATTCGCGCGGGGCATCCGGCGAGTCGATCGGCGGTGACGTTCTACGAAGTGCAGGGCCGGTACGGGGCCTTCACGCACCTGAAGGTGCTGCCGAAGACGGGACGCACGCACCAGATCCGGGTGCATCTGAGCCATCTGGGATGCCCGGTGGTATGCGATCCGCTCTACGCTGGCTATCGGCAGCTGACGGAGGGCGAACTGGACGACGCGCAGGTGCGGGGGCCGGTGGTGCTGGGTCGCCTGGCGTTGCACGCGCGGCGTTTGGCCTTCACGCACCCGGCGACCGGTGCGCGGATGGAGTTCGAGGCGACCTTGCCCGAGGAACTGACGCGTTTCCTGGCCCTGCTGGCCGCCCGTCCCCGCCGAAGATAACCCCGGAGCGCAGTCGTCCCGACCGCACAAACGAACTCTCTAACTCACCCCGCGCTGGCGTACACGCCATTGCCCGCTGCCTGTGGAGCGCGGTCGTCCCGACCGCACTCTCCAACTCAAGCACCTCACCCCGCACTGGCGTACACGCCATTGCCCGCTGCCTGCGGAGCGCGGTCGTCCCGACCGCACAAACGAACTCTCTAACCCACCCCGCACTGGCGTACACGCCATTGCCCGCTGCCTGCGGAGCGCGGTCGTCCCGACCGCACTGTCCAACTCAAGCACCTCACCCCGCACTGGCGTACACGCCATTGGCCGCTGCCACGCTCGCGCCGGCCTGGAACTGGTAGTTCTGTTCGGCGAGCAGTTGTTCGAGGGCGGCGAGGAACGTCAGCACGTTTGCTTGGCGTGAGCCGTAGCCCATGAGGCCGATGCGCCAGACCTGGCCTTTGAAGGCGCCGAGTCCGCCGCCGATTTCGATGCCGAAGCGATGCAGCAGCCCGTTGCGTACTTTCGCGTCGTCGATGCCTGCGGGGATGCGGACGGCATTGAGCATCGGCAGCTGGTGGCCTGCGGCGGCCGTGTAGTGGATGTCGAGCGCGGCGAGGCCCGCCTTGAGGGCGCGGTGGTTCAGGGCATGGCGGGCGAAGCAGGCGGGCAGGCCTTCCTCCAGCACCAGTCGCAGCGCTTCGTGCAGCGCGTAGGTCATGTTGATCGGTGCCGTATGGTGGTAGACGCGGTCGCCTCCCCAGTAGGCGGCGAGCATCGAGACGTCCAGGTACCAGCTTTGCACTTTGGTCTTTCGCTGCAGGATATGTTCCACCGCGCGGGGGCTGAAGGAGATCGGCGCGAGGCCTGGCGGGCAGCTGAGGCATTTTTGCGTGCCGGAGTAGAGTACGTCGATGCCCCAGGCGTCGGTGTCGACGGGGAGTCCGCCGAGTCCGGTGACGGCATCGACGACCAGCATGGCGCCGGATTCGCGAACGACCTTGGCGATCTCCTCGATCGGCTGCCAAGCACCGGTGGACGTTTCGGCGAGCACGATGCCGACGACGCGCGGCGAGGCCTTGCGGAGGGCGTCGCGGACCTCGTCCACGCTGAACACCTCACCCCACGGCCGCTCCATCTTGGTCACCTGCGCTCCAGCACGCGTGGCCACGTCCACCATGCGGCCCCCGAAGACGCCGTTGACGCCTACGACCATCGCATCGCCCGGCTCGACCAGATTCACCACCGCCGCCTCCATGCCTGCCGAGCCGGTGCCGCTGACGGCGAAGGTCATCGGATTGCTGGTCTGCATGACGGCGCGGAGCATC
>JBIIEC010000561.1:0-3291 GCA_044238045.1 Pirellulaceae bacterium | reverse complement strand
ACGAGGATGCACCATTCGACGGTGGTGACGCGGAACTGGGCGGCGGCGGCCAGCACGAAGCAGGCCGTCGGGATGTGCACGAAGAAGCTCGTCTGGCCGCGACTGCCGACGCGGAGCCCGCGGAAGGCGCAGAGGAACTTCTGGTTCCATCGCAGCGGGGGAGTGGGGCGTTCGTTCATGGCATGATCATCCGTGGCGCGACGCGCGGGACGCTGGGGGATACCGGGGATTCGAGCCACCGGAGCACGCCTTAAGTTACCAGGGCTCGGGGGGCGCGGGACAGCGGGGCGCGTGACTGGGGGCGGCAGGGGGGCTTATTCGAGGCCCATGGCGCCGACGGGAGCGATCGGCACACCGCCGACGCGTCCCATGCGGCCGGACAGGAAGCGGGGTTCGATGTTGAACTGCACGCCGAAGTTGTCGCGGCTGCTGTCGTAGTTGAAGCCGAGCCCGACGAGGAACGATTCACCGACGCGGACGATTTCGCCGCGCTGGCCGATGTTGCCTGTTTCGCCAAAATCGTAGGTGCTGCCGTAGTTGGCGATCCATTTCTGGCTGAGTCGATAGCTGGCCGAACCGTAGACGATCTGGCTGCTGATGGGGCCTTCGATGGAACGGACGCCGGCCACATAGCGGGCCACGCCGGGCCGGCTGATCATGCCTCCCAGCGAGATCGTCTTCATGCCGCTGTCGAAGAAGTCGGCTTGGGCGTCGGAGAGCACGGTGAAGCGATCGCCCACGTGCCAGCGAAGGTCGTAGCTGAGCAGGCCGACGTTGGAGCCGAAGTTGTCGCGCTCGGCATCGGGGTAGATGAAGGCTTCGGTGTCGAACGTGATCCAGTCGACGACGCGTTGCTGTCCGGGCAGGCCACGCTTGGTCTGCCAGCGTTGCCGGATGGCGGGGCGCCAGACCATCAGGTCGTCGGCGATTTCGGGGTTGGGCGCGGTGACCCACCGCTGCATGCCGCCACGGAGCGCGTAGTAGCGTTCGTCGAAGGGCAGCGGAATGTTCCCGCCGGGGGCTCCATCGAACGTCGTGAAGTAGAACCGCCGGCGGAAGAACTCGATCGCGTCATCATCCACCGCGTCGTACAGCGGCAGCGTGCCCATGGGCACGTCCGAGTTGGCGTAGAACAGGTCGCTCTCCAGCACCACCTTGTGGGCGATTCCATTGACGTTGAACAGCGTGCTCTGGACCGTCGGGTCGATGCGATAGAAGGGAATGCTGCCGCGGATGCCGACCTGGCCCAGCAACCGGGTGGTTTCATTGCCCGTCAGGTCCTCGCCCCAGTAAGCCGCTTCGCCCAGCACATAGGGCACGATCTTGGCGCCGCCCAGTTGCAGCGGCAGGTCCAGGCGATGGCGGGTCGTGGCCCGCACACCGTTCACGTCCTGCTCCCACGCCAGCGGCTGGAAGAGCGCCGCTTCGGTCGGATCCTCGGGCGCGTCGGCCGTGCGCAGCTGCGCGTACCCCAAGGAACTGTGCTCGGTCCACGTCAGGTAGTCGCCCAGGATGGGTTGCCCGATCCAGAAATGGTCCAGCCTTGGCAGCCATTCCGTCTGCGTAAAGAAGTCGTTGGGCCGCACATCGGCGGTGATGGAGAACGAATGGTTGTCGCGGGTCTTCTTCAGTTCCACGCCGGTCGACTCGTCCTTCTCCTGGTCCCACTCCTGCTCGAAGTACTGTTCGAGGAAGTTGCGGTCGCTGATCAGTCCCAGTTCGCCGGTGAACTGCCAGCCATCGTGCAGCGACTGGCGATGCCGGGCGAGGACGCGGCCGCGGAGGTCGGTCTCGGGCTGGAGTTCGCGGCGGCCGAGGCCCAGGTTGTCGAGGCCGCTGTCGTTGATGCCCCAGGCATCGACGAAGCCGATGGTGCGTCCGGGGAACCAGAGGAAGCTGGGGCGGTCGTATTCGAAGTGGGAGCCGAGACCCAGGCCGCGTTTGCTGAGGTAGTCGACCGAACCGGTCCAGCGCGTGCCAGCCGGCGCGCCTCGCCAGCCCAGCAGCTGGTACAGGTTCCAGTCGGTCAGCACCTGCGTGCCGAAGACGCTGTCGTTGTTGATCCGGATCGATTCCAGGTAGAACGACGGCTGGTCGAGGTCGGCGGCCAGGAACGGCCAGTAGAACACGGGGACTTCGGAAAGGTAGACCCGGTTGTTGCGGCTGGTGATCCGCTTGCGGCCCGGGCCGACGATCGAGGCGCCGCCGAGTCCGCCGGGCGACATGTTGTCCGTGACGCTCGGCAGCGACTCATACTGGAAGTCGCCGGCCTGCAGCCAGTAGCGAGGCACGCCCATGCGGCTGGTCGTTACCGCGCCGTTGTAGCCTTCGATATGATTCGGGTCGATCTGCCGCAGCACGTCGGCCTTGAGCCGCACCAGTCCCTGGTAGTCGGGGATGGGAGTCAGCAGTTCTCCATCGAGGACCACGCCTTCCTGACGTTCAACGTTGTAGTACATCCGCTCGGCGTAGATCACTCGGTCCTGCTGCCGGAAGACGATGTTGCCTTCCATGTAGAACTCGAAGGGCGGATTGCGATCCTCGCCCGTTGCCGACGGCGAGCCCTCGGCCGCCGCCGCTCCCCCTTCGTCGCCCGCCATGCCCGGCAACGCTCCACCGCGCGTCCAGATCACGACGCGATCGGTGGAGATGTCGACGGTGTCGAAACCGGCGACGTTGTCGATCACGATGTTGACGCCCGAGTCGATGATCACGACACGCTCGCCGTTCTCCGCGGGAGGAATCCGCACGTTCCAGGGCACGCTGCTGCGAGGGAAGATGCGCACGCGGCGTGAACCGACGGTGGCGCCGGCGACGGGAGCAGGAGAAGGAGCGGGCGTGGCGGGTTGCATCACTTGCACACGCGGCGATGCTTCGCCCCAATCGCCCTGCCAGTTCAACTGCGCCTCCCCACGACGGGCTGACAGGATCACCAGCAGCACGCCAAGGAAGCACCCGGTGAGGAGTTGGAACGAGCGTCGCGATGCGGTGTGCGCGGAAGGGGTTCCGCAACCGGAACGCGGCGGGAAGCAGCGGGAAGGCAAGCTCGGCAGGAGGGAGCTGGCTGGGAAGGGGAATCGCGCGCGGGGGCGCAGCGGAAGCGGCGCCGGCGCGTGCGTGCGCGGCGAGCGACTGCGGTCCTTCAGCGAGTCCCGAATGGTATGGAACAGGGTCACAACTTCCTTGTTGGTTTCGAATCCCCTGCCGATCTTGGCGCTGCGGCGCGGCGCACGCATCTCGGAAAGGTGGCTTGCCAAGTCCACACCTCCCAAGAGGGCCGTCTGCCGAGTC
>JBIIEC010000170.1:0-11273 GCA_044238045.1 Pirellulaceae bacterium | reverse complement strand
TACGCGCCGGCCGCCTGGATCGAATCGAGCGGCAACGTGGACGGCACCTGGATGGTCGTCACGCCGGAGTTCTGCGGCAGGGTCAGGATGTCACCCGCGATCGGCATGCGGTCAACAACTCCGCGCCGCGTCCAGTTTCGTGGATCGTTCCAGCTGCTGCCGTCCCCCGCGACGCCCGCCTGCGCATCGGTTCCATCCCAGACGAGGGACACCGGCAGTTCCACGCGCAGGTCCTGCCGCGCGTTGATGTACGATCCCTCGACGGCGGGCAGCCCCAGCAGCGACATGGCGAGGTTGGCCGAGTCGCCGTGGCGGATCGGCTGCAGCGGAGCTCGGTAGTTCGGGATGGTGTTTTGCGGATCGCGCCGCGTCATTTCGTTGAGCGTATAAAGGTCGTAGCCCGGCGGAACCATGGGACCCCACACCATCAGCGGTATGTTGACGTTCGCGAACTCGGTGGTGTCCCCGTGATTCAGCAGGGAACCGCCGTGATCGGCCGTCAACACGATGGCCGTCTGCCCGCGGAATCGCGAGTCCGAGCCGACGAAGTCGAGGACCTGTCCCAGGACGTTGTCGACCAGCGCCACGCTGTCGATCCATTCCGGCGTCCGCCACCCCATGTCGTGTCCCACACTGTCGGGATCGGCGAGGTGCAGGAATGCGTAGTTGTACGGCGTCGTCTTGAACTCCTCGAGCATCCTCGCGACGAGCTTCTGCGAAGTACCATTGCCGCTCTCGTAAAGATAACGATCAATCTTCGACCGCCCCTGGTCACCATTGGCCAGATAGGTGTCCGGACGACCGCCGTTCGATTCGGCGGTAATCGACCAGGTCTGGTTGAAGAGCGAGAACTTCGACTTGCCCGAGTAGAGAGCCGTGGTGAGGCCATGGTCGTGCGCGCGATCAAACGTGCTGGCGATGTAGCCGGCCAGCGGATTGCCGGCGTTGTTCAGCGTCGTGGTGGGGCGAGGATCCACGTTCTGTGTGTATCCGTGATGGACGGTCGGATCGTCCTCCGGCTGCAGCACGGGGCGACCCGTCATCATGGTCGCATGATTCGGCAGCGTCCAACTACTGAAGAAGTCGTTCCGCGCGTTGAACGTGTACGCGCCTTCGCGAACGAAACGATGGAACGTCGGAAACCGCTCGGGCGTCTCCAGCATCAACGTTTCCAGTTCCTTGCCTTGCAGGCCGTCCACGCTGATGTGGATCACCTGCTGGACGTCCTGGGCGACCGCCGTGCCGCTGGCAACGACAACGGACCACGCGGCGATGACGGCCCACGTCATCATCCGTCGCCAGAGCCCTCGGCGCCCTACGCCGACTAAGCCTGAACCCATCTCGCCCTCCGATGCCACCTTGCCTGACGATGCCCGCCGTTCCACCGCGCGATACCCCCAATCATCCCCAAGCTGCACGCGGCTTCATTATAAGTGGTTCCTCCCTGAGTACCCGGGATTGCCTGCCGACTTTTCTGGAGGAGTCCCCAACTTGGCAGGCCGGGCCACGCAGAGGTCGGCCCACAGCTGGTTCGGCTCCATTGCCGTCGCGCTCGTCCGTAAAGAACCTGCTCAACCCCCGGCGCCAGCTTGAACGTTTCGCTCCGCGCACTCCGAGGTTAAATCTCCTTGATCGGGCCCCAGAAACGAGACGTCGAGCGGATCGCGGTTTTCCACAATTCGCGCCGATGATCGCCCGCTCCAGACGAGCCAGCGGTTCAGATTCGTTTACCTACAAAATGAGGACGAACCCACGCTGGCTTGAGGCGTCAGACCAGCCGCGAGGCCTGTCGACGAGGCGGTGAAAAATGTAGGAGAAACTTGCGACTTGGGCTACGATGGAGCGTTTGTTGGAGACCATGGAGACGGGCTGTGGCGGGCGGCTTGGCGTTTCCAGGATTGACATTAGCAGACGGATTCCCCGATGAAGGCGACCATCATGCGGAACGGATCTCACCCACTTTCAGGCTGCGAAAGCGACGCACGGGCGACGGAGGCAGCGGCGGAGTCGTGGATTGCGCGGGCTCTGCGTTCACGGCGACGAACGACGCGTCGCCGCACTGCGCATCGGGTCGGCCCGGGGGCGGCCTGGGTGGAGACGTTGGAACCTCGCGCGCTGCTGGCCGGCGACCTGATCGCTCAATGGCGTGCCGAGGACCTGGCCGCCACGCTGAATTCGGGTGACACCGTAGCGACGTGGGTGGACCTGAAGTCGAGCGTTCCGGCCGTGGCCAGTGGAACGCCGAAGCTGGTGGAGGGGGCTTTGGGCGGTCGCGCGGCCATTCGTTTCGCGCCAGCGGATGGCGCGGACGGGTTCGTCGTAGCGGAGCCGCGTAATCCGTTGTCGCGAGCCAACGATTTCTCGGTGATGGTCACGTTCGCCACGAGCACCACCAATCTGCAGGGCGGTACGACCGAATGGTTCCGCAACACGGGCCTCGTGGACGGCAGCAACCTGGGCTTCGCGCCCGATTGGGGGTTGAGCATCAATGCATCGGGCCAGATCGCCGCAGGCATGGGCGGCGGCTTCGGCAAGCCCTCGCAGACCGTCTATTCCCCAGCCGGCGGCTGGAACGATGGACAGGTGCATGTGGCGACGATCACCCGCAGCGGATCGCAACTGTCGCTCTACGTCGATGACCAGCGTGTCGCCAGCCGCACGGATGTCAGCAGCGAGCCCCGCGCTTCGCTGGGCATGGCGTTTGGCCAGCTGCTGACCGGCGACAACCCCTTCACCGGCGACTTGGCCGAGATCCGTGTCTACAACGGCCCGCTGTCCGAAGGCGAAGTGCAGGCCGGCGTCCAATCGCTGCGGAACTACTACAACAACCGGCCGCCCGTGGTCCAGGACGACTCGTACTCCAGTGACGAGGACGCGGCCTTCTTTGCCATCGCGGCTCCGGGCGTGCTGGCGAACGACCAGGATCCCGATGGCGACGCCATGACGGCCGTCCTGGTGACTCCCCCGGTCCATGGGAAGCTGACGTTGCAGCCGAACGGTTCCTTCTTCTACGACTCGGACCCGAACTTCTTCGGCGAGGACTCGTTTACGTATCGCGCGAAGGACCTGCGCGAGTCGCCGCAGCTGGCGACGGTGCGGTTGCGTATCCTGCCGAAGTACGATGCTGCCGTGCCGGTGGCCGACGGCTACAAGGCGCAACCGCGCGTGCCGCTGACGGTGGCCGCCGCAGACGGTGTGCTGGCGAACGACATCAACCCGGACGCGATCGCGCTGCAGGCCGTGCTCGACACGCCCGTGACCGCCGGATCGCTGGACCTGCGAGCCGACGGTTCGTTCACCTACGATCCGCAGGGTTTCCATGGCACGGCGACGTTCGGGTATCGCGTGCAGGATGCGGTGACTCTTTCCGCGCCGGTGACGGTGACACTGGTGGTGAACACCGCGCCGCAGACGATGGCTGACACGTATTCGACCATCGAGGACAGTACACTATCGGTCAACGCCGCCCAGGGCTTGCTGGCTAACGACGTCGATGCCGACGGCGATCCGCTCTCGGTCACTTTGGACGTCGGCCCCGCGCGCGGCCAGCTGACACTGCAGGCGGACGGTTCGTTCGCGTACGTTCCCGAGGCGAACTATGCGGGCCCCGATACGTTCAGCTACCGGGTGACCGACGGCGTGGATACATCCGGACCGACGACCGTCTTGCTGACCATGACGGCGGTGAATGACATTCCGGTGGCAGTACCCGATTCGTATCTGGCCATCGCTGATCGTCCGACACAGGTTACCGCGGAACTGGGCGTCCTGGCCAACGATTCCGACGTCGAGGGTTCGCCACTGTCCGCTTCGCTCGTGACGGGTCCGCAGTATGGAACTTTGTCTCTGGAGCCGTCAGGCGCGTTCAACTACACGCCCAACACGGGGTTCCGGGGCGTGGACGGATTCACCTATCGCGCTGCGGATGGAACGGCGAATTCGGCGGAGGTGCGTGTGCGGCTGAACGTCACGGCACAACCGCTGGTCATCAGCGAATTCATGGCGTCCAGCGCCACCGCGCCCACGACGATCGTACTGAATCCGGCCACCAGCACCTTCGTCGGCGAGAAGCTCACGCCCGACTGGATCGAGCTGCGCAATCTGGTCGACTCGCCCGTTTCGTTGGCGGGACTCTTCCTGACCGACGAACCGTGGAATCCGACCAAGTGGGCGTTCCCCGGCGACACGATCATCCCGGCGATGGGCCATCTGGTGGTCTATGCCTCGGGCCTGGATATCCGCAACCCGTCACAAGACCAGACGGGCCGTCTGCACACGAACTTCCAGCTCACCGAGGGGGGCGAGTACTTGGCGCTGATGTCGGCGTCGGGGGAGGCGATCCACGCGTACGGCCCGGAGTATCCGGCGCAGCGCACCGACCTGGCGTACGGACTCGATGCGAAGCTGACGCCCGGCTTCCTGACCACGGCGACGCCGGGCGCCGACAACGGTACGGTGCTGCCGGGCCTCGTGGCCGACACGCGTTTCAGCGTGGACCGCGGCTTCTTCAAGGCTCCGTTCCCGCTGGAGATCTTGACGGATACGCCCGGGGCGGTCATCCGTTACACGACCGACGGATCGGTGCCGACGGACAGCACGGGGACGCAGTACGCGGGACCGATCACCGTCGATCGCACGACCACGATCCGCGCGCGGGCCTTCGCGCCCGGACTGGTGCCGACGAACGTCGACACGCACTCGTACTTCTTCACGGCCGATGTCGTGAACCAGACGGCCGCAACGACACTCGCTGCCGGCTTCCCCGCGCGCTGGGGAACGACGCCACCCGATTACGGCCTCGACAGCGACGACCAGTTCCCACTGATTGCCGGCAACAAGGCCCTGCCGTTGGCGGAGGCGAAGGCGGTGGTGGAGCAGTCGCTGGTGGCGATTCCCTCGATCTCCCTGGTCATGAACATCACCGACATGTTCGGCGCCCGCGGCATCTACACGAACCCGAACAGCAGCGGCTCGGCCTGGGAGCGACCGACATCGGTGGAGTGGGTGAATCCGGACGGCACCGACGGTTTCCAGACGGACGCAGGCGTGCGCATCCAGGGCGGGGCGTTCCGCGACTATGGGCTGACCAAGAAGAAGTCGTTCCGCCTGCTGTTCAAGACGAAGTACGGGGACAGTACGGTGAAGTATCCGATCTTCGGCGCGGGCGGGGCGCAGGAGTTCGACACGTTGACGCTGCGGATGGAGTCGAACGACGGATGGCAGTGGGGTGACGCGGGCGGGCAGCCGCAGTACGCGCGCGACGAGTTCATGCGACGCACGCAACTGGCGATGGGCCAGCCCGCGCCGCGCGGTCGCAACGTGCACCTCTACATCAACGGCGTCTACTGGGGAATGTACAACGTGGTGGAGCGGCCGGACGATTCGTTCGGTGCCGCCTACTTCGGATCCGACCGCTATGCCTGGGATGGACAAAACTCAGGAACTCCCACCAACTCGGAAGGCGACAGCTACCGGACCTCCCGCGGCCGCACGGCCTGGAGCACGCTCACGCGGATGACGGCCTCGATCCGCACCGCCACCACCGAACAGGCCCGCACCGCGTACTACATGGAAGCGCAGGGCCTCAATGCCGACGGCTCCGACAACCCCCAGGCGCCTCGCTACCTGGACCCGGTCAACTACTCCGACTACCTGATCGCCAACTACTACGGCGGCAACGCGGACTGGCCCTTCAAGAACTACTACCTGGGCCGCGAGAACAGCGCCGACAGCGATGGCTTCAAGTTCTTCGTTTGGGACGCGGAATGGTCGCTGCTGCTGCGCAGCAACCGGTCGCAGTCGCTGATCACCGACTCGCAGGGCGTGGCTTTGCCGTTCCGCGATCTGCGCACGAGCCTGGAGTTCCGTACGCTGTTCGGCGACCGCGTCCACAAACACGCCTTCAACGGCGGCGCGCTGTACGTCGATCCGGCCAATAGCAAGTGGGATCCGGCCTACCCGGAGCGGAACGTGCCGGCAGCACGCTACATGGAGATTACCGATCGCATCGCACCGGGCTTGATTGCCGAGTCGGCGCGGTGGGGCGACCAGCATCGCGCCACACCTTACACGCGGAATGTCGAATGGAACGCCGAACGCAACAGGGTGCTTGCCCAATGGTTCCCGACTCGCACCAACGAGCTGGTCGGCCTCTTCCGTACGCTCGGCCTCTACCCCAAGACGGCGGCCGCCACGTTTGCCCAGCGTGGCGGTGTCCTGTCACCGGGTCAGCAGGTCGCGCTGCAGGCGGCGACCGGCGCAATCTACTATACGCTCGATGACTCCGATCCGCGTTCGATCGGCGGCGGCGTCAGTCCGTCCGCGCGACTCTATGAAGGCCCCTTCACGCTGCAGCAGTCCAGCCAGGTGCGCGTGCGCGTGCTGAACGGCACCGAGTGGTCGGCCATCGACGAAGCCAAGTTCCTGGTCAACGTCGTGCCCGCCACCGCCGCCAACCTGCGCGTGTCCGAAGTCCACTACCATCCGGCCGACCCCTCGACGCGCGAGGTTGCCGCCGGTTTCCGCGACGCCGATGCCTTTGAGTTCATCGAGCTGGTGAACATCTCCAGCGAGACAATCGACCTCAGCAACACGCGGCTGGCGACGATCGTCGTGGGCGCGGAAGAGCAGGGCGTCGACTTCAACTTCGCCTCGTCCCCCGTCCGCCTGCTCGCGCCAGGACAGCGCGTGGTGGTCGTGGAGGACCTGGCGGCATTCAACGAACGCTATCGACCTCTGGCCAACATCAGCGTCGCCGGCCAGTGGCAGGGCACGCTCAGCAACCGCTCCGAAACCATCACGGTGCGATCCGGTGACGCGCTGCTGCAGCAGTTTACCTACCAAGACGCCTGGCACCCCTCGACCGATGGCCCCGGCTATTCGCTGGAAATCATTGACCCTGCCGCCAACGACCTGACCGCCTGGTCGCGGGCCGCCGCATGGAAGGCAAGCAATTCGATCGGCGGCTCGCCCGGATCGGCAGCGTCTGCGACCGTGACGGGCGATGTCAACGACGACGGCCAGTTCAATTCGACCGACCTGGTGATTGTCTTCCAGGCAGGCAAGTACGAAGACGGAATCATCGCCAACGCCACCTACGCGGAAGGTGACTGGAACGGCGACGGCGACTTCACTTCAGCCGACCTCATCAAGGCCTTCCAGGAAGGAACGTACGTCTCCAGCAGCGTGCCGCGCGCCGCACGCGGGGAGGAGGAACCGTCTGCTACCGCGCCCCACCTGGCAAAGCTCGTCGACGCGGCGCTGGCCGTCGCGCCCCGCGGCGTTGCCGAAGCGTTCCCCGCGCCCGACGTGCCGGCCACGGCGAAGCCCAATGAGTCGCCCGGTCCCCAGGCGGTGCGTATTTCCTGCGAACCTCGCGCCTGCGACCTCGCGCTCGCCGCCTGGAGTGAGTTCGATGCCCGGGAAGGCGAGGAGCACATGCCCGGTGAAGAGCAGGGCGGGGAGTTCCACGAGCCGCTCGCCGCAGGATCCGCCAAGTAGATCGCGGAGACGCGCGCGGCCATCATCGGTCGGCTGTTTCGCACGCCACGAACGGGCGCCGCTCATTGCCGAAACCCCCTGTCCGCCCGCGAGGAAATGCAGGAAACTGTCGGCCAGTGGCTGCGGACCCGCGAGCATGGCGCGCGGGGCGCTTCGCGGCCGCCTTGCGACGTGGATGGGGTGACAGGAGCGTTCCATGGCCAAGACCGCCGAACAGTACTGGCTGTTCAAGACCGAGCCCTCGACCTACTCGATCGACGACCTCGCCGCCGAGAAAGCCAAGCGCACCTACTGGCACGGCATCCGCAACTACCAGGCCCGCAACTTCCTGCGCGACCAGGTGCGCGTCGGCGACCAGGTGCTGCTCTACCACTCCAACGCCGATCCCAGCGCCATCGTGGGCCTCGCGAAGATCGTCAAGGCCAGCTATCCCGACTGGACCGCGTGGGATCCACAGCATGACTACCACGATCCCAAGTCCACCGAGGAAGCTCCGGTGTGGTACATGGTCGACGTGCAGCTCATCCGCAAATTCATCCGCCCCCTCGCGCTACAGGACCTGCGCGAGCATGCGGAGCTGAAGGAGATGGAGCTGCTGCGGAAGGGATCGCGGCTGTCGGTCCAGCCCGTGCGCCCGCGCGAATTCGAAACGGTGCTTAAGCTCGCGGGAAGTAAGTAGTCAGCACTCGCCGTGTGCTGAACTATCTTCCCACGCGACGCAGCAGCCAGCGAATGGCCAGCGGAAAGATGCCCAGCAGGGCCAGCGCCATGAAGATGCGTCCATCCACCAGGCTGCCAGGCCCCTCGCGCGACAGTCGTTCCAGGCTCGGCAACGCCGCGCCCACCGACGCGAAGACACAGGTGGCGGGGAACATGCCCAACTGGCTCGCCCACCAGAAGGTCCACAGACGCACCTGCGTCAGGCCCATCACCAGATTGATGACGAAGAACGGCACAAGCGGCTGCAGGCGCAGAGCCAGCAGGTAGAACGCGCCGTCTCGCCGCATCGACTCGTCCATGCCTCGCAAACGGTCGCCCAGGCGGTCACGAACCAGATCCGCCAGCAGATAGCGGCTCAACAAGAACGCCAGCGATGCGCCGGCCGTCGCCGCGAAACTCACCAGAACCACGGTGGGCACGAAGCCGAACAACCACGCATAGGCCAGCGTCAGCGTCGTGGCGAGCGGCAGCGACAGCGCCGTGACGACCACATAGAGCACGAAGGCGCCGAGATAGAAACGGACGGGGTACAGAGCGTAAAGCTGGCGCAGTTCCGACTCACGACGAGCCAGCTCCTCCCAACGCACCCAGTCGCGGATCGACCACAGGACAAGCAGCACGAGACCGGCGAGGATCGCCACGACCAGCAGCCGTCTGCCATGGTTCGGAGGCGGAGCAGCAGGATCGGCGGATGGGTCCATGCGAGTGCGACACAGTGGAGGGCGCCAGTAGCGGCGAGTTTCGTTGACGGAGGAAGTGACGCAAATCCGATCCTGCGGTCGATCACCTCCACCCTGCCATCAAGAGCCCTGCGGACACGCAGCACAATCACCTGGCAGGCCAACCTCTTGTCCGCAAGACAACGACCTAGCGAGGTCGGTCGACTCCCCCCATCCCTTGGCTCCCCATTCCCGGGCGTCCCAGCCCCTCCGGCATGTGGCTCGAGCCCCGCTGCGAGCGATCCACAACGTACTCCGCCACGCGCAGCAACGTCGGCGAATCGTCCATCCAGGCCTCGACGTCGTCGATTTCAACATCGAACACCCGCTCGATCTCCAGCAGCAGTTCCATGCCCTCCATCGACGAGAGTCCGACTCCTGCGGCGAACAGCGGTTCGCGCGGATCGATGACATCGGTCGAGGTGGCCACATCGAACTTCGCCACCAGCAGCTGACGCAACTGGTCCACCGTGCCTTCAACTCCCAAAGCCTGCGCGTCCAGCTTCATTGTTCCGGCCATCCCCTTTTTTGGACGTCACTCTCACGACGTCTGCGCGACCTTCAAGCCCCTGCCCACCGCCAGGCGTCTCCCGAGCCGATCGAGGACGGCCTGCCGGCCTTCCCCCCTTCCCAGCTCACTCGACCGCCGCGAAGGCGACCCAAGCAACCCAACCAACGAGTCCACTGGCGCGCGAAGCGGAACATCAAGCGACGTAAAGACAGGGACCATAACAGCCAAGTAATCAGACCAACCAGCCGAGCGATCCAATCGGAGCGAACACAGCGACGGAAACACAAGGACGTAATCACAGCGATGCGACAAGCGGCGGCCAGCCAAGCGGCTGCGCCCCGCGGCAAGCCGCGAACTCGTGCATTCTTGGTCTCCCAAATTTTGTTCGTTCGCTCGGATCTTTGCAAGTCACGGGGTCTCTCCATCCCGGCTCAATTGCGATGCCAGGCGGAGGGCGGAGAACAGGCTGCCCGGGTTAGCGAGACCTTTCCAGGCGATATCGAGGGCCGTTCCGTGGTCGACGCTCGTGCGGATGACCGGCAGGCCGAGCGTGGTGTTGACCGCCGAGTCGAAGGCCAGGGCTTTGACCGGGATGTGGCCCTGGTCGTGGTACATGCAAATGAACGCATCCGTCGTGGCGCGTTTCGCGGGGACAAAGGCCGTGTCGGGCGGCAAGGGACCCTCCACCCGCAGCCCCGCCCGCCGCGCCGCGTCAATCGCCGGCTGGATCAGCCGCTCCTCCTCCCGCTGGCCGAACAGTCCATGCTCCCCCGCATGCGGATTCAATCCACAGACGACCAAGCTGGGGGACCGTCGTCGAATCCGCTGCAATGCCTCCGCCGTCAACTCAATTACGTCCAGGATACGCTGGGTGGTCAACAGACCCGGCACTTCGGCATACCCCACATGCACCGTGACAAAAGTGCAGGTGATGGCGTCGGAGTACTGCATCATGCACCAGCGCGGCGCCTGGAACCGCGCGGCGAACATCTCCGTGTGGCCCGGCATCTGGATGCCCGCCTGGTGCAGGGCTTCTTTCTGGATTGGCCCCGTCGTGATGGCGTCCAGGCGTCCTGCCGAAGCGGCGTCCATGGCCGCCTGGATGTACGCGTAGCTGGCCCGCCCCGTGAAAGGTCCAAAACAACCCGGCTCGATCTCCGCGGCCGATACCTGCGACAAGTCCACCACGGTCGGTTCGGTGGGAATCGTTTCGCTCGACATCCAATCGGCCCAGCTGATACGCCGCAGCGCAGGCGGCAGGCCGACGCACGCCGCCACCCGATCCAGCACGCTCGCGTCCCCAAAGACGATCGGCTGACATCCCAAGGTTTCCGCGGGTGCCGCCAGCGCACGCAGGCACAACTCCGGACCGACCCCCGTGGGCTCCCCCATCGTCAGCCCCACCACCGGCAACCCGCGCTTGTCACTCACCTCAACCTCCCCTCGCCACAATCGCCCCAGCTCCCAAAACCCAATCCATTCAGACGGTTCGCCAAGCCGCCATCCTTGGATGTCGCCCCTTCTCCAACGGCCTGGCCAAGTCCGGTTTCATTCTAGCGATCGCGCCTCGCTCGCAGGCAGCAACCGGATTGGGAGTGGGATGTCGGGCGGTCATCCGCCGGTCGGCCCCACTCTTTCCCCCACCCCGATCCGTCCCTCCAAACAGCCCTGATCGGCTGCCATCGGTTCGACAAGACGCTGCGCGTGTTCTGAACAGACCCTGCGCGCAAAGCTGGCAGGCAAGAAAAACTGGCCCGGAGGTCCACCTGCAACTCGACTTGCGAAAACGCCTCTAAACCCCTGCCCAATTTGATAATGCGCGA
>JBIIEC010000169.1:0-11282 GCA_044238045.1 Pirellulaceae bacterium | reverse complement strand
CGCCAGGGCCTCGCGGTACGTGGCGAACACGGCGGCGCGGTCGGCGCCGGAAGCAGGGCCGGCGAATCGTTTTTCGAGCGCAGTCCACTGTTCGGCCGGCAGGACTTGAGCCAACGCCGCGCGCTGGCTGGCCGTCAGTTCCGCGAAAGCAATCCGCCCCGACTCCAAGGCCTGCACCGCCGCCGTCCGACCCGCCTCGAAGGAGGGCAGCCAGTCCATCACGCGAGTCCGCATCTGGGGTCCGAGCGTGGGCCAGCTGGCAATCGCCAGTTCGGCGGCTTCGACCTGGAGACGCTGCTTGAGCGAATCCCAGGCGGCGTCCTGCAGTTCCAGCGGCTGCGCTGGTTGCAGCAGCAACTCGTAGATCGGCGCCACGCCACTCCAGTCCTCCAGCCCCAGGAGTTCCACGGCCACTCGACGGTTGGCCAGCGGAGCGTCCGTTGTCGCGGCGACGTGGGCCGATTGAGCGAGCGTGTCGCGCCAGATACGGCCTTGCTGGAGCGTCTGCAATTCGCGGATCACCGGTGAGTCGTTGCCGCGCGTGAATTCGGGCAGCACCGCGGCCCAGATCGCCGCGCGGTCGGGACGATCCTGGGCGAGGAAGGCTACCAGTTCGGCGGTCGCCGCAGGAGACTGCTGTCGAGCCACCTGGCCGGCGAATTGGCGAAGCAACGCCCTGCCCGCCGGCGACTCCGCCAGCCCCGCCTTGTGACCGATTTCTGTCAGCACCTGCACCACTTCGTTTTCCGCCAGCGAGCTTTGCACGGCCGCGGCGATGGAGGGGATGTCGAGGTGGCGAGCGGCCAGCTGCGAAAGGGCGCGCCGTCGTTCCTCTCCGGCCGGCAACTCCCCAAGCGTGAAAGCGAGTTGCAATCGTACACGCGGTGAGTCGTCCTCGACGCGGGCGAGCAACGCCTGTCGCAAGGGAATGGAAGTTGCCGCCAGCGGTTCACTGAGGCGGACCGCATGGCGACGCACTTGGGGATGGGTGTCGGCGAGCGCTACCAGCAGGTCGGCTTCGGTCAACGCGTCAAGCGACCGCAGCACCTGCAGGGCGCGCCAGCGCGCCTGGTCGGTACCCTGTCGAACCAGCTCCCGCAGCGGTTCGACTGCCTGCGGATCGCGACGCTCGTACAGCAACCGCGCCGCCGTCTCCTGGTGCCACGCATTCGCGTGCTGCAGCGTGGCGACCAGTGCAGGCGTGTCGGCCTGGTCCAGCGAGGGACGAGCGACCGGCCGGTAGTCGCCCGGCACCAGCCGCCAGATGCGGCCGCGATCCCGACCGCTGGTCAGATCCAGATGCTGCTTGATCTCCGGCGGCAGCGACGCCGGATGCTCGATCACTTCCCGGTACATGTCCACGATGTACAGGCAGCCATCCGGTCCGTTGGCCATCTGCACCGGCCGGAACCAGTTGTCGTCGGAGGTGACGAAATCGCAGCCCTCGTCGATGCGATCCGCGCGGTAGCGGATTCCTTCGTCGGTCAATCGCTTGCGATGGATCAGGTTGCTGCCTACGTCGGCCACGAAGGCCATGCCCCGGTAGGCGGGCGGATAGGCATCGCCGCGATAGATGGTGATGCCCGTGGCGCTGGTGAAGTAACCAGACGCGCGTCCACCGCCCTCAATCGGTCCCGGCACCACACCGGACACGCGCAGGCGAGTCCTCACCAGCCGCCAAGGCTCCACGGCGCTCGTGCGAAACACGTCCGCCTGCGGCCCATCGCTGGCGATACTTACACGCGAGGGCGGCGGCGATACCCGCGGATTGCGGAGCCAGTAGCGGTCTTCGTACATCACCTGCTGGATATGGTCGCTGTTGGCGCAGACAAAACGGTCGCCCCAATCATCGAAGGTCATCCCGTGCTGGCCGCCACCCGTTGTCGCCTCCAGTTGCCGCGTCGCCGGGTCGAAGGAGAAGTCGCGTCCGCGCAGCGTCACCGCCTGCGGTGCCGCTCCCGTCAACTCCGCCCCCGAGCTGCTGGTCACGCCGTGGATCCGCTGGTCGGGGCCCCATTGGAAGGTGTTGACCAGTCCCTGCACGTTGCTGCGGCCGAACCCCTGGTAAACCACCTCCGGCTGCTCGGCCCGCCCATCGCCGTCGGTGTCGCGCAAAAACAGCAGGTCGGGCGCCACCGCCACGAACACGCCGCCCCCGTAACAGGTGACCGCCGTCGGCCAGCCCAGCCCCTCTGCGAAGATCGTGCTGGTCTCGTATCGTCCATCGCCATCGCGGTCGCGCAGCTGCCGGATCCGGCTCAGATTTTGCCCCTCGTCCTCCGAATAGCCACGCATCTCCACGGCGTACATCGTTCCGTCGGCATCAAAGCAGATGGCGACCGGATCGACCACGTCCGGTTCCGCCGCCACCAGCTCCATGCGGAACCCGTCCAGCACATGAAACGTGCGCAACGCCTCCTCCGGCGATTTCGGCGCGATGCGCGGCAGCTCGGCACGATAGTCGGGGGCCTCCGCAGCGGCGACCTGCACCTCCGCCGCCCACGCGGCCCGCGGACCTGCCGCCGGTGGATCGCTCGTCAGCGGCACGCACACAACGAGGGCGAAACTCGCGAAACCGGTTAATCGTCGAAGAGAAACCAGCGGGTCACGGGCGGATAGCATGCGAAACACTTTCGGGGCAGGAGAGACGCGTCGGCCGAACGCGGAACAAGACAGATCCGCACGAGGCCGCGGATGTCTGGCTGGGCACGCTGGAGCATAGGGGAGTCGAGGCGGGCGGTCCGGTCCGTCATTCTATGCCCGACTTCGGGGAGCCACAAGCAAACGCGCCTGCGTCGAGATGTTGCGAGTAAACACGCGAGGCGTGTCACGCTTCGTTGTCCCCAGGTTGCCCTGCTGCAGATGGCGAGTGCACCGGAAGCGGGGCACTGAGTGCCATGGGACGTCGGGGAACCACCGACGGGACACATGGCAACGGCCCGTCCAGAAACACCACAGGCCCCGCGAACGGCCGATGACACGTTCGCGAGGCCCGGGGAAAAGATCGCCCATGGTCGTGGGTGCGGTTCCAGTGGTTCCGGAGCAAACGCTAGCGCGTTTTGGCTGGACGCGCGGCGGCCGAAACTGGAGCGGATCGATCCAGCGTTTCGGTGAATCGCGCCAGGTACTTCATGTTGCTCTCCGCTCCCGCGAAGCCCACCACGCTCTCGTCCCAGTCGAGCTGCTTGGAGAGCAGGCGGCCGGCATCGAGGTCGAAGCGGATTTCGCCTTGCGAGATCCGCTGGATGATCTGCGACTTGACGCGCGCGTCGTCCAGCGGCGTCAGCACTTCGGTCTTCAGCGAGATCGTCGCCACGCCCGTTTCCACACGCTCCAAGCGGTAGACCTCGCGCGTCTTCACGACCTTCACCCGCTGGTCCTCCGTCCGTACCTTCAGTTCCATCGGCTGCGACCAGACATGGCCGATCGACACCGGGCCCTCGGGCAGCGGAATGGAGACGCCGCCCAGGCCGAGTTCCGGCTGCGAGAACTCATCGCGCCGCTCGACAATCTGGCCGGTCGGGCTGAGCGTGATCACGCTGATCGGTTTGCCGACATGACTGGCCACGACCTGGTACTCGGCCGGCGCTTCCTTGTCCTTGCGGCTGTCGTACTTCACCGCCTGCCGTCCCGAGACTTCGGACCACATGTCGACATAGTCGATCGTGTTGGTGAACCGCATCTGGCCGCTGGCGTCCACCTCCTGCACCTGCAGCGTTCGCCCCGAACGACTCTGCAGCTTGGTCTCCTGGCGATTGCCCGAGATCGTGGTGTCGATGGTGACCAACTGTTCGACCTGGTAACGGATCGTCTCGCCCTTGGCGTACTTGTACCGCAGCAGGTGCTGCTCCGCCGTCAGTTCTTGCTTCGCTTCCTGGAGAGCTCGCAGCACCTCCGCCGAATCCTTCGCGGGCGCAGCCGGATCGGCGGGCGTGTCGCCCGACGGCACGTCGCTCCCCGAACCCAACGTGGGAGCCTCCGGTGCCTGGCCATCGGTCGACGGGGCGGCCGCGCCCGATCCCACGACTTCGGTGTCCCCAGACACGGGGTCACTCAACGCAGGTACGCCAGCGTCGGGAACTGGAGGCAGGTCCTGTCCCCAGGAGTTCGAGAGGCAGCAGGGCAGCAAAGCGAGGCCGCAGGCAAAGGCCACGGCGAGAAACGCGCGTTTCATGGGTTAGCATCCGTGCTAAAAGGCTGATAGAGAAGGCTGGCAGGTGCGATGCAGGTTCCCTACGAGCGGCAGCGCGGACTATTCGCTGGGCAGCCTTTGGATTCGACCTCCCCATCCCAGTTTCTCGCGAAGCGTCCGGTAGTAGCCCCGGCCGGCAACTTCGATCAACTGAAAGCGGGGAGCTCCGCGCTGGACGCGGATGCGATCGTTCGGCTGCAGCAGCAGGGCCACCTCGCCGTCGACGACCACTGCCGTCGATGCGTGAGGCCGCTGCACCACCATCTCGTAGGTGCGTTCCGCTGAATCCACAACGGGACGCACGGTCAGCGTGTGCGGGCTGATCGGCGAGATCACAAACGCCTGCAAGTCCTTCCGCAGGATCGGTCCGCCGGCAGACAAGCTGTGCGCCGTCGAACCAACGGGTGTGCTCACGATCAGACCGTCGCAACTATAAGTGGTTACCCATTCTGCGTCAACGTAAAGATCGATCTCCAGCAGCGAGTACGGAGGCCCACCCAGCACGGCGACTTCGTTCAGGCCCAGGCGGTGAGCTACCGACTGACCCTGGCGAAGCACCTGGCAGTCCAACATCAGGTGGTCGATCAACGCGAACTCGCCACGGCAGATGGCCGGAAACACCTCGACCAAATCCTCCGTGGAGAGATCGGCTAGGAAACCTAGCTTGCCCAGGTTGACGCCGATGATCGGCCGCTGGCGGAGTCCCAACTGACGGGCCGATCGGAGGATCGTGCCGTCTCCGCCCAGAACCACTGCGAAGTCCGCATCGACCTGCGACAGATCCAGCTGGTGCTGGAAGTCCTCGGCCACCACGACGGCGTGCTGCTGGATGACCGGCCTGAGCCGATCGGCAGCTTCCTGCACCCGCGGATCACGCGACCCCAGCAAGATGACTCGCGATGGCCCCTCCGTGCGAAACGATTTCGACTCGGTTGCGCCCATGGGATCGCGGAGCCTGGGGTGTGAAGGCCGATGGAGTAGGGGCTGGCGAGGCTGGGGACTAGCGGGACTCGGCGCGGTCGTACGTCTGGTTTTGACCGACCATCTGTCGGCAGGTCCGCACGATGCCGTCGCTGTCCAGGCCCAGGTCGGCCAGCAGTTCCGCCCGCTCGCCGTGCTCGATGAAGCGGTCCGGAATGCCCAGACGACGCACGTGCGCCGCCGACAGGCCTTCGTCCGCAGCCAGTTCGAGCACCGCGCTGCCGAAGCCCCCCTGCAGGGCGCCTTCCTCCAGCGTCACCACGAACGGACTGGACTTCAGGATCTGCACCAGCAGTTCCCGGTCGAGCGGCTTGACGAAGCGGGCGTTCACGATGCCCACGTCGATGCCCTCCCGCGCCAGCTTCTCGCGAGCCTGCGCGCACTCATCCAGCAGCGGACCGTAGCACAGCAGCGTTCCGTCCTGTCCCCAGGAGAGCACTTCGCTCTTGCCGAGTTCCACCGGACGACGCTCGCCCGGCCAGGTGACGGCCGAGGTCTTGGGGTAGCGAATCGCGCACGGCCCCGGATGCTGCAGGGAGAACTCCAGCATCCGTGGCAGGTCGGCAGCGTCGCCGGGAGCCATCACCACCAGGTTGGGGAAGATCCGCATGTACCCGATGTCCCAGAGGCCATGATGGGTCGGACCGTCGGGGCCCGTCAGGCCCGCTCGATCCATGAGGAACGTGACGGGCAGGTTTTGCAGCGACACTTCTTGGAAGATCTGGTCGTAGCTGCGCTGCAGGAACGTGCTGTAGATGGCCACCAGCGGCCTCATGCCCGCCTTCGCTTGCCCTGCAGCGAACGCCACCGCATGGCTCTCGCAGATGCCGACATCGAAAAATCGCTCCGGAAACGCGTCACGCACCGGTTCCAGTTTATTCCCCTGGCACATGGCCGCAGTCAGGATGGTGACGCGCGGGTTGCGTTTCATCTCGGCCAGCACGGCATCGCGGGCCACATTGGTGTAGGCGGGAGACGACGATTTCTCCTGCGGCACCGGCTTGCCGTTCTCCTGCCGGAAGGCGGGCGGCGTGTGGAAGAAGACCGGGTCTTCCTCGGCGGGCTTGAACCCCCGTCCCTTCTCCGTCACCACGTGCAGCAGCACAGGATCCTGCATGTCACGGACCATCGCCAAGTACTTGCGGAGCACTCCGATGTTGTGGCCGTCGATAGGACCGATGTAGCGGAACCCAAGGTCCTCGAAGAGCATGCCGCCGTGCAGGCCGGCCTTCGCTGCCTCCTTGAGCTGGGCCAGGAATCGCTCCGCCGGATCGCCGAGCACGGGTACCTTGTTCAGCACACGCACGACCTCGGACTTGAACCCGGTGTAGAACGGATTGGTGCGCAACCGATCCAGGTAGGTCGCCATCCCGCCGACGCGGGGGCAGATGGACATCTTGTTGTCATTCAGGACGACGAGGAACTTGCCCCGGAAGCGGGCCGCATTGTTCATCGCCTCGAAGACAATGCCCGATGGGAACGCTCCATCCCCGATCACCGCGACGGAATGGCGGTCGTTGTCGCCCAGCAGTTCGTCGCCACTGCGAAGACCCTGCACGGTCGACACGCTGCAGCCGGCATGGCCGGTCATGAACAGGTCGTACTCGCTCTCCAGCGGGTTCGGGTAGCCCATCAAGCCACCCTTCGTCCGAATGGTGCTGAAGGCGTTGTACCGGCCGGTCACCAGCTTGTGCGGATAGATCTGGTGCCCCGTGTCCCAGATGAGCCGATCGCGGCGGAAGTCGTAGATCGAATGCAGGGCCAGCGTCAATTCGACCACGCCGAGATTGGAGGCGAAGTGGGCGGTGCGGGTCGCGACGAGGTTGCAAAGGACGTCCCGGATCTCCGTCGCCATCTGGTTCAATTGGTCCAGCGACATCCGTCGCAGTTCCTCGGACGACCGGAGGCTCGAAAGCAGCGTCGACATAACCTACCGTTTCCTTTGCAGCACGAACTGGGCGAGCGTGACGAGCGGCGCGGCACTGGAACCCCACGGGGACAACTGGGCGATGGCCGCATCGATCAGAGCGGAAGCCCGCCGGCGACTCTCCGCCTCTCCCAGCAGGGCCGGGAAGGTGAGCTTGCCTCGCTCCTGGTCCTGACCCGTCTTCTTGCCGATCGCGGCCGTTTCCCCGCAGGTATCCAGCAAATCATCGACTATCTGGAACGCCAAGCCCAAGTCTCTTCCGTATGCGGAGAGCCGCGTGACCTGATCGTTGTCCGCCCGGGCGATCAACGCTCCAAGCCGGAGGGAAACAATGAGCATTGCGCCGGTTTTACGGTGGTGGATCGCTTCGAGTTCTTCCAACGAGCCAATCTTTCCCTCGGCGGCCAGATCGTCCGACTGACCACCCACCATTGCGGTGGCCCCGGCCGCTCGAGCCAACTCGACACAGCACTGGGCAGCGACGTCCGCCGGACGCACCTCCGCCGCCAGCACCTCAAAGGCTCGGGTCAGCAGGGCGTCACCTGCCAGGATCGCCGTGCCCTCATCGAAGGCCGCATGACAGCTGGGACGCCCCCGCCGCATGTCGTCATCGTCCATGGCGGGCAGGTCGTCGTGGATCAGGGAGTAGGTATGGATCAGCTCCACGGCCCCCGCAGCGGGCATTGCTTCCCCGGGGTCGCAACCGCAGACCTGGGCAGCGCTTAACACCAGCAGGGGGCGTAACCGCTTGCCGGGAGCCAGCAGGCTGTGCTGTATGGCGGCCTGCAGCCGCTCCGGACAGCCCGGACCAAACGTCGAATAGCGGACCAGATGCTCTTCGATCGAGTCGCGGTGCAAGGAGGCCAACTGGTCAAACGACGCTACGATCGTGCTCACCGGGGACCTCTTGTGACCTCGTGGAAAAGGATGCCTGACAGGCGGCCTGCCTGGAAGCAACTGCGGACCGCTTCGAACCGCTTGGCTGTCCGCCTCATCCGGGGGGCCGGCCTGCGGTAACCAGCAAGGGCCCGAGTATACCACGGGGGACGACCGCCGGTTAAGGTCCGGCGTGCCCCTCGTTTCCCCCTGTCAAACCTGCGAACCCTGTCCGCCTCTTGCCGCCTCGTTCGATCCCTGTCCGGCTCCGGGCGTCCACGCGCGGCCCATGTCCCGCCCGGCTATTCGTCGGACGAACGCGGCGCGCGACTGCGACGTGTTCCTCGCGCCGCAGCCTTCTCCTGCAGTGTCATCTGCGCCTCCTGGAACGATTCCGTGTCTGGCTGGCCGTCCGCTCCGACGCTCTTGAGGAGTTCCAGCTTGCCCTCGGCCGCTTCCAACTCCCCAAAGCAGTGTTTCAGCAGCCGAATTCCCTGCTCGTAGCGGGCCAGCGAGTCGGAGAGTCCCAGGTCGCCCTGTTCCAGTTCCGAGACCACTTTTTGCAGATCGGCCAGCGCCGCCTCGAACGACTTTTCGGACCATCCTTCGGCTGCGGCATCCGCAGCGCTGCCGGGTGTTTTCGGCGTCTTTTTTTCGTTCATCGGTGGAACTCCCTGGCAGTGGATCCCGAGGCAGGGCTGCGTTCATCCAACGCCCCGGCCTTCGGGGTGGGACGTGGTCAGTGGTGCGAGTGGTCGGTGGCGTCGTTTCTCGCGGCGTCGTTTTCGGTGGAGACCACCTGGCTGACGACTCGACCTTCGGCCAGGTAGGTCAGCAACTGGTCCCCCGGCTGTACTTCGCGAAACGACCGCAGGCATTCGCCCGTGGATGGTCGTTGTGTCAGGCTGTAACCGCGGGCCAGTACGCCCAGCGGACTCAGGGCCTCCAGCTGGCCGGCAAAGCCGCGCAGGTCTTGTCGCAGGCTCTCAACACGCCGCTTCGCCGCTCGCTCCATCCTTGCCTCCAGTTCGTCCAGTCGTCGAGCTAGATCGGTGAGCCGTTGTTCGGGACGCGCAAGAACGGGACGCTGGCCGAGCGACTCCAGACGCAGTCGAGCGAACTGCAGCCTGCGGTCCATGGAATTCCCCAGCCGCCGCTGCCAGGTGGACAGTTCTCCCAGCATCTCCTCGCGCGACGGCGTAATCCGCTCGGCCGCTTCGGTAGGAGTCAGCGCCCGCACGTCAGCGGCGAGGTCGGTGAGGGTCACGTCGATCTCGTGGCCGATGGCGGACACCAGGGGGATCGAGCAGGCGGCGACTTCACGCACGACGCGTTCGTCATTGAAGCACCACAGGTCTTCGAGGCTGCCACCACCGCGGGTGACGACCACGCAGTCCAGTCGAGGCCTGATCTGCTGCGCGGCGCGAATTGCCTGCACGATTTCCGGAACCGCTTCGTCCCCCTGGACGCGTGTCGGCAGAATCAATACGTCCAGCGAGGGCCAACGCCTGCGCTGGACTTCGCAGAAGTCGCGGACCGCCGCGCCTGTCGGACTGGTGACGACCCCGATGCGTTGCGGAAACCGAGGCAGTGGACGCTTGCGGCGCGGATCAAACAGGCCCTCCGCCTCCAGGCGTGCGTGCAGCTGCTGGAACGCCAACTGCAACGCGCCCATGCCCTGGGGCTCGACCTGCCGCACGATCAACTGGTAGGTTCCGCGCGGCGCGTAGATGTCGAGTTGGCCTTCGCAGAGGATCTCGATACCATCCTTCAGCTCGAATCGCAGTCGCGCGGCGGTGCTGCGCCACAGCACGGCGCGCAGCAGGCTCTGTTCATCTTTCAGGGTCAGATAGACGTGCCCGGAACTGGGCCGCGCGATGTCCGTCACTTCGCCGCTCACCCAGATGCTGGAAAACTCCTGCTGGACCGTTTCACGCAACTGGGCGTTCAGTTCCGTGACGCTCCACACTCGCCGCGCTGGTGGCTCCGCCGGGCCCTCCGGTTCGTCGGGATCGAAGAGCAGGCGGTTCATGGGTCCATCCTGGAAGTCAGGTCGAGCGGCACGATCAAGCAGCAGGACGCAGACGAACCGGCGGCAACTCGCTCCAGCCCGTTCGCGTGTGGCCGGAGCCCCGGCCCTGCACCGCGTGCTCCAGCATAGGGGAGTAAGAGGGCGTCGTCGAGTCTTGGCCTGGGCCGGTCCGGGGCGAGGACGACCGGACCGCAGGGGCGGTTGGCCTGCCTGGCGAGGTCGGAAAGTAACCGGCGCGATGCGGCCGAGAAGGATCGTGGGATGGCATCGTCGTAGGACGCATGGCTTCGCACGCCCCACGAACGTTCCGCGTTCAGGCGGCGCGCCGCACGCGGGAAACCACCGGTTGCGCCGCCCCCAGTTCACCTCCCGGGTCGGCCTGCAGATGGCGACGGTACGTGAAGCCCGCGGGCCGGCGATGCAAGGGCACCTGGTTCGGATGTCGAGCTCCCGATGCCGCCCACTGCTCCGCCTCCTGCGTCAACTCCTCCAGCAAATTCTCCATCCGCAGGCGATAGACTTCCAGTTCCGCGCGATCCGCATGCGGGGGAACCTGAACCCTCGGTCCGAAGATGATGCGCGTGCGCGAGCCCCAGCGCGGGATCGCGAAACGGTCCCAGGTGCCCATCCGGTAGGGCCGGTCGAAGCCGACTGCGTAGGGGACCATGGGGATCTGGAGTTTCGAGGAGAGGTAGGCAAGACCCGGGGCCATCTGGCGGCGCGGGCCGCGCGGGCCGTCGCCGGCCGTGCCCAGGTTCTGCGTGCGGCAGAGTTCGAGGAGTTCGAGCAGGGCCTGGCTGCCACCGCGGGCCGTGGAGCCTCGCACGTGGCCGTAGCCGAAGTGGCGAAGCACCTCGGTAAGAATGTTGGCGTCCGTGTGGCGGCTGGTCAGGATGGATGTGTTCGAGCGGCCTCGCAGGTAGAGAATCGGCAGGATGTACTCATGCCACACCACCACGGCGATCGGACCGCGGAACTCCGGCAGCGCTGGGTCCACCGAGCGGTCGTAGTAGACCGCCTGGATATCCATGGATCGCATCCATTGCCCGACCATCGCGGCGGCGCCCAGCGCGGCGGCCTTGTTGAGGAACGATCCGGGGTCGTTGAACCACTTCTTCGAGTGTCGCTTCTTTTGCATGCCGTCCTGACTCTCGTTGCTGTCTTCCTGATCGTTCGGTTCTCAGCCATCCATGGGCCAAGTTCCCGTGAAAACTTCGGTGGCCGGACCCAGCATCAACACGTGGTTGTCCTCGGCTCGCCACTCCAGCTCCAAC
>JBIIEC010000168.1:0-11310 GCA_044238045.1 Pirellulaceae bacterium | reverse complement strand
CGCGGCGATCGCTCGCTGCCAGTGCGGCTCCAGTGCCCGCATCGTCTCGTTGCGCACGTAGTCCAGGTATTCGTCCGTTGGCTGCTCGGCCGAGATCAGCGGAATCTCCAGCGCCTCGGCCACCGGATAGTAGCTCGCGGCCCGCACGGCCTCCATCCGAACGCGCGGATGCTCATCCGCCGCGGCGATCTTCAGCAGCGCCAGCGACTTTTCCGTATCCAGTTGGTCGCGCCAGTTGCACAGCACGCGAACCGACGCCGCGCGGGCGTGGAAGTCCTCGCTGCGCAGCATCTTCTGCAGCAGTTCCTCGTTCAGCACGTTATGGTACTCGTGCAGCCAAAGGTACTCCATCCAGTGATGCGTCAGTTCAGGGGCGTCCTTCGGCAGCGAGGCGATCCAGCGCGTGGCCGCGGCGATCACCTGCTGCGAGTCGCGATCGCTGAGTTCGATCTTTGCGCGGTAGCGGACACGGTCGGCGGGATGCGCCAGGAGCGTGACGAGCTTCTCGATCGGCTCGCCTGCGACAGGCGGCGTCTTGGACAGCGGACGGTTCGCGTAAAACAGGCGATAGACGCGGCCGTGCGTGCGGTCGCGGCTGGGATCGCGGAGATTGTGCTGCATGTGGCCGATGATCGGGTTCTGCCAGTCCGATAGATACAGCGACCCGTCCGGAGCGATCTCCATGTCCGTCGGGCGGAAGTTGGGATCGGTCGAGTACACGATCGGCTCGATCTCCTCGCCGACGAAACTCGCGCCTCGATCCTTGATGCGGTACTGCAGCACGCCTTGGAAGCCGATCACGTTGCCGACCAGCAGGTTCCCCTGGCTCTCGGGCGGAAAGTGGTCGGTCGACACGATTTCGGTAGCCGGGCACGGACGCGTCCGCTGGTTGTAGACCGTCGGCGGTCCGCCATGCTTGTTGGGGAAGTCGAGGTGTCCGGAGAAGAGCGCGCCATGATAGGGTACGGAGCCGGTGCCGTCGTGGACGAAGTCCTGGCCCCAGCGGTCGAAGACATGCCCGTGCGGGTTCGCGAACCCATAAGCCACGTAGACGTCGAACTTCTGCGTGCGCGGTTCGTAACGGAAGACGCCTGCGTTGGCCGAACGCACCGGGCCCGTGTACGGCGTCTCGGTCTGCGTGTGGTGGAACGTGCCTTCTTGGAAGTACAGGGCACCGCCCGGATCAAGCGTGAAGCTGTTCGCGCCGTGGTGCGTGTCGGCCGAATCGAGGCCGTGCAGCACGCGCTGGCGAACGTCGGCTTTGTCGTCGCCATTCGTGTCCTTGAGGAACATCAGGTCGGGCGCGACGCCAACCAGCACGCCGCCGCCGTAGAACTCAAATCCGGTCGGGTTGTGCAGCCCGCCCGCGAACGTCTTGCAGACATCGGCGCGGCCGTCGTGGTCGGTGTCCTCCAGGATCAGCAGCTTGTCGTCCATCTTTTCATTCGGCTTCCAGTGCGGATAGCTGGCCCACACGGCCACCCACAGGCGCCCCTTCGTGTCGAAGGCCATCTGCACCGGATTGACCATCTCCGGGAACATCTCCTCCGATGCGAACAGCTCCACCTTCATGCCGCTGGCGACCGTCATCTTTTCGATCGACTGCTGACCACTGAGGAACAGATGCTCGCCGTTCGGGCCGTCCCCTGGCTTGTTTGTGATGACATCCAGGAACGCCGGCGTGTTGCTGTCGTCCACCTTCAGGTCACCGCCCTGCGCGACGGCCCAGATGCGCCGATCGCGGTTCGCCGTCATGACGTCCAGCACTTCCATCTCGCGCTGCATGACCACCCGATTGGTCTGGCCGTTCACGAACGTTAGGTCGGCGCGGCCGCCGTAGATCGAGTAGCCGTCGGTGGTGCGGTATCGCTGGAACCAGAAGAAGTTCTTGTCGAGGACGGCCTGGCGGAGTTTCCTGGTGGAGGCCTGGTCGTCGGCAAGCTGGGACTTGGCGAGCGACGGGAAGAGGCGATCGCGAATCAGCTGGGCGACGACGCGGTTGCCTTCTTCGTTCAGGTGCGCGCCGTTGATCGTCAAGGGCTGCTTGTTGCTGGCGTACGCTTCCAGCATCGGATGGAAGAGATCAATGAACGGGATTTGCAGAGCCGCGGCCGTCTCCTGCATGGCGCGCGTGTAACGCTCCAGCCTCGCGTTGACCGCTTGGCCGTCGGGCAGGTTCGGGCTCTGCAAGTTCTCGAAGGCCGTGGGGGAGAACAGCACCAGGCGCGGAGCGGACTGGCCGTTGTACTTTTGGGCCAGCGTCTGCTCGATGAACTGCTGGAGCTTCGCTTGGAACGCTTCGATGCCGCCCTCGTCGCCAAACGACTCGTTGTAGCCAAAGAAGGCCAGCACGACATCCGTTTCATTGCGAGTCAGGTGTTCATCGGGCGAGCCGAATCCGCTGGAACGAAGGCGGAGGTCCAGTTCATCGCCGGAGAAGCCCAGGTCGCGGACCACCAGCTGGTGTTTCGGGAAACTCGACTGCAAGGCGACTTCCAGCCACCCATCGTGCTGCATCCGTTCGGCCAGCGTGTTGCCGATGATGCTAATGTGGTCGCCAGGTTGCAGCGTCAACGGATCGGCGGCGAACGTGGATAGGGCGGGAACGAGACCGAGCAACGCGACGGCAAGCCAACGCAGACGAATCATGCAGACAACCTCGTGGGGCAGGCAGGCGGGCCAGCCGGATGCGGGCCCAAGCGGAATGGGCCCTGGCAGGAAGAGCCCGAACAGGTAGGAAAAATCGACCAATAGCTTGGCAGGTCGGCAGGCCGCTGGAAAGATCCCCGCGGAAAAAAACGGACCGGGAGCGCGAGCATTCCGGGACGCACTCCCCTTCCCTTCCGCCAAGCGTCGAGTGACTCGCGTCGCCGCAACTCGCCGCGAGCTTACTCGTCCGCGTCCTCGTGGTCTTCAGCAGAGAAGTCGAGATCGGCGAAGGCGGCGTCCTGGAAGATCGAATCGCGAGCGGCCAGCGCGGCGACTTGAGCGGCCGGACGCTCCGAGACGTAAGCGCCCGCCTGCCAGGCCAGCAGCAGATCGGCGTTGGTGAAGTCACCGTCCAGGTCCCAGTCACCCTCCTTGTAGTTCGCGCTGTTCGGCTTGCCATCCTCGAACTTGGCGGCCTGGAACAGCAGCACCAGGTCGCGCGAATTGAACACGCCGTCGAGGTTGACGTCGCCGACCGTGGTCTGGAGCACGTCGTTAAGGAGGTAGTCGAGGTCCTTGCGGTCGGTGACCTTGTCGCCGTTGAGATCGTAAAGATTTTGGCCGGCCCGGATCGCGGTCCGCATCCGTTCGACATCCTCGATGTTGACGAGGCCGTTCTGGTCGAGGTCGCCGACGAGGGTGACGGTGTAGAGGCCGGGCGTGGGCGCGGCGGCCACCCAGCTGGCGGCGTTGTCACCGAACGCGTCGGGCGCCGAACGCTGCAGCGACTTGCCGCCGGTGGCCGCGTCGACGGGCCAGGGCGCGCGAGCCGAGTAGAGGACTTCATCCTCCAGCAGCATGGGCAGTTCCGTTGGGTTTGCCGGCGTGGGAGTGCCCGGCCGCTGCAGCTGCACGCCATCGCCCTTGCTGCCCAGTTGTCCGGAGAAGTTGCCCACGAGCAGCACGTCGTTGGACAGTCCGTAGTGCGCGCGGAAGGCGGCCAGTCGCGCGGCGTTCGCCGGATTGGCCGGGTTGAAAGGCAGGACCAGCATCGACTGTCGCGCGGCCAGCTTGGTGCCGAACTCCCAGTCGAAGTCGGCGCCGAGGCGGAGCTTCCAGTACGACAGGTCGACCATCTGGCCTGTCGAGTTGTGGACCTCGACGTACTGCAGGTCCTCCGACTTGAGTTCCGGGAACTTCACCAGCGCCGCGGCCGACGGCTCGCCGGGAGCGTACATGACTTCCGTGATCACCAGCGGCCCAACACGCGGACCGCTGTTGCGATCGCCGATCGTATTGGCCCGCATCGGATACAGGACCCCCGACCCGTTTGGCGTGCGGCCGAAGGTCTCACCGGGCACCGAAGCGCCAAAGGCCACGCTGTCCACGAAGTGCGTGGGAACCGAACTGTTGTCCAGGCCAACCGTCAGGTAGAGCTCATCGCCCTGGTAGCCGTTCAGGCCGAAGCCGATGGGTCCACCGGAATTGATCGCTCGTTCATCGACCACCAGATAACCGCCCGGAGAGATCAGTGCCCCGGGGAAGGCGTACTTGCGGAATGCGTTGATCGTGGCACTGGAGTCGCTGAGGAAGTAGTTCTGCAGCGACACCGTCAGTTGCGTCGGGTTGTAGATTTCGATTTCGTCGCCATTCGCCTCGGTGGTCAGCGAGCGGACTTCGTTGATCACCGGGCCTGCAAGGGCGGCCCTGCCGTCGCGGGCCGGCGAGCCGTTGATCTCGGTGCTCGGCCGCCAGTTCGATCCCAGCGTGTAATCGCCGCGCACATCCACGACCTGCAGGGAGCTGCCATGGCCGTCGGCTCGCAGCGGCCAGCCTCGGTGCGCATCGTCCGAATAGGCGAATTCGGCCACCGTCGCGCCATCGCCGCCCAGCAGGGTGATCGTTTCGCCAGTATCGGCCAGGGCCGTGTTCGCCGCGAAGATGCCGGCCACGCGAGCGAGGGCACCCTGTCCGTAACGCAGCGCGAAGGCCCCCTCGTTGCGGACCAGCAGCACCGTTTCGCCGGGCGTCAGTTTGGTGATCCGGGAACCGGTGAAGTCGAATGAAAGGCCCTGCGTAAAGCGAGCGCCCACCAAGTCCAGTGTCTTGTCGCTCGAGATGTTCTTCAGCTCGATGTACTCGAAGTCCTCCGAGACCAGGGTCTTGTCCTTGGCGAGTTCGTCCGCGCTGGCATCCAGCGGGTTGTACATGATCTCGGTGATGCGCAGGTTATCCTGCAGGGGCGACACGGTGCCTTGGTAGCGGAACTCGCTGACCAGCGCGCCGTCACGCGCCACCAGCTGCACCAGGCCGCCCTCGTTCGGCAGCCGGTTGTCGTAGTTGCCCTGCACGAACAGTCGCTGGCCACCCGTGGGCCCGATCTTGCGGGCGCGGAACGACTTGGCGTCGGCGGCGACATGGAGCTTGCCGCCCGCGACCAGCACGGTGCCCGGATCGAACGTCTTCTCCACGGCGCCGATCAGTTTCCAGCCCGAGATGTCGACGGCCGCCAGATTCGTATTCACCAGCTGGATGTACTCCTCGTTCTGGTTGCCGCTGGCGGGCGCGAAGTCGATCTCGCCGAAGTTGATCTTGGGGTTGCCGACCTGTCGCATCGGCACTTCGCCCCGGGCAGTCGTGAGATCCGCAGCGACAAGTTCTGGCAGGAAGAACATGTCCGTGCTGGTGGGCGAGGTGTTCAGTGAGTGTACGGCCAGGATGTTCTGGCCCTGCTGGAGCAGCGACAGCTTGTTGGTCAGGTTGAGGTTTTCGAAGACAACCGCCGAAGAGACTGCGCGGCTGCGGGCGGTCGAGTCGAAGGTGGGCTCGGCTTGGACCAGTCCCTTCCGCGCGATCTCGACTCCGTTCAGGTACGCGACGTACCCGTCCTCATATTTCATCCGCAGCGACAACGCCTTGATCGCCGCCAGGTTGTCGACTTGGAACGGGATGCGTGCGTACAGCGAGGTCTTGCCGTTGAGGTCGGCCGACAGGTCGGTCTTGATGAGGTCCTTGTAGTTGGTGGCGCCCTGCTCGAAGCCGATGCCCATCGGCGCGGACGGCCAGCTCTTATCGTTGAAGTCGGTCTTGGTCCAGTTCAGCCCGAGGCTGTTGTCGGTGGGGATGAAGTAGCGTCCGCTGGCGGCACCCGGTTCGCCGGAGATGAACACCGGCGACTCGCCCGGATCGGGCTGGACCTGGGTCGTGTACAGCCAGTTGCGCCGCTGGATCATGTACTCCTCAAGCATGATCTGCACGGCCTTGTCGAACGTCTGGAAGCCGGTCTGGCCCCACTTGGCCGGATTGAGCTGGTTGTCGAGGTCGGCATCCGGCTTCATCATGGCGTACAGTTCGGCGACTCGCTTCTCGAACGGCAACTGGTCCGCAGGCGTGCCCGGCGGCTTGATGTAGTCGTCGAGCAGCGTGCGTACCCGGCGCAGGTACATGTCCTTGAAGCCCGGCACCTGGTTGTAGAGCGCCGAGATCAGCACGTTTCCGCTGCCCATGTAGAGGCCGACGTTCGAGTAGATGGTATCGTCGAAGTAGGCGAGTCCGAAGCCTCCCCAGAGGCGGCCTTGCGTCAAGTCCTGGTCCCACGGGTAGAAGAACCACTCGCCCGTTTCGTACGTGTCGCGGTAGGCGTAGTAGTTCTTGTGGCAGCAGTCGTGGCCGTGGGTGACCACGAAGCCCGCCAGGAAGTTTGCCATCTGCGCGAGGTTGACGTTGTCGTAGATGTAGTCGAGCTTCGGACCGATCGGCAGCTTGAGCGCGGCGATGATGTCCTTCAGGTCTTGGTTGGTCGTCTTGTCACCGGACTTCTTCTCCGCACCAGCGAACGACTCAAACGAGTTGTAGATTTTATAGAGCGAGTTGCGGCCGTCGAAGCCGAGACGTTCGAGGAAGTTCTCGTCGGCGTCCTCCACGAAGTCGTACACCGCGTAGAACGTCCCATTTCGATGCACGCGGATCGGAAACGCCAGGTGGTGTGGTCCGCCCGTCGCGGCCAACTGTTCATAGGCCAGCGTATTGCGCATCTTCGACTTGTCGGCGAAATTCGTCAGGAAGTCGATGTCCTTCATGCGCGCCAAGTCGTCGCGCAGTCGGAAGCGATGGTCGACCGGGAAGTCGATGTTGACGCTCTTCTTGGTCGTCGGAAATCCGGAAGACGACTGACCGTGCAGGTTCGTGAAGATGTTGTCGTAGAACTCACCGTCGTAGAACATGGAACCCGACGATCCGACGGCGCTGGTGGCCTTGGCGAAGTTCTCGACGAACCAGTAGAACACCGGCAGTTGGCTCTGCGTGGTCGGATCAGCAACGATCGTGCCGTAGTATTCCTGGCTGTCGAGCGCATCCTGGAAGGCGGGGCTGCGGCTGCGCTGGTTCTGGTTGTCGGTCGTCGTGACGTACCAGCGGATCATCTCGCCCGGCTTGGCGAGGCCCGCGGGGATGGTCGCGGTGAAGCGGCCGTCGTTGGCCAGTGCATCGCCGTTCTGGCCATCGTCCCTCATGGGGATGGTGATGCGATCACCGTACATGACGCGGTACGTCAGGTCGACCGTCGCGACGTCATGGAAGGTGCGCGAGACGTCGGCCACCACCAAGATCGCCTCGGTGGTCGTGGGCACGTTCGGCGAGTGGGTGACGTCGCTGACCAGCGGACCCAGCTCGGCGGCGCCCAGGCCGTTGGGCGCTCCAGGCGAGGGCTTCGCGAAGTAACGGCCCTGGCCTACTTCGGCCGCCAGCGTACCGATGACCAGTTCCGGCAGCACCAGCAGTTCATCGTCGTTGATGGACGAGTTGAGGGCGTGGATCTGCAGTACGTTGCGGCCGGGCACAAAGACGTCGCGCTGGTTGGTCAGCTCAATGGTCTCGAAGAGCGTGGCGTCCAGGGCCGAACGAACGGCGGGAGACGTGGCGTTCCAAGATACGGAATCGGGAATGTTGCCGGCCGCGACTTGGTGGCCGTTGATGTAGGCGACGAAGCCGTCGTCGTACTTGACGTTCAGCAGGATGCGGTCCAGCGCGTTCATGTTCGGGACGTCGAAGGGAATACGCAGGTAGGCGCCGGGGCTGATGCCCTGCATCTGCTTGCGGATGTCCGTCTGGATGCTTTCGGCAATGTCGCCGATGCGCGCGATGGTGACGCGGACGCTGGTACGATCATCCGTCCCGGTGGCTTGCGGCGCCGGCACTCCGGGACCCACCGGGTCGACAGCCACATCGATCTTGTCGCCCTGCTTGACGCCGCGCAAGATGACGCTGCCCGTGATCGAACTGCTGTCGGTCCCCGCGATGGGGATCGCGTCCACCTGCTTGCCGTTGTGGAAGACGCGCACGAAGACGCCGTCGCCCGTGTTGAGCGCCTTGGAGACCTCGTAACGCACGGCCAGCGAACCGGTGTAGGGAGACTGCCAACGGCGGATCGCCCAGTGCAAGCCCTTGGCGTCGGCGTGCGGCTGCTGGCTCGTGGACCTCATATCGGTCGTGATACCCGCCTCCTGCCAGACGTAACGCGTGGTCAGCCAGGCGTTCGACGGGAACTGGATGAAGTCGGCGGCGGAGTACTGTCCGTCCTTGTCGGACCGGGCGTCGAAGATACCGTAGTACCAGTTCGCGTTGCCCTGCACGCCGGTCTTGGACCAGTCGGGGTTGGAATCGGCGACCGCCGCTTCGGGCAGCACGCGGATCGGCTTGCCGCGCACGACGGCTGTGAACGTCGTGGCATCGCCCAGCTCGTTGTCCGCGGGACCGGCGTCGATGACGAAGTCGACCAGGTCGCCTTGCTTCACCGTGGCCTTCACGTCGTACGTGCCGGAAGCTCCGTTCACGGCCCGCTGGAACACCTCGGTTCCGTTCACCAGAATGCGACCTACGATGCCGTCGCCGGCCGGGTCGTTGTTGGCGAGCGTACCCTGGATCGAGATCTCGCCGTCGGTCTCACTGACCCAGCGACGGATCGCCCAGTGCGTGAAGAAGCCCCCGGCCGATGCCGTGGCCGGATGACCGCCGGTCGGCGTCAGCTCCGTGCTCGGGTTCGCGCCGTTCGGACCAACATCCCAGAGGTTCTTGGCCGCATCAAAGAACCGCTCGGCACTCAATGCCCCGAACTCCGAGGCCGCATACTTCTTGTCGGAGTCGAAGTTCTTGGTCCAGGTGCCGTAGTACCAGTTGTCCTTGCCCTGCACGCCCGAAAACTCGGCGACCGAATCGCCCATCACAACCGGCTCATCGGGCGGCACATAGCCGACGCCGACGGTGCCGCCGAACCAGCCGGCCCCCGTATCGTCATAAGTGGGGGAGAGCCACGTGCCGGTAGTGACGTCGGGCTCTTTCTGGTCCAGGCTGTCGTTGGTCGGCACGTGGATCCGCGCGGCACTGCCCGCGGTCACCAGCGGCGTCATCCGCATGCCGGTCGGAATGCCGTAGGAGACGTCCGTCACCTGCTTCGGATAGCCCGGCTTGTACTCGAAGGCAATCGTCTGCCCGTCAGGCTGCACGAGCGCCAGGTATTCGCCGCCGGCGGCCAGTTGGAAGTTGGTGTGCAGTTGTCCGGCGGGATCGTTGCGATCCTTGTTCGAAGCGAACACAACGCGGTACTCACCGGCGTTCAGCGAGACGTCCGGAAACCGCCACTTCTGCAGGTCGCCCGGGTTGTCCGTCAGGTACCAGCGGTTCAGCGACATGTCCGAGTCGCCGGCATTGTAGAGTTCGATGAAGTCCGAGTCGTCGCCATCCTCGTCGTTGATGACGCGATCGTTGCTGGCGAGCACTTCGCTGATGACCGGCATGGCGTCGAGCACCTGCCGCGGTTCCAGGCTTTCCAGCCCGGTTCGCCGCATCCGACCCGGCCGACGCGTCTGCCGGCCCGAAGCCCATTGTCCCCAGGACCTGATATGATGCCGGAATGCCCTGCGCATGGGTGCCTCCGCGATGCTCAACTGATTCTTCACAATTGGCCCCAGAATACACGCACGTTACGGATAATGCGAGAAAAAAGTCGGTCCTGGAGGACCGGGCCGCCCGGCTCTGTTGGAAACCGCAGGTCGCCGTGGATTTCGGACCAAGCGGATGGAACCACGGAGAACATGGAGGCCAGGGAGATCTCCGTGTGCTTGTTGTAAAAACACGCCCCCGAATCGCCGCCCCCTTGGAGAACCCTTCGATGGACGTAAAAAACCTTGAACAGGTGCCATCCTTCATCACCGCCGACGGGTCGGAGATCCGCGAGCTGCTAGCACATCGCAACTCGAGCATACGGCACCAGAGTCTGGCGGAGGCGCGATTGGCGCCGGGGATGTCGACGATCCCGCACTACCATCCGAAGACGGAGGAGATCTACTACATCACCCATGGAGTAGGGTTGATGACGATCGACGGCGAGCAGCGGGAGGTGACGGTTGGGGACGCGATCGCGATCCCGCCGGGCGCTCGGCACACGCTGCTGAACACGGGCACCGAGACGCTGCGTCTGCTGTGCTGCTGCGCCCCAGGCTACGAGCACGAAGACACGGTACTGCTGAAATAGTCGGAGCGCGGGCGCCTCGCCCGCATGGGCAGTAGGCAGCAAGTCGACCGCGGTTTCCGGCGACTTGCCCACGAGGAGCGACCGAGGCCGGTCGCGCTCCCTGTACGCAAGCAGGCTATGAGGTGCGACCGAGGCCGCACGCGGTCCCTCACGCGATCAGGTCGTGCACCACCTGGCCGGCGACATCGGTGAGGCGAAAATCGCGGCCGGCGTAGCGGAAGGTGAGTCGCTCGTGGTCGATGCCCATCAGGTGCAGCATCGTGGCGTGCAGGTCGTGGACATGGACCGGCTTGTCGACCGCCTGGTAGCCGAAGTCGTCGGTCGCGCCGTAGGCGAAGCCTCGTTTCACGCCGCCGCCGGCCATCCAGACCGAGAAGCCCCAGTGGTTGTGGTCGCGGCCGAGCTTCACGTCGCCCGTGCCGGGCTGCGCGAGTTCCACGGCGGGCGTTCGGCCGAACTCGCCGCCGCACAGCACCAGCGTCTCGTCCAACATCCCGCGCTGCTTCAGGTCCGTCAGCAGCGCGCCGATCGCCTGATCGCATTCGCCCGCCAGCTTGCGGTGGTTGTCCATCAAATTCGAATGCGCGTCCCAGGGCTGCACGTCGCCATGGTACAGCTGCACCACGCGGACCCCGCGCTCCACCAGCCGCCGCGCGATCAGCATCTGGCGCGCCTGCAGGCCCGGGCCGTACATCGCCTGGATGGAGGCCGGTTCCTGGCTGATGTCGAACGCATCCGTCGCCGCCGTCTGCATCCGATACGCCAGCTCGAACGACTGGATGCGCGCTTCCAAGTCGGCTTCATCCACTCGCTGTTCCTGGTGCAGGCGGTTCATCCGTTGCAGCAGGTCGAGCTGTCGGCGCTGCGCCGCCGACGGCAGCGACGGGTTACGCACGTTGTCGATCAGCTTCGCCACGTCCGTGTTGCGCGTATCGATGTGCGTTCCCTGGTACGCTCCGGGCAGGAACGATGAACGCCAGTTCGACACGTCCGATACGGGGTAGCCAGGACACAGGACCACGAACCCCGGCAGGTTCTGGTTCTCACTGCCCAGCCCATAGGTCAGCCACGAACCGTAGCTCGGTCGTGACAGCCGTTCGTCGCCGCAGTTCATCAGCCGCATCGACTGCTCG
>JBIIEC010000004.1:0-38436 GCA_044238045.1 Pirellulaceae bacterium | reverse complement strand
CCGCTCCCTTCGCGGCTCCCGGCGTCCGCCTCGGGCGATGGTCTCCCCAGGGCCGCAGAAGACCCTGCAGCGGCGCCAGACGCCGTGTGTGTGTGAAGAATCGAAGACGCCGTAACGGCCCCCGACTGGACGGTCGGTCATCGGGGCTCGGCCAGGATTCGAGACACCGCGCAACAAAAAACGCCAAGCCCGCAGAGGGCCCGGCGTTCCTGTGGGAGGCGGCATATACGGTGGATCGGCGCTTCCAGAGGAAAACCCATGCCCGATCCAGACTCGGCCTTCGCCAGCCTCGCAGACCACTCCTTCCGGGGGACCTGCGAGCTGCCTCGAATGGCCGATCTTCGACTAGCCGATCTTGGAGATCTGCACGCGGGTGTAGATCTGACGATGGCCTGTGCGGCGGCGGCTGTTCTTCCGCTTGCGGAACTTCTGGATGTGGACCTTTTCGCCGAGTTCGGCGCCCAGCACCTTGGCGGAAACGACGACGCCCTGCAGCGTCGGCTGGCCCAGGCGGAATCCGCCTTCACCCGAAACGGCCAGCACTCGCTCGAACTTGATCTCCGAGCCGGCGGCGACATCTCGGAAGTCGATCTCCAGCTCCTGGCCTTCCACCACGCGGAACTGCTGGCCACTGTCTTCGATAATTGCGTACATTTTCAGACCTCTATCGGGATTACATTCCCTGCAAACACGCTCGGCAAAAACGATAAATGCCCGCCGGTCGACCTAGGGCGGTCGTCCAGACGGAGGTGGAGCCCAAGGGCCGGCCCGGGGACGCGGCACCCTGAAGAGGAATCTTCGGGGGCTGCCCGGCTGCTCCTCTAGTCGGATCTCCAGAGAATTTCGCAGTCTAGCTATCGGAAGCCCGGCCGTCTAGACCGGGGCGACCCGGAAGGCCCACCGGTACGGGCAGGAAACCTCGAGGGGGCGGCCGGCAGGTTGGGCCCTGCCGGCTGGTCGTGGGTCAGGTGCCTTAGACGGGCAGCTTGACATCGGAGCCGCTGGCATCGCGGCAGCGGAGGTCGAGGTATTCGGGGTACGAGTCCTCGCGACCGAGGATCTGCACCGTCATGTCCCCCTGTTCCTCCATCACCGCCAACTCCCGCCGCTTCTTGTTGTTCAGGTAGGTCGCGACCTTGTCGTTGACCGCGATGTCGACCCGCTTGATGCTGGGGTGCTGTCCGGCCAGCATCAGCAGCCGGATGACTTCGATCGACATGCTCTCCTCGGTCTTCACGACGCCGCGTCCGCTGCAGCAGGGGCAGTCGGTAAAGACGCTCCGCTTCAAGCTGGGCCGGATGCGCTGGCGAGTCATTTCGATGAGGCCGAAGGGGCTGGTGCGGAGGATGCGGGTGCGAGCCCGGTCGCGGGCCATGGCATCGCGGAGCGCTCGTTCGACGTTGCGGCGGTGGCGTTCTTTCCGCATGTCGATGAAGTCGTTCACGATGACGCCGCCCAGGTCGCGCAGCCGCAGTTGGCGGGCGATCTCCCGCGCCGCCGAGAGATTCAGCTGGTAGGCCGTCTCCTCGGCCGAATCGTCGGTGCGGAAGTTGCCGCTGTTGACGTCGATGGCGACGAGCGCCTCGGTGGTGTCCACGACGATCGAACCGCCGCCCTTGAGCGCCACTTCGCGGCGATGGATGTTGGCGATCTCCTGCTCCAGCTTGTACTTGTAGAACAGCGGTTCGCCGCCTTCGTAGAGCTTCAGGCGATCGACATACTTGGGCATGACGAGCCGCAGGAATTCCCGAGCCCGTTCGTAGGCGTTCTTCTCGTCGATATAGATGGCATCCACGTCGCCCGTGAAGATGTCACGGATGGTACGGATGATCATGTCGCTTTCTTCGTAGATGTCGACCGGCCCCGGCTTGTTCTTCACGCGGCGGACGAGGACCTTCCACAGCCGCAGCAGGTAGGCCAGGTCGCGGGAGAGGTCGCGACGGGTGCGGCCCTGGCCGGCGGTGCGGACGATGAAGCCGAGTCCCTTGGGGGGATTCAGGTCGAGCAGCGCGTCGCGGAGCCGTTTACGGTCTTCCTCGTCATCGATCTTGCGCGAGACGCCGACGCGGCCGAGGGCGGGCATCAGCACGAGGTAACGGCCGGGGATGCTGATGTACGTCGACAGCGTCGGGCCTTTGTTGCCGATGCCTTCCTTGATCACCTGCACCAGGACTTCATCACCGCGGCGGAAGATCTCCTGGATCGGCGGCTTGAAACGCGGCCGGGAACTGGTCCGATGCGGCCGCCTCGATCCGTTGCGGTCGCGGCGGCTGCTGCTGCCGCCGCTGTCGCCGTCGCCGTCGCTGTCATCGAACTCGGTGTCCTCGTCGTGCCCCGCATCGTCGCCCAAGTTGGCCGGATCGTAGCCGCCTTGGCGGTAGTACTGCGGCTCCACGTCGCTGATGTGCAGGAACCCGTTGCGGCCGACGCCGAAGTCGACAAAGGCCGCCTGGATGCTGGGCTCCAGGTTCACCACCTTGCCCTTGTAGATGTTGCCGACATAGTTGTCCTGGCTCGCTCGCTCAATGTACAGCTCTTCCAGAACCCCGTCTTCCACGATCGCGATCCGGCACTCCTCGGGCTGAGCGACGTTGATCAGCATCTCTTTTTTCATGACGTTTCCTTTTTTCTCCGGAGTCCGAGGCGACTCGCGATGTTTGGCGGCCGAGGTCATCGGGCGGCTCCTTGTTTAGCGGGCGACTCATCCTCCAGCACCACTTCGGTGCGGGTGAGCCAGCTACCTTGATGTTCCAGATCGTTGACTCCCAGGACGGCCAGGATCTCGCGGGGACGCACCTGGGCTTCCCCGGAATCCCGCAGGCTGAACCGCAACCGACCACCTTCCAGCTGGCAGGCGACCAAGGCGGCCCGGACATCCAGCGGTTGGGCCCGGCCCTCCCGGACGAAGGGCACGTGCTCGCAGGCCAGCACTTGCTGGACGGCCGACGCTACCTCTCCCTGCCGCTCGGCGGGAATCTCGATCTCATAAGTCATGCGTTCCACGGCGGCCTTGGGGTGGCTGTCCTCCAAAGCCGTCACATTCTCAATCACCAGTCCCGGTGGGGCGTGCTGAACCAGCCGCTCCAACGCTGCCGACGCCTCGACGTTTTCCGTCAGCGTCACCTCCACGACTTCGGCCCGGCCTTCGATGCCCACGGCCAACGCGGAGGGGAAGCTGATCTTGGGATGCGGATGAAAGCCCTGGCTCATGGCGAGCGCGAGGCGGGAGCGGCGGAACAGCCGCTCCCAGACTCGTGCCAGGTCGCGATGGCTGATCTGGCGCAGGTCATCCGTCTTGCGGAAACGTATTCGCAGTCGATGTCGTTCCATGCAGTTCCTTGCCCGATGGTTTGCGGAGCTGGCGGCGGACCTGGATCAGGCCGCGACCGAGCCGCGTTCCCACACGGTGTTGCCGTGACCTGGGGAGGCCACGGCGGGGGTGGGTGATGTCGGCCGCTGGCCGCCATCGCCCGTTCAAGTTCGGCTCATCACTTCGACCGCGTGGGGCACCGCGTGAGCCAGTTCTTGTTTCAAGTAGTCGTTCACCTCCAAAGCCGTATCCAGCCGCAGCGCCTTCTGCGCCACGGCCTCGCACTGCGCCAAGCTCACCTGCCGGCACACCCGCTTGACCTCGGGAATCGCGCTCGGCGGTACGCTCATGTGCCGCAGCCCCAGGCCCAGCAGCAGCATCGTGAACAGCGGGCTGGAGCTCATCTGGCCGCACAGCGAGGTGGAGATGCGGGCCTGGTCGCCCGCCGCCACGACTCGCCGCACCAGGTGCAGGATGGCCGGATCTGCCGCATTGTACAGCGAAGCCACATCCCGGTTGCCCCGGTCGACAGCCAGAGTGTACTGAATCAGGTCGTTGGTCCCGATGCTCAGGAAGTCCACCTCCTGCACAAACCACTCGATCAGCGTGGCCGCCGCCGGCACCTCCACCATCATGCCGACCGGCAGCTGCCGGTTGAACGGCACGCCTTCGGCATCCAGGTCGTCCATCAGGTCGGTCAGCACCGACTTGGCCTGCCGCAGCTCGCCCAGCGTGCTGATCAGCGGGAACATCACCCGCACGTCCCCCAAGGCGCTCGCCCGCAGGATCGCCCGCAGCTGGCGGCGGAACAAGGGCAGGTTACGCAGCGACAGGCGGACGCTGCGAAGGCCCAGGAACGGGTTTTTTTCGTGCTCGGAACGCGGGCCGAGCCCCATCTTGTCGGCCCCCAGGTCCAGGGTGCGGATCACCACCGGCTTACCCTGCATGGCCTGCACGACCTCGGAATAGGCCCGGAAATGGTCCTCTTCCGTCGGATCATGGCTGCTGCCCAGGTACAGGAACTCGGTGCGGTACAGCCCCACGCCGTCGGCACCGCGCGCCCGGCACGCCACCACCTCCCGCGGGAACTCAATATTCGCGCACAACTCCACGTGCACGCCGTCGGTGGTTTCCGCCGGGAGATCGCGGAGCGCCTCGAGCCGCTGGGCTTGGTTGCGTTGCAGTTCGGCCTGCTGGCGGTAGCGGAAGAGGGTCGCTTCGTCGGGCCTCAGGATCACCCGGCCCTCGTCGCCGTCGATGATCACCAGATCCCCGCCCGAGACCTCCGAGACGAACGCGCCAGCTCCCACGACGGCGGGGATTTCGAGCGCTTCGGCCACGATCGCCGTGTGGCCGCCCGGACCGCCGATCTCGGCCGCGAAGCCAAGCACATACTCGGGGTTCAAGTTGGCCGTCTCGCTGGGAGTCAAGTCGTGCGCCAACAGCAGCACCGGCGATGACAGGTTCGACAAGCCCTCGCGTTTCCGCCCGAGAAGATCGTGCAGCAGTCGCTTCTCAATGTCGAAAATGTCATGCGCTCGTTCCGCCATGTAGCGGTTTTCCAGCCGCTCGAACACCTTCGCGTAACGCCGCAGGGCCCGGCTCACCGCATACTCGGCCGAATACAGCCGCTGCTCAATCAGCTGCTGCAGCTCCTCCTGAAGCCGGGAATCGCGGAGCATCTGCAGCTGCGCGCGGAAGATGGCGCCGTACTGTTCGCCCAGCTGCACCGAGACATCCTGGGCGTATTCCTGCAGCTGCGTGGCCACCGAATCGACCGAAGTCCGCAGGCGAAGCAGTTCTCCCTCCACCGCTTCAGGAGCGATGAATCGACGAGGAATCCGGAAGCCTTCGTTGTCGACAACGAACGCTTCTCCGATCGCCACGCCGGGCGAAACGGCAATTCCCTGGAAGGTCTGCATGATCACTTGAAGCGGGGCATGGCCGAACTTCGTCAACCGGCGACTGGTTCACCGCCGGTCATCGACGAGTCGGGGACGCTCCGCGAACTGCCTCCCCAGGCCGATCCCGTCCAGGAGAATTGCTTCCCCCGCACTTCCAGGACCGGTCCTCTTCAGGCCGTTTCGCCGCGGGACCCTGACGGTGGCTTCCCCCTGGGAAAGCCTCCGCTCGGATCCTCCTCGCGCCGCCGATCACGACTCGCCCACGATCCTCATCGCCAGGACGAAGCCGCCATTTCGACCGACACGCTTCCGCATCTCCGCCGCGGACTGACCGCTGCGGCGACGCCGACAGGAGGCTCCGTTCGAGCCACGTTGCCCGCATCCGTATATGGTGGTTGTATTCTCGACCGCATTCCATGCTGGCCGCTCGTGGCGACCCAAGAGGCTCGTGACCGACTCGCATCCAAGCCGGTCGCCCCTCGGTCTTGCCCGGGAATCCTCTTCCGCAGGAATCCCCTCGAGCGAACCGTTCTGCTGAGGCTACTAGGTAGCCCTGTCTGGTTCCTCGCCGGCATCTCGGCCGGTGTCTTTTCTCTGTTCTCTTGCTCCTGCCGCCACCGTGCCGCCGCTGCGTTGCCGCCGCTGCGTTGCCGCCGCTGCGTTGCCGCTTGGTCGCCGCCGCATGCTCTCGCGTGAAGAGCCCTTCGTGCGAACATCGACCGGCTGATCGCTTCAGAAGCAGAACGAGCGGAGCGACCGGCCTGGCCTCAAAGCCATGGGCTGTTGTTCGCTTCGCTCGGTTCGTTCAGCTCGAAGCCCTGGTCCACGAGGTCGCAGAGCGCGGCCAACGCCGCTTCGGCATCCTGCCCGGTGGCCGTGATTTCCAACTGGGTTCCCTCTTCCGCTCCCAGCGTCAGAATGCTCAGGATGCTCTTCCCGTCGACCGTCTCGTGTCCCTTGCGAACGCTCACCGTCGACGAGAACCGGTTTGCCAACTTGACGAACATGTCCGCCGGACGCGCGTGCAGTCCCTGCGGATTCACAATCGTCACCGTTCGACTTGCGGTCGCCTCCATCATCGTTCGTTCCGTCCCCGCCAGCGATATTACGAAACGAACTGGTTGTTATCCGCTTCCTGCAGCAGCTGCCCGATGTCCTCGGGTGTCCTGGCCTGCTTCAGGAACTTGCAGAACATGTCGTCGCGGAGCTGCCGCGAGATGTTCTCCAACGCCCGCAAGTGGTCGCCCGGACGATCCGGAGGCGAGACCAGCAGGAACAGCAACTGCACCTTCTCGCCATCCAGGCTGTCGAAATCGACGCCGTCATGGCTGATGCCCACCGTTCCCACCAGACGCTCCACGCTCGGATGCTTCGTGTGCGGCACCGCCACGCCACGACCAATCCCCGTGCTGCCCAACTCCTCACGCTTGATGATCGCTCGAACAATGTCGTCGCTGTCTTCCGCCCCGATCCGTCCTGCCTTGACCAAGGACTCCACCAGCTCGCGAATCACCGACTCCTTGTCGTCCGCCACCAATTCGGCTCGTATCGCTTCATGACAAATAAAATCTGCGAACTTCATTCGTTCCCTTCCTCGATCGCTTCATGGCCCAGGCTCGTCAATCCATCCCGCCGCCGCAGCCCTGCGCGTCGTGCTCCCGTATTTTACTCGACCCCGTGCCAGCCGCCCGCGAACAGAAGGCAGCACGCTAACAAGTCGTCTCGCCAACCGGACGTCTCGCCAACCGGACGTCTCGCCAACCGGACGCTAGCCACGGACGCCTACCCCTCGCGCCACCAGACAACTCAAGACCTCGTCCGGCGCGCGTCTCGTTTCGCAGGCGTCTCCAGACATGCCGCAGCGGCCCGGAAGCCCCACCGTGCCGACGTCGGTCGGGTCCACCCCTCTACTCGGTCGGTTCCGCCCGTTTCACCGTCGAGTGATGGTGGTCTCCCGCCTTTTCTTTATGCTTCTTCAACTGCTGCTCCAGCTTGTGCATCACGGTGTCCAGAGCCGTCAGCAGCTGTTCGGCACTGGCAGAAGCCACAAACTTGCCCGCTTTCTCCGCCGTTATCTGGATTTCCAGACTCGGCTGTTCCTCATTCCCCAAATCAACCGTCACCTCGATTGCCGTCAAACGCTCGTGAAACCGCGTGAGCTTCTCTACTTTCTCGGTGATTTTTTCTTGAGTAGTCGTTCCAAGATGGCCATGTCGAGTTGAAATGTTGACCTGCACGCGGATTGCTCCTCTCTGCCTGAAAAAGACCCGAAACCTCGGACTCTAGAGGGGACAGTTCGGCGTTCTGCCGGCTCATTCTAACCCTCTCCCCATCGACCCACAAACGCAAATCGGCGAAACCCCCTTGGTATCCTTCCGCCTTTCGCGCCGGGACGCTCCATCGGAACGACGGGGACAACCGTCCCCTTACCTTCACTCTACGTCACATGGGCTTTCCCCGGAAACCGCCCGTGTCGCCGTCGAGTCTAGCGGGCAGCGAATTACTTAGGAACGCGAAGGCTGGGCCAGTTGGGGAGCCTGCGAGCCGACTCGCGTGTGGGGGATTGGGCCAACCGGGAGGGCATCAATTTACCGGGAAAGATCCGAGCCTTCCGCAGGAGCTCCCCCGCCCGCAGCGTCTTCGCCGAACCTTCCCGCCAGCCACTCCGCGGCCTCAGTCCAGTACGCGGCCGCGGCGGCGAAATCCACCTGCATGGGCTCGACATCTTGGATGCCGGCCAGATGTCGAGGCGGGGAAATGCCCGGTTGTAAAGGGATCTGACCGCTTGGCCCCTTGGCCAAAGCGGCCTCGACCTCGGCCGACAGCAGAAAGTCGACCAGTTGCCGAGCCGTCTCCGGATGGGGACAGCCCGCCAGGATCGCCAGCGAATTGGGGATCACCAGCGTACCCCCGCCTGCCGGCAGTGGGGGAGTCTGCTGACCGAACGAGTTCGCCTCCGGGTACACAATCGCCACGGGGCTGCCTTTTTCGATCTCCAGGGCCGCATCGTCGGTGTCGGTCAAGCCAAACGCCAGCTGACCGCTGGCCACGGCCTGGGCGACCTGCCGGTTTCCGGGAAACACCTGCACGCCTTGCTCCGCCAGATCCCCCAAGAAGGCCCGGGCTCGTTCCGGCCCCCAGGCAGCGAACAGGCAGGCGGCCTGAGTGGCGGTGGTACCGAACAGAGGCTTGGCGATGCCCGTCTGGCCGCGCCACTGCGGATCCAGCAGGTCCTCCAGCGACCGCGGCCTCCGGTCCCCTGGAACGCGGTCAATATTCACCAGCAGGATCCGCGCGCGGGCGGCGAACCCATGCCAGAGTCCGCTCGGCGACCGAAAGGCCGCCGGGTAGGCTTCGGCCACCGGCGACCGATACTCGGCCAGCAGGCCCGCCTGCTGAAGCCGCAGGGTATGCAGCAGTTCGTTGTTCCAGAACACGTCGCATCGCGGCCTCGCCCGCTCGTGCAGGATCAGATTGGCCAACCCCACCGTCTTGTTCGCCTCCGTGTCGTACTTCGCTCGCACCTGGATGCCCGTTCGACGCGTGAACTCGTCAAAAACCGGCTGGCTGAACTCTCGGTCCAACGCCGTGTAGACGACCACTTCCTTGTCCGCGGGACGCAGGCAGCCGGCGGTGGTCAAGATCACCATCGCGGCGGCAAGGAGTCCCAGCCGGCGACGTTGGGCTCGTTGGCAGGCCGATCCGTCCAGCCAGTTGCAGGCCATGCGAAGCGCAGCGACCGCAACTTGCCGCCACCCCGGAGAACGCGGCCGACCACCCTGCTCGCGGCGGGCTGGTTGCACGAGAGCAGCTGGTCGCACGGGAGCAGCAGTTGAACCGAGGCGATCGGGTTGCACAGGCAGCGGCTTTCGGCGGAAGATAAGGGACGGCGACGCCGCAGGGACTCGCGCCAACGACCATCCCCGTGGAACCGCCTGTAAACGGGAGCTTCCCAGGATCCGATTATGGAATGCCCGGACGGATCTTTCGAGTCCCTGAGCGACCGAGTCCATTTCGGTATCCAACGCGGCGGATGCCCGATACGCTGGTCGCGGGGGAACGCGTGAGGTTTCGTCGCGACGCCCAGGCTGAGGCGGCAGGGCGGTCCCCGTGACGAGGCACGCCGCCTGCCGCGAGAAAACCCTTCGAAGAAGCGAGCGGAGAATCGCGTGACACGGTCGCATGAAGGCGCTGCATCGACGAACGACAGACGGCCACCGACGGCCCGGGCCGCCTTCGTCGGTCTGCTCCTGGCCAGCGTCTTTCTTGGGCTTGTGGCCTGGATGCCGGGCGGCGCGAGGCCGGTCGTGGCGAGCGAGGATCTGCCCGAGGAGCCTTTGTCGACACCGACTGGCGAACGCCCCACGCCAGTGCCAACGCCCGCCGGATTCCACCAGGCTCGCTCCGAACGCGTCACGCTGCTCACCGACCTGCCCTCCGATCCCGAACTGGATCAGCTTCCCGAGTGGTTCGAGCAGGCGATCCCGCAATGGTGCGAATACTTTGCCGTGGCGTCGGAACGAGCCGATTCGTGGCGGCTGCGTGGTTTTGTGGTGCGCAGCGAGGATCGGTTTCGTCAGGAAGGGCTGTGGCCCGACGACCTGCCCGATTTCCTGCACGGCTACCAGCGTGGTCCCCAGTTCTGGACGCGCGAACAGCCGAGTGCTTACTACCAGCGCCACCTGTGGCTCCATGAGGGCACGCACGCCTTCATGAATCAGTTCCTGGGCACGGTCGGACCTGCCTGGCTGGCCGAGGGACTTGCCGACTACCTCGCCACGCATCGGATTCGAGACGACCAGCTGGAACTGGCTGTCTTTCCGCACGACAAGGATCAGTTTCCCTACTGGGGACGGATCCGCCTGCTGCGCGAAGCCGTGGCGGCGGGGCGGCCGCTGACCGTGGACCAAGTCGCGGCTCTGCCGCCCGAGGCGTTCCAGGAGGTCCGCGGCTACGCCTGGTCGTGGGCGCTCGTGACGCTGCTCGATCAGCACCCGCAAACCCAGGATGTGTTCCGTCGACGCGTCCGCGCGCTGGCCGAACGTCGCAGTCCCAAGGACAGTCGCTGGACTCGCGGCCTTCTTGCGGAGCTGCGGACGGTCGCGCCGACTCTGGATGACGCCTGGTTCATCTTTCTCGATCAGATGGACTATGGCTATGTGATTGCCGAGGATGTCGTGCGGGAGCAACCGGTGGAGCCGGGGAAGACGCGAGTCGAGCCGGCGCCGCTGGGTTCGTCCTCGGCCGTCGAATTGTCGGCTCGACAGGGCTGGCAGGCCACGGGCTGGCGGGTGACGAAAGGGCAGCAATACCAGCTGCGGGCCAGCGGCCGTTATCGGCTGCAGGAGGGGGATCCACCGTGGGAGAGCGAGGCGGGGGGAGTGACGATTGAGTACCACCGCGGGCGACCGCGGGGAGAACTGCTCGCCTCCGTGCGTCCCCTCGACGCATCCCGCCGCTCCCTGCCGTGGAAGTCCGTGCCGATCGGCTTGGGAACCGAATGGACCGCGAATCTCGACGGAATGCTCTATCTCCGCGTGAACGAACGAGCGGACCGGTTGTCGGATAACGAGGGCTCGCTGCGCGTGGAGATCCTGCCTGCGGAGCCCGCTGGGAAAGGTTTGGAGCGGCCCGGGAGCTCGACCCGCTAGGCAATCGCGGCACCTCGCCCGACCAGGAGGCTCCGGCCGGGCCACAGAACCCCGCAGCTGGCTGAAGCTCCGGCTGGCCGGCCCCAATTGACGCGTTTGGCAAGGCGTTGAACAATCAGGCCATCCGAGGAGCGGCTGGCCAGGCCGGGCCACCGAGAAGGGCCGGGCCACCGAGAAGGGCCGGGCGGGTCCATTCGGCGGGCTCAGACCCCACCGGCGGGGGCCTTCCAGCCGCAGCCGGTGGCTTTCGCGGCCCGCTGGCTTCTCCCGGCCGCAGAACGCCCTATCCTATCGGAGGACGCCTCACCGGGTTCGGCCCGTGAAGGTTCCGACCGATCGGATCCAGGTCCCGCAAACACACGTTCCCGAATACACACGTTCCCGAATACACACGTTCCCGAATACACACGTTCCCGAATACACACGTTCCCGAATACACACGTTCCCGAATACACACGTTCCCGAATACGAAGGCCAAGAGTTTCGCCATGAATCCTCTGCAGCAGCAAGATCCGGAAATCTGGGATGCCATCCAGGCAGAGTCGGTGCGGCAGCGCGACGGTTTGGAGATGATCGCCAGCGAGAACTATACGAGCCACGCGGTCATGCAGGCCGTGGGGAGCGTGCTGACGAACAAGTATGCCGAAGGCTATCCGGGGCGTCGCTACTATGGCGGCTGCGAGCATGTGGATGTCGTGGAGCAGCTGGCGCGGGAGCGAGCTTGCCAGCTGTTCGGCGCGGAGCATGCGAATGTGCAGCCGCACTCCGGTTCGCAGGCCAACATGGCCGTCTACCTGACGATCCTGCAGCCAGGCGACACCGTGCTGGGACTGAACCTCGCGCACGGCGGGCATCTGACCCACGGCATGAACCTGAACATCTCCGGAAAGCTCTACCGCTTCCACAGCTATGGAGTCACGCCGGACACGCATCGGATCGACTTTGACCAGGTGGCCCAGCTGGCGCGGGAGCATAAGCCGAAGCTGATCGTGGCGGGGGCGAGTGCTTATCCGCGAGAGATTCCGCACGCGAAGTTCGCCGAAATCGCCCGCGATTGCGGCGCCCGGTTGTTGGTCGACATGGCCCACTACGCGGGGCTGGTCGCGGCCGGTCTGCATAACAACCCCGTGCCCGTCGCCGACTTCGTGACCACCACCACCCACAAGACGCTCCGCGGTCCGCGCGCCGGTCTTTGCCTGTGCCGCGAAGCCGACGCGAAGGATCTGGATCGCAGTGTCTTCCCGGGCCTGCAGGGCGGACCCCTGATGCATGTTGTCGCCGGCAAGGCGGTCTGCTTCCAAGAAGCCCTCCAACCGGACTTCAAGATCTACGCGCAGCGCGTCATTGACAACGCCCGCACGCTGGCCGAAGTGCTGCTGGCCGGCGGCCTGCGACTGGTCAGCGGCGGCACGGACAACCACCTGCTGCTGGTCGATGTCACGCCCCTCGGAATTGGCGGCAAACTGGCGGAGAAGGCCCTCGATGCTTGCGGCATCACCGTCAACAAGAACATGATCCCGTTTGACCAGCGGAAGCCGATGGACCCGTCCGGGGTTCGCGTGGGTACGCCCGCGCTGACCACGCGGGGCATGGGCGCGGAAGAGATGAAGCAGGTCGGGCAGTGGATGCTGCGGGCGTTGAGCCACGCCGAGGACGAGCGGGTGCTGTCCGAGGTGCGGCAGGCCGTCCGAGAGTTCTGCCAGCAGTTCCCCGTCCCCGCCATGGCCAGTACGGCCGCCGTAGTCTGAGGTTCCGGCGGACCTGGCCGCTGGATATCAGCCTGCGGCTGCTGGATATCAGCCTGCGGCTGCTGGGTATCGCCTGCGGCTGCTGGGCAACCATCCGTGCGCCGCATTCGCTTCCCCGCGTTGCGTATCCCGCCGAGGCTGGCACGTCTCGGGGGATGCACGGGTCTCCACGCGGGCCGATTCCGCTTCGCTCTATCGCCCTTCATGCGTTACAATCGCTCGCGGGGATCGGAAATACCCTGGGGCTCGCGTCTGCCCGTGCGGAACGGGACCCGAAACGTCCAGCCCCGACCGGCGGTCGAGCAGTCCAGCCCTTGTTCGGCTCGATTTCGCATCGGCCAGTGCCGAACGTGGGAAAGGCCCCTGCTGGGGATGCCCCGCCGGCGGTCATCCCAGATTTCGAAACCGGCCGATCGAACCCGGCAGCTTCAGCCCTTCGGGCTCAGATCCAACCGTTGCGGAGGTGTCATGCACGAGGCACGCATTTTGATCGCCGACGACAACCAGGCGAACGCCGAACTGCTCGAGGCTTATCTAGCCGAAGTGCCTTGCCAGCTGGAGTTTGCTTGCGATGGCGAAGAGACGCTGGCCAAGGTGGCGAGCTTCCGGCCGGACCTGGTGCTGCTGGATGTGATGATGCCCAAACGCAGCGGGTTCGAGGTCTGCCAGCAGATGAAGGCCAACCCCGAGACGCGGTCGATCATGGTGCTCATGGTCACGGCACTCAATGAACTGGGCGACATCGAGCGGGCGATTGCGGCCGGGACCAACGACTTCCTCAGCAAACCGGTGACCAAGCCGGAACTCCTGAAGCGGGTGGAGAACATGCTGCTGCTGCGCGACATGCAGGATGAGAACGAACGCTTGCGGCGATATATCGATCGCATGGAAGGAGTCACCTGACGCGGGAGCAGAAAGCGGCGACAGGAGGTCGAGCGGTCAAGCGATCGAGCGAGGCCGGGCGATTCCGGGCGGGGATTCGGCCAGGGCGGACGGTGCAGGGCGGACGGGGGTAGGGCGGACGGGGGCAGGAACGATTTTGTCACAGCGAGCCGTGAGCGATGAGAACTCGTCGATCTGACCATCCGTTTCGCCTGCGGTCGCTGCCGGCCGGCAACGATTTAGCGCCGGGGTTCCGCGGGCGATCTTGGTCGCCGCTGAACGCGGCGCGAAGAGCTGCGGCATGGCCTCGGTGGCTGTCCGTGCTGCTCGCAAGCGGCGGTCTGCTTGCGGCGATCCTGCCGCCGGCGAGTCGGCGGGCTTTGGGGTCCGTGGAGGTATCGGAGCCACGCGTGGCGGCGAAGGCCGACGTTTCTGGGAACTCGTCCGGCACCGCCGATGCAACGACGCCAGGCTCCGATTCGGCAGGCCTCGATGCCGCATCCGGAATGTCGGCCGAGGTGCCGATCGCGGCGCTGATTGAACAGCTGGGGGCGTCGGAGTACGCGGCGCGGCAGAAGGCGCAGGAGGCTCTGTCGCGGCGCGGCATTCACGCCTTCGATGCGCTCCACGCGGCCCTCGAACATCCGGATGCTGAAGTGCGGCAGCAGGCCGAGTATCTGTTTCGTTCGATCCGCATCGCCTGGGTGCGGGACGGGGATTCGGAGGGAGTGCAGAAGATCCTGCGCAACTACCGGCAGGAGGATGACGAATCGCGGGAGGTGCGGCTGGCTCAGCTGGCCCAGCTCCCCGCCAGCGAAGGCCTGGGGCCCCTGTGTCGGCTGGCTCGCTTCGAAACCTCCGAGGACCTCGCGCGTCTCGCTGCGCTCCGCATCATGCGCACTTCGCTGCCCCGCTCGCCGTGGAGCACCGAGGAGGTGATGCCGGCGGGCCAGCTGGCGGAACTGGTTCGCGTGACCATCGGCGACAGCCCACGCGTCTCGTCGCAGTGGTTGCGCACGTTCGCCCAGCATCTGGACGATCCCGCTTCCACCGCCGATGCCTGGCGGATGCTCATGGATGCCGGCGATGCGGAGCTGAAGCAGCGACGCGATCCGGTTCGGCAACGGGTCCACGTCGAGTTCCTGCGCTGGCAGGTCGTTTCGTCGCGCCAGGCGGGACGCGAGGAACACGGGCTGGCGGTGATGCGGCGACTGCTGGAGCACCAGGGGGAGTCACGCGAGGACCTGCTATCGACCGCCAACTGGCTGCTGGATTCCTCGGCCTTTCCGCTGATGGATCCGCTGGTCGAACGATTTCCGCAGCCGTTCGCGCAAGATCCGCACCTGATGTATCGACAGGCCGAGTCGCTGGCGCGGCAGGAGAAGCGTGACGAAGCAGAGGCGCTGGTTGCCAAGGCCCTCCAGGCCCAGCTGCCCGAACGACCTTTCCTGCATGTGGAGCTGGGGATGGACCAGCAGAACCGTGGCATGTTGGAATGGGCCGAACGCGAGTACCGATCGGTGGCTCGCCCCACTGATCCGCCCACGCATCCGCCGTTGGAGGCGATGATCCGGCTCGGTTGGATGTTCCACGACCAGGGCCGCGACCGCGATGCGTACGAAGCTTTCAAGATGGCCGTCGACTGGATGGAACGCGACAAGTCGGTCGTGCGCATGGTCCAAGAGCTTTCCAAGGTTCCCATGCAGATCCGCAGCCAGATGCATTTTTCGCACTCGCAGGCGCTGGCCGCTGAAAAGAAGTTCGCGGAACAGCGGGAGCAGCTGGAACTGGCGTTGCGGCATGACCAGAACAACGCCGACATCCTGATCGCCATGCACCGCGCCGAACAGACGGATGATGTGTGGCAGGCGCAGACAGCGGAGCGGGTCCGTCGACTGCGGGAGCACTATCGGGCCCAGATCGCCGCCGCCAACGCGCAGTTCAGCACGCTCCATTCGGACGAAGAAACACGCTACCTGGCCATGCAGCACAATCAATACGCCTGGCTGGTGGCCAACACCACGGGCGACTACCAGTCGGCGCTGGAGAGCAGCCTGCGCAGCCTGGAACTGGCCCCCAACGAAGCTGGTTACCTCGATACGCTGGCCCGCTGCTACTATGCCCTGGGCAACCTGGAGCAGGCGACGCGGCAGCAGCGACGCGCTGTGGAGTTGGAACCCCATTCGGGCATGATCCAGCGCCAGTTGAAGTTCCTTGAAGAGAAGCTCGCGGAGTCGCGGCGATGATCCGTGAGGTAACCGGCCGGGATGCCCAAGGCTGCGACGTCACCTGGCGTGTGCGTGACGAAGGCACCGGGCCGGTGCTGCTGCTGGTGCATGGCTTCCCGCTGGACCACCAGATGTGGACTCATCAGTTCACCGATCTCTCCCGCGACTTTCGCCTGATCGCTCCCGACCTCCGCGGCTTCGGTGGCAGTTCGCCCGTGGAAGGCGAACTTACCCTCCCGCTGCTGGCCGATGACCTTGCCGTGATCCTGGATCGACTGGCGGTCACGGAACCTGTGGCATATGTCGGGCTGTCGATGGGCGGCTATGTCGGCTGGCAGTTCTGGGCTCGCCATGCCGACCGGGTGCGGGCCTTGGCGATGTGCGACACCCGCGCGGCGGCGGATTCGGCGATGGCCGCCGAGGCACGCCGGCGCCTGGCCGATCGCGTGCTCATCGAGGGCGTGCCGGTGCTGACCGAAGAGATGCTGCCGCGGCTGTTCGCCCCGTCCTCGACGCGAGATCGCTCCGAGGATGTCCGGCGCACCCTGGAAGTGATGAACGGCACCAGTCCGCGGACGATCGCCGCCGCCCAGCGCGCGATGGCGGCGCGGCCGGACATGACCGAGGCACTGGCAGGCATCACGGTGCCCGTGCTGGCTCTCTGCGGCGAGGAAGATCGCATCACGCCGACGGAGGAGATGCGGGCGATGGCGGAACGCATCCCGGGCGCGTCCTTTTCGGAGATCCCCGCCGCCGGCCATATGGCTCCCCTGGAAAACCCGGCGGCCGTCAACGAGGCCCTGCGAGCGTTTCTGGGATAGCCAACCGGGGGCGCATGATCGCGGCCGGTTTCAGGATCTCCCTTCAGTCACCCTTCGCAGACGCGCCTGGCAGGCGGAAGATCGATTCGCTTTTCACGATCGCGCTGTCATCGGGGAACGAGTGAATCGCCTGGACGCGGAAGCTGCGATTGCGGGCTTCGAGATGGATGTAGCTGATGGCTCCCAGGGCGACGCGGCCGCTGGAGTCGAAGGTATGCAGCATTCCCTGCCGCTGGCCGTTGTTGATCAGTTCCTGCTGGAACGACCAGAAGACGCTGGGGTTCATCGGTTCCAGCTGGAAACGCATCTGGTACGAGCAGCCTCCACGGCACTCCAGTTCATCACGTCGCTCGCCATGCAGCCGGTGCGACATCAGGCGTCGGCGCTGGGGCAGGGGATGGTTGGCCGCGGCCGCCACTTCGGTCAGCGTAATGCCTTCATAACGCCAAGTGACCACATGGCCGGCGCTGGTGATCTGCACGGTGGCCTGCTGCCCTCCACGCTCCACCGTTCGCGTCTGGTGGATGTCAAACAGCTCCGGGTGCAAGGCACGCCCGTAGAGTTGAAAAACCAACTCGGCGATCTTGGGTCGTACGACAGGCACAGGGCACGTCTCCTGATTACCCGGGGCCGATACGACGCATGCGACGGGGCTCGCAAAGAAGCGCCCGTGAAAACGAGTCCTTGCGGTCGCGGCGTTTTCATCCGCAATCCGGCAGACGCTCGTTCGTCGATCGGCGGGGTGCAAATCTCGATGGTTATCAACGCGGGATCGGAGGCAGCGAAGGTAGCGAACGAAGGCCAAGTCGCCGCGGACCGGTGGGTCACGCGGTCGCGTCCACAAGGCACTCGCCGGGGGCTTCGCAAGGACCGAAACCGAGCGTGGAGTTGTCAGGAAAAAAATACTTGCGATCGGCACGATTGTGCAGCACGACTCTTGGATATTCCATGCGACGCAAGCTGCTGGCAGATCGATTCATTCAGTTCTGCTGGCGGCAGGACGGGTGGCGGTACAGATCTTCTGGTTCGTGAATCGTTCGTTCTCTCGGACTTGCGGCATTCCGTCGGGATCCTCGCAGGAAGCCCATGAATTCCGGCAGTCTTGATTCTCGAAGTGATTCTCGACGGGATCCCAGTCATACCACTCGGCCCATGCCGACCCGCGCCATTATAAGCGGAGTTCACGAACCCGACCAAGGGACCTTGGATCACGTTCGTGAAGCGCAACGATTTCATTGTGCGAGGCGTCATCAGGTATTGACAGGGCAGTTCATTTTCCGCGCGGAGCGTGGCTGGGAGGCCAGCCAAAGTGGCCGCGTACTGTTGTCTGGATGCCCGTCGCGATATTCTGCGGTGAGAGGTGTACGGTGCGAGAGGTGGGCAAGGGCGTGGAGCGAGTGCGAATGGCTCGATCAAAAGAGGAAGACGAATCCGCCGCAGGCTTGCGTCGCCAGAAGCGCGCTGCGGGCGAGGGGAGTTCCGACGCACCGCGCCCCTCGGCTCATTTCGCACGACCGTCGACTGGAACGAATTCGCACGATGCGCGCTCGCACGATGAGCGCTCGTGGGATGCGCGCGGCTGGAATGCGGGCGATCGGGAACCGGCATCGGGGGAGGAGTCGGGCGGAGAAGTCGCAGCAGCTGGCGGCGACGGGCGTGTCGACTGGGTGGGCCGCGGCGCGCAGTTGCGGCCCTTGAATCGGTTCCGCGACTATCACGTCGAGGAGGAGCCGCACGAGAGGGATGCGCAGGAGGAGGACGGGGGGCAGGCGGGTGCGGAGGGAGGAAACCGCGCGGGGCGATTGCGGACCGAATACCTGCCGGACGCGGCGGAGTCGATCGTCTCGGAGAACGACAGCCCGGACGTGAACTTCCGGTATTCGATTAATCCCTATCGCGGCTGTTCGCACGGTTGCAGTTACTGCTACGCGCGGCCGACGCACGAGTACCTGGGTTTTGACGCGGGGTTGGATTTCGAGTCGCGGATTCTCGTCAAGCATCGCGCGCCGGAACTTTTCCGCGCGTGGCTGTCGCGGGACGCCTGGGTTCCGGAACCGATCACCGTATCGGGAATCACCGACTGCTACCAACCGGCCGAGCGAGAGTTTCGCCTGACGCGCGGGCTGCTGGAAGTGGCGTGGGAGGCGCGGCAGCCGATGTCGATCATCACGAAGAACGCGCTGGTGGCCCGGGATGGCGACCTGCTGCAGGCGATGGCCGCGCGGGGACTGGTGTCCGTGGCCATCAGCATCAATAGCCTCGACCAGTCGCTGGTGCGCGACTTGGAGCCGCGCACGAGCAGTCCGGCCGCGCGGCTTCGCGCGATGCGGCAGTTGGCCGATTGGGGAGTGCCGACGCAGGTCGTGGTCGCGCCGGTCATTCCGGGCCTGAACGACCACGAGATCGCCGGGATCCTCCGCGCGGCGCGAGACCATGGAGCGCGGCGCGCGAGCTACGTGATGCTGCGGCTGCCGGGGAGTGTCGAACCGGTGTTCTTGGACTGGCTGGGCCGTCGTCGGCCGCTGCAGGCCGCGAAGGTCGAGGCCGCCATCCGCTCGGTCCGCGGCGGGAAGCTCAACAGCAGCCAGTTCGGCGAACGCAAGCGAGGCACCGGCGTGCGCGCGGAGCAGATCGCCGCCACGTTCCGCGTCTTCGCCCAGCAGGCCGGCTTCTCGGAACCGCCGTTCGAATACAACACCGGCGACTTCCAGCCGCCCCAGCCTCGCTCCGGGCAGCTTCGCCTGTTCTAATCCCCACGACCGTGCGTGGAATGGCCCGCCGAGGGCTTCGACCCGCGGAACCAGCATAGGGTGCCAACAAGATGTCACTGTTTGATTCCGTCGAGAAGAACCATCGGGAACAGGCCAAGCCGCTGGCGGCGCGGATGAGGCCGCGGTCGCTGTCCGAGTTCGTCGGCCAGCAGCACTTCCTGGCTCCGGGAAAACGCCTGCGCCGCCTGCTGCAGGCCGACCGGCTCATGTCGCTCCTTTTCGCCGGTCCACCGGGTACGGGCAAGACCACGCTGGCCAACCTCCTGGCGCGCGAATCGCGCGCGCGGTTCGCGTCACTCAGCGCCGTCACCAGCGGCGTCAAGGAGCTGCGGCAGGTGCTGGGGGAGGCCGAGGAGGAGCTGTCCACCACGGGCCGGCGGACGCTGCTGTTCGTCGATGAGATCCATCGCTTCAATCGTTCGCAGCAGGACGCGCTGCTGCACGATGTGGAGAACGGAGTGGTGGTGCTGGTGGGCGCCACCACCGCCAATCCCTACTTCGCCGTCAATCCGGCTCTCGTCAGCCGCAGCCAGATCTTCATGTTCGAACCGCTCGGTCTGGACGACCTCCAGCAGCTGCTCCGCCGGGCTCTCGCCGATCCCGACCGCGGGCTGGGCAAGATTCCCGTCCAGGTCGACGACGCGACGCTGGAGTACCTGGCGCAACTTGCCGATGGCGACGCGCGCCGCGCGCTCTCGGCACTCGAAGTCGCCGTGCTCTCCAGCGAAGGACGCCCGGTGGTCCTGGACCGACAGGCCATCGCCGAGTCCGTGCAGCGCAAAGCCATGGCCTATGACGCGGCGGGCGACGATCATTACGACTCGGCCAGCGCGCTGATCAAGAGCATTCGCGGCAGCGATGTCGATGCGGCGATCTATTGGCTGGCACGGATGCTGGAGGGCGGCGAGGAGATCCGCTTCCTGTGCCGCCGGCTCGTGATCCTGGCCAGCGAGGACATCGGCAACGCCGACCCGCAGGCCCTGGTGCTCGCCACCGCCGCCATGCAGGCGTGCGAGTTCGTGGGGATGCCCGAATGCCGACTGACGCTGTCGCAAGCCGTCGCCTACCTGGCGTGCGCGCCGAAGTCGAACGCCGCCACGCTTGCCATCGACGCGGCACTCGCCGATGTCCGGCAGGGAACGATCGTGCCCGTGCCCCGCCACCTGCGCGATGCCCACTACGTCGGAGCCGCTCGGCTGGGCCATGGCACCGGTTACCAGTACGCGCACGACGCGCCCGGTGGCGTCGCCGCCCAGGACTATCTGGGCGTTGAACGCGAATACTACCATCCCGTTCCCCGTGGTCACGAACGGGAACTCCAGCAACGCGTCGCCGAACTGCGCCAGCTGCTGCGCGGCAACTCGCCCGCCGAAGATTTGAATCGCTGAACGCGGTCGCCGACATGCTGAGCCGCCTGCCTGCGTCGCAAGCCCGTGCGCCGGAGGCCCTGTGTCGCAGGCCACTGCGGAACCTCGCGCCGCGGAGACTCCCGGCGGTCCGGAGCGGAATCATCTGGTGCGCGACTGGGCTTTCGATTCCCCAGCGGATGCGGTATCGCCAGTCGTCTTCTTGTCTTTCACGCGTCACTGATAGCACTGCTGGTGATGGCGCGCGGAAGCGAGATCTGGGGCGGATCGGTCTGGTAGCGGGAGCGGGTTGGCTGCGTTGAGCTTGATGGGGGAAGAGGTCTGGCTGATGTTGACCCTCTAGGTCACCCGAATAGAATGGCGACGGGAGCGGATAGCTCGCCGTTCAGGGTCGCTAATGAAGGATCGCATGTGAGACACTCTGGGTTTCCGGGATCTGCGTTTCCGGAATTCGGGAAGAACTCTCGATCGACCAGCCGTGAGTCGGCCAGGCGAGGTAACGCCTCGGTCGCGGCGGCAAGAGGCCTCTGGGCCAGGGATTGTGCAGGCACCCCATGTATGTCCGATCAAGCAGGACGCGAATTGAGATCTGGACTCCGGCCAAGCTGAACCTTCATCTTGAGGTGCTTGGGCGGCGTCTCGATGGTTTCCATGAGATCGAAACGCTCATGGTACCCATCAGTCTCTACGACACGTTGCGGCTCGAAGCGCGTGACGATGATCGGCTTCTTCTCGCGGCTCGCTGGGATCTGGGAGCCGACCTCGGGGAAACGCGCGGAGCAGGCGGCGCGGATGCCGCCTTTGGCGACCTGCCGACCGACGGCACGAACCTGGTGCTGCGAGCACTTGAGTTGCTGAGGCGGCGGGCGCGGGAACGCGCATTGGACAAGGCGACTCCCCGGTCTTGGGGAGCGAACGCCGAACTGATCAAACGGATTCCATCGGCCGCCGGTTTGGGGGGCGGTTCCAGCGACGCGGCCGCGGCGCTCTTGGCCGCCAATCAGGTCTGGAACCTGGGCTGGACGCTGGAGCAGTTGGCGGAGGTGGCAGCGGAGCTGGGGAGCGACATACCGTTTTTCCTGGCGGGCGGGCCAGCGGTCTGCGACGGCCGCGGCGAACGGGTGCGGCCGCTGGCAATGGGGCCGCGTCTCCATCTGGTCATCGTGCGACCCGCCGAGGGACTTTCCACGGCCGCCGTCTATCGAAACACAGTCCTGCCCGGGCAACCCCGGCGCATGGCGGAACTGCTGGCGGCTTGGGATTCATGCCGTCCGTCGAGGATCGGGCCGTCGATGTTCAATCGGTTGCAGGAGGCGGGAGCGAAGCTTTCGTCGTGCCTGGAGCCGGTGCGTCGCGCGTTCGATCGGCTGGATGTATTGGGCCATCAGATGAGCGGCAGCGGAAGCTGTTACTTTGGAGTCTGCAGGGATGCGCGGCACGCGGGACGCGTCGCGGCGGTCCTCAAGGCTCGACGGGTGGGCCGCGTTTTTCGCGCCGTTTCGCTGGTCCCGGGCCAGCAGGTGACCGCTCTAGCGAGCGTACAAGGATAGGAGACTGGTCATGGAGATCACCGAAGTTCGCATCAAGCTCATGGAAGACTCGGACGATCGCCTGCAGGGATTCTGCTCGATCACGTTCGACGACTGTTTCGTCATTCGCGACCTGAAAATCATCGAGGGAACGAATGGGCCGTTCGTCGCGATGCCCAGTCGCAAACTGACCGCCCACTGTCCCAAGTGTGGCTGCAAGAACCACCTGCGAGCGGCCTTCTGCAACCAGTGCGGCCTGCGACTCAAAGACGATCTGGCGATCAAGGATCAGGAGGGACGCGCGAAGCTCTATGCGGACATCGCCCACCCGATCAATTCCGCTTGCCGCGAACTGATTCAGCAGCGGGTCATCACCGAGTTTCGGGGCGAGCTGGAGAGGGCCAAGGAGCCCGGGTACGTCTCCCGGTACGATGACTTCTACGAATTCGAAACCGAAGCTCGTCCCGCGGCGAAGTTCGCCGACCGGACGCATGTGGAGCCTGCCGAGTCGGAACCGCGCGGCCCGCATCGCCCGCCTTCCCAGACGGCTCCCCGCGATACCTCGGTGCGCCGTGGCCAGGGCGGTTTCGGCGCGGGGATCTTCTAAAGGTCCAACGCGCGTACCCTCGATGCCGGCGCGACAGAGGTCATGCCGGCGCGATACAGTACATCGTCGGCATGATGACCAACCCGCCGGCGACTGGCGTGGGACGCACGCTCTACGCTCGCCTGACGCCACTCTGCTGCCGCTCGCCAGGTGGCAGGCGCCAAGCGGCAGGCGGCAGGCGTCTCGCGCGGACGGGTCGGCTACCAGTCGATCCGCTTGCGGCGGCGACGATGCAGGCCGCTCAGACGCTCCGGAGCACCGCTACGCTTGGCGGCGTGGGCCGGACGCTTCAGCTTCTTGAAACGATTGTCCCCGCGAGCGCGGTCGGACTGGTCCGTACCGTTGCGGTCGCGATCCTGGGCATCGGCGTCGGAATCGTAGAAAGCCTCATTCATCGGATGATCTCCTCAAAGCTGGTCGATCGTCCGTGAAAGGCGAATCGCCGCGAGCCCCTTAGCGGCGAGCGGGCTCCGGGGAGCCCTTCTGGTTAGAAGACGGTGGTCGGTTGTGGTGGGGTTTCGGGAAGCGTCGGCCTCAGTAGGCAGCCTGCAGGCGGGACGCCAGCAGCAGGCCTTGTTCGCAGAGCATCTGGATCTCGGCGCCTTGGCCGATGGGAAGACCGGGCAGGTAGAGCCAGACGCCAAGCTGACGCGCCCAGATCTCTTCCTGGACGTCACCTTCCCGACCGCAGACGGCGAGCAGGACATGATCCATCCAGGCGAGTCCTTGGCAGATCTCTTCGCCATCCGCGGCGTCGTCGAAGGAACCGGTATCGACCCAGGCCATCTGGAATCGGTAGCGGCGAACGGCGAGGCGGGCCGAGTCGGCATCGTCGCACACCATCGTCTCCCAGCCCGCATCCTGGGCCGCCGAGCGCAGTTCGGCTCGCCTCAGCGGACATGACGACACGACCAGGCAGGTCGCCAGTTCGCGTCGCGCGTGTGGACTGGGCACCGGCTGCCGCGCGACACCGCCCTCGTCAGAATGCGTATGGAAGTGGTACTCGTTCCCCATGACGTCCCTAAACTTGGAATACATCAACGAACGCACCACGCTGGTTTTGAACCAGACGTCGTGCCGTGACACGCTGCCCAGACCCCTCCAGAGTCGCGTCGCGGGTTGCTCGCGTCCACGATTGCGGACACGACTTCACTCACGACGTGCTAGCACATCAGGCCGTTCTACCGCCCGGTAGGATAACGTCAAACGGCACTCGAAGTCGAGTTCAGTTTGCCGCTCCCTACGCACTGCAGGACAGCATCGCGGCGCGATGGCTTCTTTCCTCCTTGGTAGTCGCACGCGCCCCATGGGGCGACGGCGAAGTGCTAGCACTCCGCCGTGCGGGCGCACGCAGCCTTGCGGCTTGGTGTTTCTGGTCGAATCGGCCGCCGAATCCGGCGGCGAAGACTACCAGAAGATCTTCTTGGATCGGCGACGGTGAATACCGTTGAACTGCGCAGGAGCCTTTGTGCGGCGACGGCCTGCGTCGCGCGAACGGCGGGAATGATCCGGCGGAGTTGCCTTCTGCCGACCATCCCGATTGCGGTACCCGAACTCCTGTTCGTCGTAGCTGGAACTTGCAGCGTTCATAACCTGATCCTCACCTCAAGTAAAACACAGGTTCTTTCACTAACCAGCAATCCAATTCGCAAGGGTGTCGCACGACACGCAGCGTCCCGGCGCAATGCGACCACGCGGCTGGCGAACGAGTCGCAGGACGCGGTGACTGCGCGGACCACCACGGAGGTACGCACCTGGGGAAGATGCGATCCGTCAGTAAAAACGGCTCCATCGGTTGCCATGGCCGGGCCACGGCGAAGCATCAGAAAAGCAAGTCTGGTGCCACCGCAGGCGACGCCCGCGGAAACCCATCGCTAAGTGACGCTCCGCGTTAGGGTTGGCGTTGCACGAAACCGCTGGAAACGCGGCGGCTCTCCGCGAACGCATTTCACCGTTTCTGTGAGGCAGATATCGGTCGAATGCAGGCAAGTGCTTGGCAGCACTCGCGTTGATGAGGCTTTATGCGCTTTGGTGAGACTTCACCAAGCAGGTGAGATAAGGGCGAGGAAGAGAGGGGACGAGCGGAGTCCCGGGAGAAGAGGAGCTCCAGAAGAGGGCCTGTTGTTGCCGCATGCCCGCCGATCGCTGGGAGCCTTGGCCGAACAAGGCTGCGAATGGGGCCCTGAAACGGGCCCTGGGCCGCAAAAAAAAGAAACACGGGAAGTCATCGGCTGGCTTCCCGTGTTCTTTTTGTTGGACCGGTGGAAAGTTCCGGGGGGGCCGGGACTACCAAGGTCCTCGAATGTAGTACGCGCCCTGCTGGTTGGTGTTGGACGGCCAGTGGGGGGCTTCTGCAAGGCCGGCCTGGCCGGTGGGGACGGCGACGGGGCGACCGTACTGGTGGTAGATCGGAGTCATGGTGGTCCGACCGACTCCCCAGGAGTAGTTGGACTGGAAGGAGGCGGTGGGGGGAACGATGACGGCCAGCGGGCGGCCCCACATCACGTGGTTATGGTTGCCGTGCCAGGACTGGTTCGCGGCATACCAGGCCGCTCCCCGATTCATATGGCCGCGTTGATAGGCGTGCGGATGGCCTGCCCAGGCGGGTGCCGAGGCGGCGCCGATGGCGACGGCCATCGCCAGGAGGAACGAGTAGCGGGTCATGACAAATGGTCTCCATGTCTATGGATGGCGGAGCGGCCGGAGGTCGCCGTCCTGGGGCCGCGCGTTACCGATCAGCGGGGGAGGGTAAAGAAGTCACCGACGCTCTTGGCCGCCGTCTTCAGCGGCGTTCCATACCAGTGGACGCTCGTGCGGTTCAGGCCCATGCCGTTGTTGTAGTACTGATGGTAGGTCCGGTGATGGTGGTACAGGAACTCGTGCGGCATGAACGGCTGGTAGGTGTAGTACGTGTGGCCGACCAGGCTGGGCGTGGGGAGCGGTGCGGGGTAGGCCGCCGCCGCTTCACCGAAGTTGTTCGGCGTATACAGGTTGTAAAACACGTCCGGCTGGGACGACTCCGTGTAGGGCCGTTGCCAGTGGGTGGCGCGGTTGCGGCACGGCTGACCGTTCTCGTCCCAGCAGCCGATCGCGCCGCGCGGGCCGGCCGGGCCCACCTTCGAGGATGCTTGGCCCTGGCACTGCGGGCAGTCCTGGGACTGGACCTGCTGGCCGGAGGCGATCAGCACGAGCATGACCATGACGCCCAGCAGGCGCCGGCTAGTTTTTCGCATGAGATGGTTCCTTAGGCGAGTCAACAATGCCTGCCCGTGGACAGCAGCGAGCCCGACTGCGGGCCTGAGGACGCTTCATGTCGTCGCGGACAGGGCGAGGGTGAATGAACGAGTGTTGCGGGGGTGGGAAAGGTCCTCGATGGAATGGGCAGATCTCGTCGACCCCAGGGGCCCTCGCGAGCTTCCGCGCGAACGATGCCTCGCGCGACAGGGCCACGCGAAGAGAACGCGGGGGATGGAAGACCGATACGAGGTGGGCGGCAGGATGCCGAAGGGCGGGGTAAGGCGAGGTGGGAGCCTTCGGGTTTTGAAGGCCCAGCTATGATCTCGGCATGCGCGGCCTGTTCGGGTGAGGTTTTGTCTGACGACTTCACGGTGCGTGCCGTCGAAGACGGTGTACGACGGCTGGGAAAAAGAGTTGTCGGTCGTTATACTTTGCCCGGCTTGTGTCTTTTGGAGTTTGCTCGCTGGGCGCTGCCGTGCGGTCGTCGCGCTCCAAGGCAAAGCCAAAAGCCCGACGCGAATCCAGACGCAGCCTTCGCAGCGGGCTGCCGCGGATGGACTGGGCCGTCGCTCTGGTTTGGGTTGACTGCGGTGGAGAGATCGCGCGGGCAGGAGATGCCGCTCGATCGCGTTCTCCGCTTGGGCAGCCGTGGCGAGCGAACGGTCGAGAGGAGTTCGCAGGTCAGGAATGTCGGACAGCGTGCCGAATGGTGAGGGAGATGCCGGAAGCGGATGTTCGCCGTGGACAGGGCCGGGTTGAAGGCCGGCTTGATGGGCCGGAGAAGACGATCGGTTCGTCGCCCGGCTTGGCTCACCATCCCCCGCGGCGGACAAGCCATGGGCTCGCGGCGGACAAGCCAGGGGCCCGGGAGGGCCGGATCGGTGATGGAGGGAGGATGCCCACGCGCCTCGCCTTCGCGAACGGGTGACGGATTGCCTTCTCTGACGGGATGGGTGCTCCGTTTCGCCCCCGCACTTCCCCAGGCAGGACTCGTGGAACGCTCGGGCTGCTGCGCGGGCTGGCAGATGCCAAGCCCCGGCGGGCCGCAGCCGACCTGAGACACGACTGGGAAACGACTGAGACACAGCAGAAGCATTGATTCCTGATGACGCAGCGGCGGAGGACCAGCTGGTGGCTGACGAGGATGAAGTAGAACTGTTGGAAGGGGAAGACGCCGCGGACGACGGTGCCGAAGAGGGCGCCGAAGAGGGTGCCGAAGAGGGTGCCGGCGCGAAGTCGGGAAAGTCGGGCGGCAAGCGTCGACGGGCCACGGCCGAGTCGATGGCGAAGCAGCAGCGCGACATCTCGGTGAGCGAGTTCTTCGCCAAGAATCGCCACCTGCTGGGATTTGACAATCCCCGCAAGGCGCTGCTCACGACCGTCAAGGAAGCGGTCGACAATTCGCTGGATGCCTGCGAGGAAGCGGACATCGTGCCCGAGTTGTGGGTGCATCTGCAGGTGACGGCGGCGAACCGATACGCGGTCGGCATTCAGGATAACGGCCCCGGCATTCTGAAAAAGCAGATCCCACTGATTTTTGGCAAGCTGCTGTACGGGTCGAAGTTCCACCGGCTGCGTCAGAGTCGCGGTCAGCAGGGGATCGGCATCAGCGCGGCGGGCATGTACGGCGTGCAGACGACGGGCAAGCCGGTCAAGATTCTCTCGAAGGTGGGCAAGGGCAAGCCCACGCACTTCTACGAAATCCAGATCGACACGAAGAAGAATCGCCCGGAGATCTTGAACGGCAAGGGCGAGGGCATCGACATTCCGCCGGGCGAGAAGGGGCAGCAGTACTGCGAGAAGAACGACATCCAGTGGGTGCCCGTCGACCATGGGACGCGGGTGACGATCGAGCTGGAGGCGCGGTATGTGCGCGGCCGGGGGAGCGTGGACGAGTATCTGGAGCAGACGGCGATTGCCAATCCGCACGTGACGCTGCACTACACGGATCCCGAGGGGAACGTGCGGACGTTTGAGCGATCGACGACGAAGCTGCCGCCGGAGCCGCGTGAGATCAAGCCGCATCCGTACGGCGTGGAAATCGGCCGGCTCGCCACGATGCTCAAGGACACCAGCCAGCCCACGCTGGCGGCCTTCCTGACTTCCAGCTTCTCGCGCGTCAGCAGCGGCATCGCCCGTCGGATCTGCGAGCAGGCGAAGTTGAGCACGCGGGCTCGCTGCACGCGGATCGGCCAGCGCGAAGCCGATTCGCTTTATGGGGCCATTCAGGCGACGAAGATCCCGAATCCGTCCACGGACTGCATCTCGCCGATTGGCGAGGAGTTGATCCTGAAGGGCCTGCACCAGGTGGTGCCCGGCGAGTTCTACGCGGCGGCCACGCGCCCGCCGGGCGTCTATCGAGGCAATCCCTTCCAGGTGGAGGTCGGGCTGGCCTTCGGCGGCAGCGCGGCGACGCAGCGCATCACCCACGACCTGCTGGAGGAGTTGCTGGAGGAGACCGACACGCGCACGATCCGGCAGTTCCTCATCAACACCTTCATCGGCGTCGGATCCGACGGTGCCGAACGCATCCTGAAAAACACCGGCCTCGGCACTCGACAGACTCCCAACCGGCTGAAGCCCAAGGAGATCGACCAGCTGCTGCATGCCATGCAGAACGTCAACATCAGCGAAGGGCAGTCGATGGAAGTGCTGCGGTTCGCCAACCGGGTGCCCCTGCAGTTCCAGCACGCCGCCTGCTCGATTACCCAGACCGTGATGTCCACCAACTGGCGCAGCTATGGCCTCCAGCAGGCCCGCGGCGGCCTGCCGCGGGGAGCCGTGAGCTTGATGGTGCATGTGGCCAGCGTCTGGGTGCCTTTCACCAGCGAATCCAAGGAAGCGGTGGCCGAGTATCCCGAGATCCAGAAGGAGCTTCGGCTGGCCCTGCAGTCGGTGGGCCGCAAACTGGGCATGTACCTGCGGGCGCGGAACCGCGTGCGGCAGGAGGGCGAGCGGCGGAATACGTTCCTGCGCTACCTGGGGGAGGTCGCGACCGCCGTCAGCGAGATCAATGGCGTCGACCGCGGCGGACTCTACAACCAACTGATCAACGTCGCGAAGAAACGCACGGCGGAGGCCGACGCGCAGTTCGACGACCGCGGACGGCGGGTCGTCGCCAAGGCCAGCTCCGAGGAGGACGTCGAGGACTTCGGCGATAACGTGCTCATCGTCTCCCAGGACGATCCGCTCGCCGGCATCGCGCGACCCGCCAAGGAGAAGTTCGAGGAACTGCACAGCGACAAGGGGCCGGTCAAGAAAGCAGGCAAGTCCGCCGCCAGGAAGGCCGCGGACTGAACCGCCGACTCGCGACCGATACGCACCACCCGCAGGCTCAATCCGTTTGAAGCGGGCAACTGGACACGGGCAACTGGACACGGGAAAGTTGTAAGCAAAAGGGGCTGGCAATGGCCAAGAAGAAGACGCCTCCGAAGCGTGAAGCGGAGGCCAAGTCGAAGGCACCGGTGAAGCTGACGGACCGCGACAAGCGCACGCTCGGGTCCCTGTCACGCCTGGCCGACTCCGTCGTGCAGGCGGCTGAGAAGAGCCGCGACCTGCACATCGACGTTCCCTCGCGCACCCTCTCCAACGTCCGCTACAGCCCCCGCAAGCGGATCCTGGAGATGGGCGACAGCACGAACCGACGACAGCTGTTCAACCTCTCGCAGGCCAAGGCCTACATGCAGACGATCCTCGTCGGCAGCGGCTGCAAGCGGCTGATCGAGCAGGGCAAGACCAACAGCATCCGCGGTCTCTACTACATGCTCAAGCATACGATCGAGGGCACACGCGAGGAGACCTTCGGGGACCAGGCCGAGTGCGATCCGATCATCGAGGACGTCGAGGTGCTGCTCGACAGCCTTCGCGAGGAGATGCACCTGTTCGCCTCCAACCGCGGAACCCTGGTCGGCCCCATCACGCTCATCGACAGCGGCGACACCATCGACTGCTCGCGGATGGGTTCCGGTGGCTACAGCATTCCGTCGATCGTGGAGCCGGAGGTGATCAAGTTCGTCGAGTGCGATGCGAAGTTCATCCTGCACGTCGAAAAGGATACGGTCTGGCGGCGGTTCAACGAAGATAAGTTCTGGCGGAAGTACAACTGCCTGCTGACGCACGGCCAGGGGCAGCCGCCCCGCGGCGTCCGTCGGCTCCTCAATCGACTCAACGCCGAACTGAAGCTGCCCATCTACTGCCTGCTGGACAACGACCCCTGGGGGTACTACATCTACAGCGTGATCAAACAGGGCTCGATCAACCTGGCGTACGAGTCGCAGCGGATGGCGATCCCGGATGCGAAGTACCTGGGTCTGCGCAGCAGCGACCTGGAACGCTGCCAGCTGTCCGACAGCGTGAAGATCGCCATGAACGACAACGACCGCAAGCGGGCCAAGCAGATCGCCGGCTACCCCTGGTTCGAGAACAAGAAGGCGTGGCAGAAAGAGATCGACCTGATGCTCAAAAACGACTTCAAGCTGGAAGTCGAATCGCTCATCAGCAAGGATATCAGCTACGTCACCGAGACCTATGTGCCGGAGCGTCTGGAGGACCAGGACTGGCTGGACTGACGCGCGGCTTGGGGCCGACGCGAGCAATGCAGGAATCGCCGAATAGAACGGCCATCCCCGAACTGCGGATCCTATATGTGGGAAGAACTCGCCGACTTTCGCATCACCTTGGAGATTCCCGTGCTGTGGGGGGACATGGACCCGATGGGGCATGTCAACAACACGCGGTTCCTGCGTTGGTTTGAGTCCGCGCGGGTGGCGTATCTGGACGCGGCCGTGGTGGCGGGACCCTTCCTGCCGCAGGGAGTGGGGCCGATCTTGGCCGCCTTGCACTGCAACTACCGGCGACAGGTGGTCTACCCCGATACGATCACCGTGGGAGCGCGCATCACCCGGCTGGGGAACTCCAGCATGACCATGGAACACCGCTTGGTCAGCCGTGTCCACGGAAAGCTGGCCGCCGAGGGCGAATCGGTGGTGGTGCTGTTCGACTACAAGGCTCAAAGGCCCGTTCGCATCTCGTCGCAGGTTCGCGAAGCCGTGGAACGCTTCGAAGGGCGTTCCCTGTCCGAACCTCCGAAGGCCTAACGGGAAACACAGTCGGGAAACACAGTCGGGAAACACAGTCGGGAAACACAGTCGGGAAACACAGTCGGGAAACACAGGGGGAGTCCACCCGCATGGCAGGCGAACCGCAGGGACCGGGGGCAACGGAGGATGGCCAACCGTCGCTGCGCGTCGAGGGACGGGTGACGCATCCCACGGCGTGGACTTTCGCCCAGTTGCAGCTTCTGGAGGCGTCGGCGCAGGTGGCCGACGTGCGCACGCTGGGGGCCAAGCGGGCGGGCGCGGCGGTGCGTCTGGAGCAGCTGCTGGCGCCGCTGGGCGTGGATCCGGCCGTGACCCACATCGGGTTGCATGGCACACGCGATAACTTTCACGCCAGCATCCCGCTGGAACCGATCCGAAGTCGGGCGCTGGTGGTCTATGCCCTGGAGGGACAGCCGCTGCCGATCGCTTCCGGTGGTCCCTTCCGCTTCTTCATCCCCGACCATGCCGCCTGCCATCTCCAGGAGATCGACGAGTGCGCGAACGTGAAGTTCCTCGATCGCATCGAGTTGACGGCTGGCAAGGGTTTTGACAATCGCCCCCAGGATGACGACGAACATGCTCGCCTGCACGCATCGGAGCACGCTCCACCCCCGCCTCCCGCGACGACCTGATCGGGTTGGCTCGCGTGGCGGCCGGAATGCCGGACGAAACGACGTCGGGTTTCGCCGGCTTCCGCCGCGACCGCTGCTGATGGTCTGGCTGTTGCTGGGCTTGCTGCTGGCATGGGTACCGGGACGCGACGTATCCGCGGTGGAGTTGCGTTGGCGTCTGATGCCCGGGCAGGTCTACCGCGTGAACGTGGAGCGGGTCGTGCGGCAGAATTCGCCCGCCGCGCAGTGGACCGACGAAACGCGCTACCTGCTGGTCTGGTCCGTGCAGTCGGTGGACACCACGGGGACGGCCGAGATCGCGCAGACGTTGGCCGAAGTGCGCGAGACGCTGCGATGGGGCGATGCGGAACCGGTGGAGTACGATTCCACGTCGCCGCGGGAGATCCACGGGGACGCTCTGAGTTTCGCGCGACACTGGCAGCCGCAGCTGAATTCGGAACGCCGTTTCCGTCTTTCGCCGCTGGGCCAGTGGCTGGCCGCAGCGCCGGTGGATTCCAGCGTGGTGCCCGGCGCGAACGGATCGCCCCCGGAGCAGACGTCCCCGGCGAGTGGCGGCGTTCCGGAACCGTTGAACGGTGCCGCGGGGAATGCGGCTGCAGGCAATACGACGTCGGGGAGTACCACGACGCTCACGGCCGGCCTGCCGACGAGTCCGTCGGCCGCGACCGCGACGCCGTCGGCCGCATCGCCATCGGCTGTCGGTTCCCCGGTCGCGACCGGCAACCTCGCGCTACCGGGCGGCGTACGTCCGATCTACTGCGTGCTTCCGGCCGGTCCGCTGCAGATGGGGACGCAGTGGACCGAAACGCATTCAATGCCTCAAGGCGATCGGCCCGATGCGTGGCAGCTGACCACGGCCTTCACCTATGTGGGCTCGCAGGAGGTGGAGAACCGATCGCTGCATCGGATCGACGTCGAGTGCCGTTGGCGGGCAGTGCCTGCGGCTGCCGCCACCGGCCCACTGGCCGCGCCCAACTCCAGCCTCGTGCTGGAACGTCAGGAGGGCACGGGCCAGATCTTGTTCGACCAGGAAGCCGGCTACATGAGCGGTTCGCAGTTGAGCCAGGAGCTGATCACGCGGTCGCGTCGCCAGGATGGAACGACCTTTCAGAGCGAGATCGTGACGACGGTTCGCTTGCGCATCGAACCGGTCGCCCCGCCCGCCGCTGCCCCGCCGACGGTCGTTGAGGAGGTCGAGCCGCCGCCGACGGTCAGCCAGCCGGTCACTCCCGCCTCGCCCGAGTCGCCGCGTTGACGCGGTTGCACTCACCCCACGGGGGTTCCGCCTCTTCCCTTGCGAACGCAGGCAGTGCCAGGGACGGTTACGCGCGGAAACGTCGCAGGGCGTCTGGGTTCAGTTCGATGCCCAGGCCAGGGCGTTCGGGCAGGGGCAGTACGCCGTCTTGGATGCGCAGTTCATCGCGGACCAGATCCTTGCGCAGCAGTGAGTCGCAGAGTTCGGCCGGCATGAACTCGATGAACGGACAGTGGGCCGTGATGGCCGCCAGGTGCGCAGTGGCGGCGATGCCGATGCCCGTCTTCCAGCAGTGTGGCACGATCAGCCGGTTGCGCGCCGCCGCCATCTGGCAGACGCGGCGAGCTTCGGTAAGTCCGCCGACGCGTCCGACATCCGGCTGCGCGACATCCACGAGGCCGATGTCCATCAGGTCCTCGAACTCGTAACGCGTATTCTGCCACTCCCCCGCCGCGATCCGCAGGCCCGCTTCCTGGTGCAGCCGCGCGTAGCCGCGGAGGTCGTCCATGCGCAGGGGTGTTTCGACGAAGTAGACGCCGAGGTCGCGCCAGTCGGCGAGTGTCCGCAGGGCCGTGTCGACGCAGTCCCAGGTGTACTGCACGTCCACCATCATGATGAAGTCGGGACCGACCGCCGCGCGGCAGGCGGCCACCACCTCCGTCATGCGTTCGTCCGGTTCCTGCATGCCGGCGTGGCGATAGGGACCACTGAGCGTGACCTCCATCTTGCCGGCGACGAATCCCAGTTCCTTCGCGCGCACGGCCCACGCGACCAGCGAATCCTTGTATTCCGCGAAGCTGCTGCCCCACGGTTGCAGCGAAGCGTAGGGCACGATGTGGTCGCGACCGGCCGGCCCGAGCAGCTTCCAGACCGGCACTCCCGCCGCCTTGCCGCAGATGTCCCAGAGGGCCATGTCGATCGCGCCGATCGCGCAGATCATCGCTCCGCGCCGGCCATTCATGGCGCTGCCGACGTACATCTTCTCCCAGATCCGCTCCGGCTCCAGTGGATTCTCTCCGATCAGCATCTGCTTCAAACCCAGTCCCATCGTGTGGGAACCGCGAGCTTCGATGCAGGCTTGGGCAATCCACGGGTTCACGTCCGTCTCGCCGATGCCCGTGATCCCCTCGTCGGTGTGCACCAGTACGACGATATCGTCCTGGGCCGAATCGGTGGCCTCGACATGGACATCCGGCACCCGCAGGAGGTGGCACTCTACGTCGGTGATGATCATGGGGGGGAGCAGAAGAGAAGTAGAGAGTAGAGAGTCAGATCGGTGGGGTAGTATACTCGTGGAGCGTGACGGGTGGGCAGGCGGTGGTGGCGGGCATTCAAACTCATTTCGGGGAGCACGCCATGCGGGGCGGGTCGAATTCCGGGGGCCGAGGTTCGCGCGTGCGCTGGCTGGTCGTGGGCCTGCTCATGCTGCTCGCGCTGCTGGGGCATTTTAACCGTGTCAGCATCTCGGTGGCGGGCAGCGAGCGATTCCTGCGGGACGGGTTGATGACCGAAGTGCAACTGGGCCAGGTCTACACCTGTTTCCTGGTGGTGTACACGCTGTGCATGCTGCCGGCCGGATGGTGGATCGACCGGCTTGGACCGGCTCGCATGCTGACCTGGATGGCCGTGGGCATGGGCGCGTGCGTGGTGTTGACCGGTGCGCTGGGGTTCCTGGCCTTGCCGAGCGGCACGTTCTGGTTGGCCTTGATGGGAGTGCGCGGCGTGGCGGGCATGGCGAGCACGCCGCTGCATCCGTCGGCCGCGCGGCTTGTCGCGCTCTGGATTCCCGCCTCCACGCGCGCCTGGGCCAATGGACTCGTGACGGCCGGAGCGCTGGTGGGCATTGCCGCCAGCTACCCGGTGTTCGGTCAATTGATGGACTGGCTGGACTGGCCGCGCGCGTACATCGTCTGCGGACTCGTCATGATGGCCTGCGGAGCGATCTGGCATCTGCTCTCGGCCGACCATGCCGCGGAGCATCGCTGGGCGGATGAAGAGGAACGCGGCCTGGTTGGTCGCGCGCACCTGCCGCGGCGGCATTCGGCGCGGCAGACGCTGGGCGATTTCCTTCGCCTCTTCCGCGATCGCCAGCTGGTCCTGCTGACGGCCAGCTACGCGGCTGTTGGCTACTTCCAGTATCTGTTCTTCTACTGGATCGAATACTACTTCGAGAAACAGCTGCAGCTGCCGCCGCTGGCCAGCCGTCGCGCGTCGGCGATCGTGATGCTGGCCATGGCGGCGGGCATGGCTTTGGGGGGATGGTTGACCGATCATCTGTGCCGTCGCTGGGGGCGTCGCTGGGGACGCCGCGCGCTGGTGCTGGCGGGCATGATCGGCAGCGCCGTCTTCGCCCTGGTGGGACTCTCCGCCCAGGACGCCGCGGCCGTGACCTGCTGGTTTGCCCTGGCGCTGGCGGCCTTGGGCGCCTGTGAAGGCGTCTTCTGGACGGCGGTGGCCGAGCTGGGAGGAAGTTCCGGGGGACTCGCGGCCGCGTTCTTGAACACGGGAGGCAACGGCGGCGGCGCCGTCGCGCCCTGGTTGACCGCCTGGCTGATCGCCCAGTCCAATGGACAATGGACGCAGGCCATCGGCGTGGCCTGCGCGATGTCGGTGCTGGGAGCCCTGCTGTGGCTGTGGCTGGATCCGGCGGAGCCGTCTGCGGAGAAGTTGGCTGGCGGGCCGGACGATGCATGATGGGTGCCTGGATCACGCGAGGGAACGGGATCACGCGAGGGATGGGGCAGGTGACGAGCATGCAGGGGGCCGAGGACGAATCGATGGGAATGGCGGCGGGAAACAGACCGCCGGGGCCCACGGCACCGCCGCGTGCGACGCTGCATGACGCGGTGGCGCTGGAGGCTTTCCGGCGGCGCTGGCGGCTGGATCCCGACCGCATCCGCCGCATGCGCTACGCGCTCTATCACACGCACGAAAGCGTCACGTCGGCCCTTGCGCGACTGGGCGATGCCGCGGCCGCGGCCCTGCCGGAATCGTTCGACCTGGCACCGCTGGCGATCGCCGAACGCCACGATTCATCGCTGGACGGATCCAGCAAGTTCGTGCTCCGCGCGGCCGATGGAGCGAAGTTGGAGACGGTGTTGCTGCGGAGTCACACGGGGCGGACAGCGGCCTGCGTCTCGACGCAGGTGGGTTGCCGCGCCGGGTGCCCGTTCTGCGCGACGGCCCGCATGGGACTGCGGCGCGACCTGTCGGGCGGCGAGATCGTCGAGCAGGCGCTGGTGGTCGCGCGCATCGCACGCGACGAAGGCCGGCGACTTCGCAACCTCGTGTTCATGGGCATGGGCGAACCGCTGGACAATGAACGAGGATTGCATGAGGCGATGGAGTGCCTGCTGGGTCCGAGCGGCTGCCATTTTCCGCCGCGGCGATTGCTGGTCTCCACCGTCGGCGTGCCCGACGCCATGCGCCGACTAATCGAACGGTTCCCCGGAGTGCAGTTGGCGTTGAGCCTGCACAGCGCGCGACCCGACCTGCGCGCCAAGCTCGTGCCCTGGTCGCGCAAGGTTGACTGGCAGGAACTGCGGGAGGCGCTGTTCTACGTCGCGCGCCAGCCGACCGTGCATCGGCACCAGGGGCCGGTGATGATCGAGCACCTGCTGCTGGAAGGCGTCAACGACGGGCCGGAAGACGCGCAGGCGCTGATCGACTACCTGCAGGGCATCCGCGTGCATGTGAACCTGATCCCCTACAACCCGGTGCCCCACGCGCCCGACTGGAAACCAACGGCCCGCTCCGCACGCGATGTCTTCGCCCAGCGACTCCGCGATGCCGGTCTGTTCACGACCATCCGCTACTCCATGGGCGCCGACATCCAGGCCGCCTGCGGGCAACTCGTTCAGCGCTGAAGGCCCCACGCAACCGACCCGCCGCTGGAATCGGTGCGCCGGTTGAAGGGCCGCGATCGTCCGCCTACACTGGCGCCCGACCGAGTCGGTGCCCGATCGAGTCGGCGCCCGGCCGCGCTCACGCTTGCGCTCGTCCGCGCCGGCCATCGAACATCCGGGCGATCGCTCGCGCGGTACCTTCGATTCCGACGGGGGCCCCAGGTGCGGGTCCCGGCCAAACCCACTCCACGCCTTGAGGAGACTTCGATGCATCGCCTCCCTTCCCGCGGCTTCCTTTCCCGGCAGATCGTCCGGACCCTGGTGCTGCTGGCCCTCGTGGTGGCTGCCTGGCAGGGTTCCGAGGCGGAGGCGCGCCATCGAGTGGTCCTGCAGGGCAAGGGCCAGCTCGTGGTCCTGGGCAAGGACGGCTCCGTGGAGTGGTCGATGGAGTGGCCGGGAATCCACGACCTGCATGTGCTGCCCCAAGGGAACCTGATGGTGCAGCAGGGATCGCATCGCGTTGTCGAGATCGATCGGGAGACCAAGCAGGTCGTCTGGACCTACGACTCCTCGACCCAGAACGGCAATGCGGGCACGCCCCTCGAAGTCCATGCCTTCCAGCCGCTGGGACCGGATCGCCTGATGATCGCGGAAACGGGCGTGAAGCGATTCATCGAAGTCGATCGGCAGGGACGGCTCCTGAAGCAGACGCCGATGAAGGTGGATCGGCCGCATCCGCACACCGATACGCGCATCGTCCGCAAACTCGACAACGGCAACTACTTGGCATGCCATGAAGGCGACGGCGTGCTGCGCGAGTACGACGGAACGACCGACGCGGTGGTCTGGGAGTATGCCGTGCCGCTGTTTGGCAAGGAGCCGGCGGATGGGCACGGACCGGAAGCGTTCGGCAACAAGCTGTTCTCGGCGGTCCGACTGGCGAACGGCAACACGCTGGTGGCGACCGGCAACGGCCACAGCGTCTTGGAGGTGACACCGGCCAAGGAGATCGTCTGGCAGATCCACCAGAACGACCTGCCGGGCATCACGCTGGCCTGGGTCACCACGCTGCAGGTGCTGCCCAATGGCAACTATGTGATCGGCAACTGCCACGCGGGACCGGGCCAGCCGATCCTCGTGGAGGTGGATCCGAGGACGAAGCAAGTTGTCTGGCAACTCGACGGCTTCGACCGGTTCGGCAACGACGTGTCCAACTCCGTCGTGCTTCCCGACTGACGCGGACGTTTCCGAAGTGCGGAGCCGCTTGACGCTCTGCTGGTGCGTGCCCCTCAGTAGACCGTGTAGGCGGGCAGCGGCCACCAGCCGAGGGCGACGCCGAGTCGGAAGCCGAGGATGAGAAGCCCGATGACGCCGGAGCCGATGCAGGAGACGAGCACGGCGGCGGCGCCGATGTCCAGGGCGTCGCGGATGCGGGGATCGTATTCGGAGGTGATCGCACGCGCCAGGGTTTCGATCGCCGTGTTCAGCAGTTCGGTCGTGAAGACCAGGGTGATGCAGAGCACGAGGATGCACCATTCGACGGTGGTGAC
>JBIIEC010000560.1:0-3327 GCA_044238045.1 Pirellulaceae bacterium | reverse complement strand
TCTACCTGGTCGACTCCGATGTTGCCCAGGGAACGCTGACGATCAACGATGCGTCCGGCGTCGATACGATCGATTTTTCATCGACGCAGGGATTCGGCCATCTGCTGAATATCGGCCTGACGACCGCCCAGGTTGTGAATGCGAACCTGACCATGGTCCTGCCCGTCGTGGGCATTGAGAACTTGGTGGGCGGAGCCCTGGTGGATAACTTCACGGGCAACGCGCTGGCAAACCGACTGTGCGGCAATGGTGGTAACGATACGCTCTCGGGTGGAGCCGGCAACGATACCTATGTCTTCGATCCCGATACGCAACTGGGAGCGGACACGGTGAGCGATTCCAGCGGTATCGACACGCTGGACTTTTCTGCCAGTGACACCGGTGTCATCGTCAACCTGGGGACGAACAACTCGCAGCAGACGCTGAACGCGAACCTGCGGCTGACGCTGCCGACCGGGACGACCATCGAGAACATCCTTGGCTCGAACGCCGCCGACACGCTGACCGGCAACGCGGTGGTGAACGTGCTGGAGGGACGTGGCGACAACGATGTGCTCAGCGGTGGTTCCGGCAACGACTCGTATGTGTTCGATGCGGATAGCCCGCTGGGGAGCGATTCGATTACCGACAGCGCTGGCGTGGATACCATCGATCTGTCGGCGACGACGACCTTGGCCGTGACGCTGAACCTGGGCGTGGTGACGCTGCAGGTGGTGAACGCCAACCTTTCGCTGACACTGGCCTCGGCAACGGCCATCGACAACGCCCAGGGCGGATCGCTGAACGATACGATCACCGGCAACACGGCGAACAATACGCTGACGGGCAACGCGGGTGATGACGCGATTTACGGTGGCGACGGAGTCGATTCGCTGAGTGGGCTCGATGGGAACGACCTGTTGGTGGGTGGAGCGGGTAACGACAGCCTCAATGGCGGCAATGGCAACGATACGCTCGATGGTGGTGCCGGCAACGACCTGCTGACCGGTTCGGTGGGAGACGATACCTACCGCCTGAATGCCAGCGACTCGGTGTCCGCGTCATCCCAAACGGAGACGCTGAGCGATACCGGCGGCCTCGACTGGCTGGACTTCTCAACGACGCTCGTGAAGAGTGTCACCGTCAACTTGGGCTTGGCCACGGCGCAGGCCGTCAACACGAACCTGACGGTAAACCTGGGATCCGCCACGACCATTGAGAACGTGATCGGTACCCAGCAAGCCGATACGATCACCGGGAATACGCTGGCCAATATCCTCGTGGGCCTCGGCGGGAACGACATCCTGAGTGGGCTGGGGGCACGGGACCTGATTGTGGGCGGCGCCGGAGCCGACACGCTGACGGGCGGAGATGAGGAGGACCTGCTCATCGCCGGTTCCACCAGCTACGACGCGATCGCGGCGAGCCTGGCGGCCATTCGCGCGAAATGGACGTCGACCCTGACCTACGCTCAACGCATCGCCGATCTGCGAGCGGGCACCGGGGTTCCGGCGCTGACCAGCGGCACGACCGTCGTGTCAGACGGGACTTCGGTCGATTCGCTGACCGGCAACCTGGGTATCGATTGGTACTTCGCTGCACTCGCGGAAGTGACGGACGAGGCCGCGGACGAGACGATCGACCTGATTTAGCGGTCAGCCTTTTTCGTAGTCGGCACGCGTTGAGTGCCGAAGTGATCGTCGCCTCACAACCTACCCAGCACGGTCTCGCGGTGTCGTCCAGGCGAGTGCGGGTGTGATGGTGAGCGAAGAAGTCTCGACGCACAGCGTGTGCCGAATACGGTTGGCTCCTAATGTCCATCCGGCTCCGGAATCCACCATGCGGCGACGATGCCGACCGCATAGACCACGCTGGTGGCGGCGCCCATCCGGCCGACATCGCCTGCGAACCATGCACTCAGTCCCGTGCTGGACATCAGGGCTAGCGCGGAGAAGATGCGGCCGAAGTTGAAGGCCACGCCGGTTCCCGCCGCGCGCACCGACACGGGGAACAGCATCGGCAGGTAGTACGGCAGCCAGCCGAAGAAGGACGTGCTCACCAGGCCCAGGGTGAACGCCAGCGGCAGGAAGTTGGGCTGCAGTGGATCGTTGCCGAGAAAAATGGTGAGGCTCAGCAGCAACGAGCCCAGGCTGATGGCCAGATAGCTCCAGCGGCAGCCAAGCCAGCTGGCGAACCAACCGCCGAGCAGGGAGCCAGCCACCGCGCCGGAGGCAAAGACGATCTGCACCTGTGCGACGAGGTCGGAGCGGCCGGCCGTTTCGGCCACCTGGGCCGCCCAGGGGACCAGTCGCTGTCCCGACGCCCAACCGCCCAGCAGGGGAACGGTGCCGAGCAGGATACCCAGCAAGGTGCGACGCAGGTGGGGCGGCCGAAAGACCGACTCGCCGGTGGTCTCCCGGCTGCGCGTGCGCGCGGCGAACAGCCACTGCGGCGATTCGGGCAGAGCCGCCAGTACGAGCACTCCCAGTGCGACGGGCGTCGTGCCGAGAAGGAACACCCAGCGCCAGGACTCGCGCGTAATCGGAAACCACAGCATGAGGACTCCCAGCACCACGAATCCGACGTTCGCCGACGTTCCGATCCAGCCCGCGAGGAACGCTCGCGATAATCCCGGCACCGACTCCATCAGCAGCGCGACACCGCAGGGCCACATGCCGCCGATGCCGAGGCAGGCGAGGAACCGCAAGACCAGCAACTGACCGGGAGTTGTCACCAAGTAGCTGAGGCCCGTGATGAGCGAGTAGCAGACGATGCTCCAGCCCATGGCGCGCGTGCGGCCGATGCGGTCGCCGAGCCAGCCGAACAGCAGTCCACCAACGGCGGCGCCCAGCAGGAACGCGGCGATGAACCAGGAGAGCCACTGGTCGGCGCTGGTGGCCAGTTGACGGGAAGCCATGTCGGCCGGCAGGCTGGACGGCCCGGCCGCGAGGAACTCCTGGATCGCGGGACGCGTGGCGGGAACGAGCAGCGACATCTCCATGCCGGCTCCCATCCAGCCCAGGAAGGTCGCCGCCAGCACGGCACTTCGCGCGGCACGCGACAGCATCACCGGCGCGGCGGACGACTGCGGATCCGTACCCGCGCCACTCATCGGTGCAGGCTGGATTTCGCCAGCAGGTGCAGGAACTGCCGCAGCAGTTCGGTGTTGTCCTGGTAGCCGCGGCCGGTGACCAGCTGTCCATCGACGACGACCGGATCGGGTATGTAGGTGGCGCCGCCCTGTTCGGCATCCATCGCGCACTTGGGCACGGTGGCCACGCGTTTGCCGCGGATGCAGTCGGCGGCGGTGAGGATCTCGATGCCGTGGCACAGGCAGGCGATCGGCTT
>JBIIEC010000559.1:0-3330 GCA_044238045.1 Pirellulaceae bacterium | reverse complement strand
TCTCCTGCTCGGCAATGTGCGGCTCAACGCCCTCGTTGTACAGTTTCACCACCGTCTCGTCGTCGATCCGGTAGCACTCGCCGCACACGCCGGCCGACAGCAGCTCCCTGCCCTCAAGCGAGATCTCGCGAATCTTCTTCCGGATCGCGATGATGTCGGACAGGCCCGTCATATCGAACACTTCGCGGACGGCGGGTGGCACGTCGGTCACGACGAGCCTTCCCTGGTTCTTGGCCAGGGCCTGCTTCGCCTTGAGAATGCTGCGAATTCCGGCGCTGGAGATGAAACTGCAGCCGCTGCAGTCGAGCACCAGTTCACGCACGCCCTCCAGCGCAAGGCTGGCGTCAAACGAAGGGGCGGTGGCCGCATCGAGGCGGTCGTCCAGAATCACGGTGAGCTTATCGCCCGATCGTTCGATGGTCATGGTTTCTGTTTTTCCCGTAAGTTCCGTCGCACATGAACCCAGCGGCGCTAACCCAAGGCAGGTTGACCGAAGGAGAACAGCGATTGTAGAGGGAATCGCCCGCCGAGTCGATCTTCCCGGAGGCGAGAGGACTGCGGTCCCTTCCGCACACACGCCGTACCGACGCTCGCGCCGCGCAACGTAACCTGCCGGAGTTACGCCGCTAGGCTGAACCGGCTTGGTTTCCCTCGATCGCCAGGCGGATCGACTCGCGGATACTCATCGGACGGATCGAGAAGACATGGAGGGCCTGGGCGTTTCGCACGACGGTCGGATTCTTCAAACCCTCGATCAGGTGGCGGCCAATCTCGTACGCCGCAGGTGTCACCAGGGCGAGCCACAATCCAGAGAGGTACGGAGTCAGCACCGGGACGAAGATCAGCCAGCGCCGCAGGCCTCGCTGGCGAGCGTACTCGCGGATCAAGTCGCCATACGTCACCACTTCGGGGCTGCCGATCTCGAAGATGCGACTTGCTCCCGGTGGCAGGTCCTTGGCGGCCAGCAGGTAGGCCAGCACGTCGTCGATGGCGATCGCCTGCGTGGGCGTCGTCAACCAGCGGGGACAGAGCATCACGGGCAGCCGATCGGTCAGCGACTTCATCAGCTGGAATGACAGACTGTTGGCACCGATGACCATCCCCGCGCGAAACTCAATGGTCTCGACGCCCGATTCACGCAGGATCCGCCCGACCTCATGGCGACTACGCAGATGAGGCGACAGCATGGGGTCGGAATCGTCGCCGAGTCCCCCGAGGTAGATGATCCGCCGGACGCCTGCCTGCCGGGCGGCCGTGGCGAAGTTTTCCGCCGCGACGCGGTCTTGCTTCTCGAAATCCTTCGAGCCCGACATCAGGTGCACCAGGTAGTACGCCGTGTGAACTCCCCGCAGGGCGTCCCCCAGCGAGGCCGGGTCCAGCACGTCGCCGCGCACGACCTGCGTCGAGGGACCGACCGAATCCTGCATTTTTTGGGGATTCCGCGCCAGGCACCGCAACTGGAGGGGTTGCTTCTCGAGCAGCGGGATCAGCCGGCCTCCGACATACCCCGAGGCGCCCGCTAGCAGAATGATCGGGTCCGCCGAGTGGTCCATATTCCTTGTCTCCGCGAGCAGCCTGCCGCTCCCCCCGACGTTCCGTTAGGAGCCGTCCACGATCGCGGTTATAACATAGACTGCGGGTCCCCATCGGTGGGAACCCTGTGAAATGATCGCTTGAGGGCGGATTCGGTGCTCGGACTGCTGTCGGTGCAAAAGCCCTCGGCCGAACTACTTGACCGATTCGTGACGGTTCAGGGGACGCACGGCTTCAGCTATTCTGCCGTGGGCGCGTCGGCCACCACGCCGCCCGCGGGTTTTGTGGTCGACCGCACCCGCATCGAACTGGGCTCCGGCGAAGCGATCTTCGAGTCGGCGAAGGCTGCCCTCCGGCGTTGGGAGCAGTTCCGCCTGGGTTGGGTTGAGGCTTGGTCGCCCGCTACGCCGTTGGAACCCGGCCAGGTCGTGGCCGTGGTCGGCAAGGCAATGGGCCTGTGGTGGATCAACTCGTGCCGCATCATCTACACGGTCGAGGAGACAGGCCCGCGGTCGCAGTTCGGCTTCGCCTACGGGACCCTGCCGAGCCACGTTGAACGGGGTGAAGAACGATTCCTCATCGAGTGGGATCGCGCGACCGATCGCGTCTTCTACGACATCTTGGCCTTCTCGCGTCCGAATCACTGGCTATCGCGGGTCGGCTATCCGATCGTGCGTCTCCACCAGAAGCGTTTTGGCCGCGAATCGGCGGCATCGATGTTCCGCGCCGCAGGCTCCCCAAGCCCCATGCCGCCGGTCCTCCAGAGCACAGGCTGACACCGGGCGTTGCCCCGCAGTCCGCTCCCCATGGTGGATCTAGATTGCCTCGGCCAGCCGAAGCCGCTCGTGACTTTCTCCTCGAGTCACCTGCGTGGGACACTTTATCCGTCAGGCCAGATCGCCTTCCCGAGAAATACCCCCAGCAGGACTCGAACCTGCGACCGACGGATTAGAAATCCGTTGCTCTATCCAACTGAGCTATGGGGGCCAACTGAGCTATGGGGGCAGCAAGCCTCGTCAAAGGGGTCGGGCCTCTTGGATTGGGTCATGCACAGACGGCCACAATCCTGAATCCAAGAGGCCTGACCCTTTGAATCTTTACGCCGAATAATTCTAGCCGCTCACCTGCCCCCGAAAAACCCTATCTCGCGGACTGAAGGAGGTCTGGCTCACTCGATTCTTGGACCGAGTCTCAAGAACGCTCGCCTGCGGCCAGGATCGACTGGTCGTCGAAATCCGGCGAGCGGGACGGAACGTCGCGAACCGGCGTTCGCTCGACCGCGATTCCAAGGCCGAAAACGTAACGTTCCTGTCTGGGCTCAGGTCTGGGCTCAAGGAAGTGTTCCGTCGGTTGCTCTTTCATTGCCGTGGCCAAGCCTTCGCGCATTCCTCCAGCAGTGAGCTTCCCCATCACCACACTTCGGACGTGCGTCGCCCCGACCGATGACTGCCAGTCACATCCCTTCACAATTCAGACCTCGAACGGGATTCGCTGACCAGCGCTGATCGCGGACATCGGCCGATTCACCTCACCGACGCCTCGCCGCGGACACTCCAACGATGCTCCTCCCAAACCGGTCCTGGTATGCAGCCCAAAACCGGTCCACTTCCCGCGCGCGGCTTGGGCATACGGAAGTTGAGAAATATCGAATTCGCGACATCGCCAGGAGAACGGGAGCGACGGCCGTTGCCCCGGTGGATCCCGACAGCACCAATTCTTGCGAACCGTGTGACGACGTGTAAGAATACGCCCGATCTTCGGACCTGCACGCTTCCGGATGTATTCACCAGCGGGGTG
>JBIIEC010000558.1:0-3337 GCA_044238045.1 Pirellulaceae bacterium | reverse complement strand
GACTCCAACAGCTCCTGCAGCGGCGCGTTGGAACCAATCCGCTCCAAAAGCCCCCGAAACAGATGCGCCTGCTCGATCTGTTCCTCTACCGGCAATCCGGCGGCCGCGCCCGGGCCACTGGCAGCACGGCCGTGGGCTGCCTGACCGTGGGCTGCCTGACCGGTCGCAGCCTGACCGTGGGCGGCCAGCGGTGGAACGGGACGGACGGGTCGATTGTCCACGGCAGGGTACTCCTGACTGTCATGATCGCGAAGCAGGGACGCGACGCGAGAAGGTTGCCGCCCCGCCCTCTGCGGTCACTTGGGGCGCGTCGTCTGCAAATGCCGGTCGAGGAATTCGGCCGAGCACTGAAAGGTGTCTTCATCCAAGTAGGCCGCGACGTGCCCGGCGTCCGGCACGAGGTGCCATTGTGCGTCCACGCCGCAATCCCGCAACCGTTCGTGCAACCGTTCCGAATCCCCGCTTGGCACGATCAGGTCTCCATCGCCATGAAACAGGAACGCGGGCGGGCATTTGCCCGACACGAAACTCAGCGGACAGGCCTCCCGATAGACGTCACCGCGTTGCCGTCGCGTGCCTCCCAACCAAAAGGCCAGCCGCCAGCTATCCAGCGGCAGCGTCTCAAAACCGCACGGCACGCCACCCGCCACAATCGCCCGCAGCCGCGGCGAATTGGCCGGAGCATGCTGGTCGGCCGCTTCCTGGAACGCGAGCAGGCAGGTCAGGTGTCCGCCGGCCGAATAGCCATAAGCGGCCACGCGTTGGGCGTCCACGCCCAGTTCGTCCGCTCGTTGATACAGCCATTGCAAGGCGGCGCGGCAGTCATCCCGCTGTGCTGGAAACGGATGCTGGGGGGCCAAGCGATAGTCGATGGCCATCACCACATAGCCGCGTTCGGCCAACCGTCCCGCATGCCAGGCCACTTGAGCCTTGTTGCCCGCCACCCACGCTCCCCCGTGAATCATCAGCACGGCCGGCCGCCGGTCCCGCTGCCCAGTCGCCGACAGCTCCCCTGCGGCGGGCTCCTCGGCGGGCTTCGCGGGACCTGCCGCTGGACTCGGTTCGCTGTTGGCTGGAGTGCTGGAGGTCGCGGGCGGCTGGTACAGGTCGGCCAACAGCGGCTTGCCGTCCCTCCGCGCGAATTCCACATCCCGCCGCATTTCACAGTTCGCGCGTCGCAGCAGCGCCGACCACCGATCGCTGGCCGCCGGAGTCTTCCTTGCCGCGTCGCCGGCCTTCAAGGGCAGATCGCTGCCGGCTGGCATGGCGGAGCCTGGCGTTGCGGGGCCTGGCGAGTCCGGTGCCGGCACACCCGCGGGCGTCTCGGGCCGCTCGGCGCGTAGCGATCCAGCCTGACCGCCGGCCAGCGGCACCATCGCCGCTCCCACCAGCAGTGGGACAACGAACCTTCGCGCGTCACGGCTCAGCGACCTCATCGACTGCATTTTCCACCTCGGGGCAGGACGGCCTGCGGCGATCCGGGAAACGCGTCGGGACAGACGGTTCCGCACGCTCCTGAATACGCGGCCTCGTGGCTATAATAGCGACGGTCGAGTCGTGGGACAGAGGTGCGGTCCTGCTCCTTCCCGGCGGCTCGACCGGCCTTCCGGCCGCAGCGGGCCTTTTGGAGGACCTGGGGGGGCACCCGACGCCAGCATGGTTCGAGATTTTTCCACCATCGACGCCGCCCTCGCGGCTTTGGCCCGCGGCGAAACGATCATCGTGCTGGACGCGGAGGACCGCGAGAACGAAGGCGACTTCATCTGCGCGGCCGACCTGCTGACCCCCGAAACGGTCAACTTCTTCATCACCCACGGCAAGGGGCTGCTGTGCGTGCCCGTGCTGCCGGAGGTGGTCCAGCGTCTGGACCTGCCGCCAATGGCCAGCGCGAAGCCGGATTCGCTGCGGACGGCCTACACGATCACCGTGGACCATGCCGCCGTGCACACGGGCATCACGGCAGCGGAGCGTTGCCAGACGATCCGGGCGCTGGTGAATCCGCAGAGTTCCACGGCCGATTTCGTGCGGCCCGGCCATGTGCAGCCGCTGGTCGCGAAGGAAGGCGGAGTGCTCCGCCGGGCCGGGCATACCGAGGCCGCCGTCGATCTGGCCCGACTGGCCGGCCGTTCCCCGGCCGGCGTGCTGTGTGAGATCCTCAACGACCGCGGCGAACGGGCGAGTCGGCCGGAACTGCTGGCGTTGGCGGAGCGATTCCAGCTGGAGATCATCACGATCGAGGAGTTGATCCGGTACCGGCGTCATCGGGAGCAGCTGGTGTCGCGTGTCGCCGAAGCCGCCTTGCCGACCCACTACGGGACGTTTCGCATTCTGGCCTACCAGGTGCGCTACGAACCGCAGGAGCCGGTGGTGCTGACTCTGGGCGATCTCCACTCCGTCCCCGCTCCCCTGGTGCGGCTGCACAGCAGCTGCTTCACCGGCGACCTGCTCACGTCGCTCCGCTGCGACTGCGGCGACCAGCTGCACATGGCCCTGGAGCAGATCAGTCGGGAGGGCGTGGGGGTGCTGGTCTACCTGCCGCAGGAGGGCCGCGGCATCGGGCTCGTCGAAAAGATCAAGGCCTATCACCTCCAGGACCAGGGCTTGGACACGGTCGAAGCCAACCTGGCGTTGGGCTACAAAGCCGATCCGCGGGACTACGGCGTCGGCATCCAGATCCTCAAGGACTTGGGCCTGACCCAGGTCCGGCTGCTGACCAACAATCCCAAGAAGACCGACGCCTTCATCTATGGCGGATTCGACCTCCGCGTCGTCGACCAGGTCCCGATCGCTCCGCCCAGCAACGCCCACAACGCCCACTACCTGGCCACGAAGCGGGACAAGATGGGGCACCGGCTGCCGGTCGAGTAAGCCTGCTGGCCTCATTTGGCGAATCGCCATTTTTTCTGCGCTCTTTCGCGGCCCTTGACGCGTATCTCTCCAACGAGATTCCCCCTTGGGATGGGGGGCATCCGGTCGATTCTCCCTGGCTCGCGCCGCGAGCCGCCTACGACCTTGGAGGTGAAAACGCACACGAAATGCTGAAGGAAACTCTGCCACGTGAAGTCGCTCGGGAGCTGGAAGACCGAGGACTCAACGGTGTCCCGGTGCTGCTGGCAACGCGAGCCGACCTGTCCTTGGGCGGCGAGCCGACGTCGCACTGGGTGGTGGCGACGGAGCGACATGTGTCGATCGTCGCGGACAAGCAACAGCCGGAAGTCGTCAGTTCGGTGGCCGTGCCGGACGTCGGGACGTTCCGCGCGCAGGGGGCCATCGGTTCGGGCTTCCTGCAGGCCTATGTGAACGATAGCTGGGTCGACCTGGCCCGCTATTCGAACAC
>JBIIEC010000166.1:0-11446 GCA_044238045.1 Pirellulaceae bacterium | reverse complement strand
CATGCCAGGCGCAGAGAATCGCCAGCCCCAAGCCTCCCCCGGTGGCCGCGACGCACGTCAGCGGCCACGTTACCTGCCAGGCCCAGGCCGCGACCAACGACAGTCCGCTGACGGCCCCCCATGCCATAACCAGCAGCGCCAAGGGCGGTACCGCGACGTCCAGGGCCATGCCCAGCAGGTCGATCCGCCGACGACGCAGGCCCGCTCCCACCAGTCGCGGCACCTGACGCAGGATCGTCGCCAGGTGGCCATGCTCCCAACGCCGACGTTGCGTCAGCTTGGCCTTGTCGGAGTCGGGAAAATCACTGACGACTTTGCCGTGCATGCAGAACTTCGTAGGCCGTCCCAACACGGCCATGTCGAGGCCGAGTTGCATATCCTCGACGAGGTTCGACGAGCCGAGTTCGGCGAGGGAGACAAGATCCCAGGGAAGCGCCATGCCGGTTCCCATCAGGGGACAGGGAATGCCGAGCACCGTTTGGCCCATCGGTCGCACCAGGTTCCGCACGCGGAAGGCGAAGGTGCTGATCCAGTCCTTAACGCCCGCGTTGGCGGGCGGACTGAGCAGGTTGATTGCCTGAGCCGGACATCCGGTGCGTACCACCTGTCGCGCCAGCGCGCCCAGCGTCCCCGGATAGACATGCGTATCCGCATCGACGACGACCAGCACGTCAGGCACGGGAACCGCGTCCCCCGCGGCCTTGCGGGATTGAGCCTTGATGTACTGGATGCCCGCGTCCAGGGCGTAACCTTTTCCGCGGCGATGGGGATCATGCCGCTCGACCACCTCCGCGCCCGCTTCGCGCGCCAGTTTGGCGGTATCGTCGGAACAGTTATCGGCCACGACGACGATGCGTGAGCCCGCCGCGACCTGTGGCATGAGGTTGCCCAGCGTGCGGCTGATCATCGCGGCCTCGTCGTGCGCCGGAATCAGGACCACCAGTCGGTGCGTCCCGTCGGCTCGCGCCGCTCCAGCACCGGGCAGCAGTTCGGGCAGTTGGCCGCGTCGCCACCAGGCTACCAGGCATTCCGCCAGCAGTACCAGGATCGGTAGTCCTACCAGCGTCCAGAGGCACGCCAGGCCCACGGTGGCCCAGTCCCCGCCGCCCAGGCTTCGCACGTATTCCATTCCACACTCCCCGGCCGCTCGCTTCCCCGGCCCCGTTCGTCGGGACCAGACCCTCCGCGCAACAGACACCGGAAAAGTTAGCTCACGGCGTCCGCGTGGAACTTGGGGAAAGCGGCCGCAAAGCACTCGGGAGACAGCCGGACGACCGCTCCCGCCGCGCAACTCGAAGCGGCCTAGGAGGTGGCCAAGGCAGGCGGCCACCGCAGGCCTCGATCGGATCCATGACAGGAATATGTCACGCCCGGTCGAAGGCCGTTCAGGCCAGCAGTTCGCGGATGACCTGCGGGCTCTCGACGCCCGTCAGGCGCTGGTCAAGCCCCTGGAACTTGTAGCTGAGTCGCGTGTGGTCGACGCCCATGCACTGCAGGATGGTCGCGTTCAGGTCGTTGATGTGGACCGGGTCCCGGGCGATGTTGTAGCTGAAGTCGTCGGTCTCGCCGAACTCGAAGCCGCGTTTGACGCCGCCTCCCGCCATCCACATGCAGAAGTTTCGCGGGTGGTGGTCGCGTCCATAGTCGTCGCGGGTGAGCGTGCCCTGGGAGTAGACCGTGCGTCCGAACTCGCCGCCCCAGACCACCAGCGTGCGTTCCAGCAGGCCGCGCTGCTTCAGGTCCAGCACGAGCGCGGCGGTGGCCTGGTCGGTGTCCCGGCACTGGTTGCCGAGTTGGTGCGGCAGCCCGCCATGCTGGTCCCAGCCGCGATGCAGGATCTGCACGGCGCGAACGCCGCGTTCCACCAGTCGCCGCGCGAGCAGGGCGCTGTGTGCGAACGTGCCGGGCGTCTTAGCCTGCGGCCCATAGAGGTCCATCGTCGAGGCCGTCTCCCGGCTGATGTCGGTCAGTTCCGGCACGCTCGCCTGCATGCGGAAGGCCATCTCATACTGCGCGATGCGCGTCTGCGTTTCGGGGTCCGAGAAACGCTCCCAGTTGCGCTGGTTCAACTGCTGCAGCGCGTCGAGCATCGTGCGGCGATCCTGCCGCGTGACGCCCTCCGGATTCGGCAGGTACAGCACCGGATCGCCGGCACCGCGGAGCGCAACGCCGTTGTACTTGGCCGGCAGGTAGCCGCTGCCCCACATGCGGTTATAGAGTGCTTGGCCGTTGCTATCGGCGGGAAACTGCGGCGTGAACACCACGAAGGCAGGCAGGTCGTTGTTCTCGCTGCCCAGCCCGTACGCGAGCCACGAACCAATGCTGGCCTTGCCGGGAACCTCGGAACCGGTCATCACGAACGTGCAGGCTGGATCGTGGTTGATGGCGTTGGTGTGCACCGAGTGCATGAGCGTCATCTCGTCGACGATTCGCGACGTGTGCGGCAGCAGGTCCATGTTGGCCCAGATGCCCGACTCGCCCCGCCGCTCGAAGCGAAACTTCGACGGTGCGACGGGAAAGCGTCCCTGGCCGCTGGTCATGGTCGACAGTCGTTGCCCGCCCTGGACGCTGGGCGGCAGGTCCTTGTCGAAGAAGTCGTTCAGCTGCGGCTTGTAGTCCCAGGTATCGATCTGCGAAGGACCGCCATTCATGTGCAGGTAGATGATGGCATCGGCGCGGGGCGCGAAGTGCGGCAGGCCGGGCAACGGTGGATGCACGCGCGAGGAGGCGGATGAGGTGCCCGGCTGGGCCGCCGTCTGCGTTCCCGCGTGGGCTCCGCCGGCGAGCGATGCCAGCGCGAGGCCTCCCAGGCGCAAGCCCATGTCGCCAAAGAACTGCCGGCGAGTCTGCAGCAGATGGTATTCCGTCAGCGGGTTCATGGGTCAGTTCCTTGTCAGGGTTTCATCCAGGTTCAACACCATGTTGGCCACCAGCGTGTACGCCGCCAGTTCCTCGGCCGCGATTCCCGCCGATGGCTTGGACTCGCCTTGCGACACAAGCTTCGTGGCCGCCTCCGCATCCTGTCGGTAACGCGCGAGGTGCGCTTCCAGGGCCGCCAGCACCACCTGCGACTCCTCGGCCGCCGGCGGTCGCGACAGGACCCACTCAAAGGCCAACGCCACCCGCGCGGCCGGATCCGCGCCGCCCTCGCGCATCATTCGCTCCGCCAGCACCCGCGCGGCCTCGACATGCTGCACGTCGTTCATCAGCTGCAAGGCCTGCAGCGGCGTGTTGCTGCGATCGCGTCGCGTGCAGAACTGCTCGCGGTTCGGCGCGTCGAAGTTGCTCATGAACGGCGGCGGCGCCGTGCGTTTGAGGAACGTGTAGAGGCTTCGTCGATAGAGCGACGAGCCGTGGTCCTGCGTGTAGAACCGCGTGTTGGAACCCGCGAAGCCCACCGGTTCCCAGACATTCGCCGGCTGGTAAGGCTTCACGCCCGGACCGCCCATCCGCAGGTCGATCAGCCCGCTGACGAACAGCACGTTGTCGCGGATCTGCTCCGCGTCGAGCCGCTGCCGCGGGCCGCGGGCGAGCCACCGGTTCTCGGGATCGCGGGCCGCCACCTCGGGCGACAACCGGCCATCCTGGCGGAACGACTGCGAGGTCACCAGCAGCCGCACGAGGTCCTTGACGTTCCAGCCGGACTCGCGGAAGTGAATGGCCAGCCAGTCGAGCAGTTCCGGATGGCTGGGTGGTTCGCCCTGTGAGCCGAAGTCGTAGCTGGTCTTCACCAGGCCAACGCCGAAGAACTGCTGCCAAAGGCGATTCACGGTCACGCGCGCGGTCAACGGATGTTCGGGGGAGACGAGCCAGCGGGCGAGATCCAGCCGGTTGGCCCGCCGAGCGGGGTCGTCCTTGACAAGCGGCGGGAAGATCGCCGGCACGCCCGGCTCCACCGCGTCGCCTGGCTTATCGTACGCGCCACGCATCATCACGAAGCTTGACCGAGGTTGCGGCAGGTCGCGGAAGATGAAGGTGCTGGGCGTCGCGTTGTCGCGATTCGTCCGCTCTTCGCGCAGCTTCGCCAGGTCGGCCAGCACCGACGCGAACTTGTCACGCGTGTCCACGCACACCTGCTGCACATAGTAGTCCTGGAGCGCCCGCGTCTGCGCCGCGTCGGTCGTCTTCTCGGGGCCCTGCTTGGCAATCGCGTTCAGCTCGGCGGCCAGACCCGGTACGTCCTTGTCCGTCGTCTGCTTCCACCAGGCGCGGAAGGAGTGCGTCGCGTCGTCGGTGGCCGGATCCTCGTAGGGCGTCGCCGCCTGCAGTTCGGAAAGTTCCTGCTGCCGCGCCTGGATCCGGGCGTCCAGTGACGCCAGTTCCGTTCGCACCTCGGGCGTCTCCAGTTTCTGCACCGGCTGCGTCAGCAGGGCGTTACCGTCCATCGCCGGATCGGCGGCCGAGTGAAAGAATGCGTAGAACGAGTAGAATTCTCGCTGGCTGATCGGATCAAACTTATGGTCGTGGCACACCGCGCAGCCGCCGGTAAGCCCTGTCCAGGCCTGCATCGTCGTACTCGCGCGATCGACCGCGTAACGGAAGATCAGCTCGTCGTCGATCGATCCACCCTCGCTGGTCGTTACGTTGCAGCGGTTGAAACCGGTGGCGGTGAGCTGGTCGAGTGTCGGGTCGGGCAACAGGTCGCCCGCCAGTTGCTCGATCGTAAACTCGTCGAACGGCTGGTTCCGGTTGAACGCATTCACGACCCAGTCGCGATACGCCCAGGTCTGGCGCTCGTTATCCAGGTGCATGCCATGCGTGTCGGCGTAGCGGGCGATGTCCAGCCAGTGGCGGGCCATCTCCTCGCCGAAGTGGGGCGATTGCAGGTAGCGATCCACCATCCGCTCGTACGCATCGGGCGACGCGTCGATGAGGTACATGCGCACCTCTTCGCGCGTGGGCGGCAGGCCGGTGAGCGCAAAGGCGACTCGGCGCACCAGCGTCCGCCGATCGGCCTCACTGTTCCACCCCAGGCCTTCACGCTGCAGGCGTTCGCGGAGGAACGCGTCGACCGGATGCGACGGCAGGTCCTCGCCGCGCGGCAGTTCCGAGGCGACGGGCGATTCAAACGCCCAGTGCTTCTGGTAGGCGGCGCCTTCGGCGATCCAGCGGCGCAGCACGGCCCGCTCCGCCTCGCTCAGTTCCTTGTGCGTCTCGGGCGGCGGCATCTGTTCGGCGGGGTCGGTCGAGAGGATGCGTTGCCACAGCGGGCTGGCGTCGGGATCCCCGGGGACAATCACCCGGCCTCCCTCGCGTTCGCCCAGCGCGCCCTCGGCCGTATCCAGTCGCAGGTCGGCCTGCCGGTTCTTGGCGTCAAACCCGTGGCACCGAAAACACTTGTCCGACAGAATCGGCCGCACGTCCTCATTGAAGCGAACCGGTCGCTCATTACCCGTGGCCACCCCGCCCGCCAGCAGCATGCCCAGCGCCACGAAGCCCCTGGCGAGAAGGCCGCGGTGACACCTACGCGTCACTGCGGCGTGGATCGATTCGCGTACGCGCCTGCCTGACCAACCGCCGTTCATGGGAATCTCCGACAACGTCTCTCGATGCTCTCCCTGCCGCGTCCCAATTTTACACTCACGCCCGCCGAATCGGTGGGGTCTACCCACATTTCCGTCGCGTCGCCGCAGCGGAAGCCGAGTTTCGACGATCCCCCCCAAGGGTCCTCCACGCCTGCTCCGCAACCTCCGTGGTTAACTCCACCGACAGTGGAATGGGCGTGTTTGGTGGCAGGGATCTTTTTTTACCACGAAGAGCACGGGGAACCACGGAGGTTCTGGCGGTCTGCATGGTTCCAAGTCCAGAACGGCGAGGGCCGATTAAGCTTTCTTGACGGCCACGCGGCGGCCGTGGAGTTGGAGGCGCCCTTCGGCGAAAAGCTGCAGCGCCTCGGGCAACGCGATGCATTCCTGCTCAAACACCCGCGCGGCCAGCGACTCGGGCGTGTCCGAATCGAGCACGGGGACCGTGCGCTGCAGGATGATCGGTCCGTGGTCGAACTGGTTGTCCACGAAGTGCACCGTGCAGCCGCTCACCTTCGCGCCATACTCGAGCACGGCTTCATGCACATGGTGGCCGTAGTAGCCATGTCCGCAGAACGCCGGAATGAGCGACGGATGGATATTCACCACGCGTCCCTCGAAGTCGGGCGGAATGAGCACATGCTTGAGGAAGCCGCCCATCACGACCAGGTCCACGCTCGCATCACGACACGGCTGGAAGATCGCCTCGCGGTAGTCCTCGTCGGACATTGCCTTGGAGCGGACGACGACCTGGTGGGGAATCGAGGCCTCGCGCGGATAACGCAGGCCGCCCGCCTTGTCGGTGCTCGCCAGCACCAGCACCACCTCCGCGTGCAGCTGCCCGCGACCGATGGTTTCGAGCAGGTTGCGCAGCGTCGTGCCGCCTCCTGAAATCAGCACCGCCAGTCGCAGCCGCCGCGTCCCGGAACGCGCACCGGCCGCGGGGCTGGGGGGATTTCGAGCGTCATCGGCCACTAGAGCGACTCCGTCTTCTGGACTTCCAGGGTCATCAAGTAGTCACCGACCTCCAGCGTTTCGCCCGGCAGCGTGTCGAGTAGCACCAGCTCCTTCGTGAGCGTCTCGCCCTCGATGTAGGCCCGGTTGTCACGAATGGCCAGCCGCAGGTCCTCCGATTCGGTGCCGATGCGGACGATCACCCGCTCCGTGTACGCGCAGTCCTGCTTCTTGCGCTGGTCCTGGATCAGCCGGACGACATCCTTGGCCAGGCCTTCGCGCAGCAGGCCTTCATCGAGTTCGGTGGAGAGCACGACAACACAGCGACTGCCTTGCGCGGCCGTCCAGCCGTCTTTCGCGTGGAGGCGAATCTGGATGTCGTCCTTGTCGAGCATCACTTCCTGGCCCTGGACCTGCAGGCGAATGCGGCCGCTGCTCTCCAGTTCGGCCAGCAACGCACCGCCGTCGGCCTGCGTGAGCGACTGCTTGACGCCCGGCATCAGCGAACCAACGCGTTTGCCCAGACGCTTGAAGTCCGGCTGCACTTGGTAGGTGATGTACTGGTCGGCCTTCGCCGGGAAGTCGACCTCCTTGACGTTCAGTTCCTCGCGCACAAGATCATCGTGTTCGCGGAGCCATTCCAGGTGGCGTGTATCGGCGAGCACGACTTCAACCTTCTTGAGCGGCTGGCGAACCTTGAGTTTCGCGTTCATGCGGGCACTGCGTCCCAGGGACGAGACCTCGCGCGCCAGGTTCATCTGCTCGGACAGCTGCTGGTCGACGCAGGCCGCGTCGCCGGTCGGATAGTCGCACAGGTGCACGCTCTCCAGCGCTCGGCCGCCGAACACGCCCGACAGCCCGCGCCAGATCGTCTCGGCCAGGAACGGCGTGAACGGCGCGATCAGCCGCGCGAGCGTGGTCAAGCATTCGTACAGCGTCCAGTATGCGTCCAGCTTGTCCGGATCGTTGCGATCGCTGCTCCAGTAGCGATCGCGACTTCGTCGCACATACCAGTTGCTCAATCCGTCCACGAACGCATTCAAGTGGCCGCAGGCGGTGAAGTTGTCGTAGGCGTCGAGCGACTGCACGACGAGGTCGCAGGTGCGGTGGAGTTCGCTGAGCACCCAGCGGTCGAGTTCCCCGCGCTGGCGTGGGGGTCGGAATCCGCGTCCGCCCGTCAGTTCCTCAGGCGACAACTGCGTCACCGGCCCCGTCACGCCCTCCGACGGATCGAAGCCGTCGATGTTCGCGTAGATGATGAAGAAGCTGTAGACGTTCCAGAGTCGCAACAGGAACTCGGGGATGCTGTCCTTGATCGCCCGTTCGCTGTAACGGATCGAGGTCCACGGAGCCTGGTTGGCGAAGAAGTACCAGCGCAGGGCGTCGGCGCCGTAGCGGTCGAAAATCTCCTGCGGCTCGCGGTAGTTCCGCTTCTGCTTCGACATCTTGCCGCCATCCTCGCCCAGCATCAGCCCCAGCACGATGCAGTTGCGATACGGATGCGGGAACGCGAGCGATGCGGCGGAATTTCCGGCGGCGACTGGGGCCGCGGCATCATCGGAGCCGAACATGAGCGTGCTGATGGCCAGCAGGCTGTAGAACCAGCCGCGCGTCTGGTCGATCGCTTCGCTGATGAAGTCGGCGGGGAACTGCGATCGGAAGGCTTCCTGCCCCTGGTGCGGATAGCCCCACTGGGCGAACGGCATCGCGCCGGAATCGAACCAGCAGTCGATCACTTCCGGCACGCGCCGCATGCGACTGCCAGCCGCGAACGGCGAATCGTAGGTGACCGCGTCGATGTACGGCTTGTGCACCCGCAGGTCGTCGGGCAGTTCCGGATTGCGCCGCTTTGCTTCGTCCCAGACCTGCACGCCATCGACGCCCGGTTTCTCCAGCAGTTCCGCATAGCTGCCCATGGCCTCCATCTGGCCCGTCTGCTCACAGACCCAGATCGGCAGCGGCGTTCCCCAGTAGCGTTCGCGCGACAAGGCCCAGTCGACGTTGCTCTCGAGGAAGTTGCCGAAGCGGCCGTCGCGAATGTGTTCGGGCAGCCAGTTGACTTGGCGGTTGTTGGCCAGCATCGCGTCGCGAAACTTCGTCGTGCGGATGAACCAGCTCTGGCGCGGATACTGGATCAGCGGATCCTGGTCGGCGCGCCAGCAGAAGGGATAGTCGTGCAGGTACTGCTCTTGGTGGAACAGCAGGCCGCGCTGCTTGAGTTCGCGGGCGATGTCCTTGTCGCAATCCTTGACCCAGCGTCCCGCGTAGGTCGGCGCGTCGGCCGTGAACTTGCCGTCCGGCCCCACCGCGCAGATCAACTCCGGACCCTGACCGACTTCGAAACGAGCCTGCTCGGCGATCAGCACTTCGTAGTCCACTTCGCCGAAGGCGGGAGCCTGGTGCACGATGCCCGAGCCGCTGTCGATGGTGACGAAGTCGGCCGCCACGACGCGCCACGCGATCGCTTCGCGACCACCCGACTTCAGCGCGCCCTGCGTCTGTCCCGATGCCTTGTGGAATGTATCGAACGGCGGCTGGTAACGCAGGCCCACCAGCTCGTGTCCCGACCGCGAGCCCACGACCGCCAGCGGCCGCTTCACTTTTTCCGCGATCGACTCGACCAACGCCTCGGCAATCACCAGCCGCTGGCCCGACTCGGCATCCTCCACGGTCGCATACTTCAGGTCGGGATGCACGGCGGCGAACTGGTTGCTGGGCAATGTCCAGGGCGTGGTGGTCCAGACGAGCAGGCTTTCGTCGAGCGGCTGGCCCTGCGCGTCCAGCAGCGGGAACAGCACATAGACGCTTGGATCGGCCACCTCGCGGTAGCCCTGCCCCACCTCGCCGCTGCTCAGCGCCGTACCGCCCTGCGCCCACCACCAGACGATCTTGTGGCCCTGGTACAGCAGCCCGCGCTGGAACAGGTTCTGCAGACACCACCACACGCTCTCGACATACGACTGATGGTAGGTGACATACGCCTCGTCGAGGTCCACCCAGAATCCCAGCCGGTCGGTCAGCTTCTCCCACTGCTGCATGTAACGCCAGACACTCTGCTGGCACTTGTGGATGAACGGCTCCACGCCATACGCCTCGATCTCCTCCTTGGCGTGAATGCCGAGTTCCTTGCAGACCTCGACTTCCACGGGCAGACCGTGCGTATCCCAACCCGCCTTGCGCTGGCAGTACTGGCCGCGCATCGTGCGGTAGCGAGGAAACAGGTCCTTGATGGATCGCGTCAGGCAGTGGCCCGGATGCGGCATGCCGTTGGCCGTGGGAGGACCTTCGAAGAAAACGAACGGAGTTCCTCCGCGACGCTGCTCGAGCGAGCGCTGGTAGATCCGACGCTCGCGCCAGAAGTCGAGGATCTCCAGTTCCAGTTCGGGAAAGCTGACTTGGGAGGGAGCAGGCTGGAACGTCATCGTGTTAAGCCGTTTTGCGTGATTCACGAAAGAAAAAGCGGGCAATCGAACATCGCCGGGACGTTTCCCGCATCGGCAGCGATCGGGCGAGAGGCCACCACCCCCGCACATCCGACCCGAACGCACGACGCGAACACCCTCACTCCGCAGGGGACGCGAGAGCGGCCGGGCGATCCGTTCCGCGTTCAGGCGATGTGCGGGTCGTCCAAATCCCAGCGCCCCATCAGCTCGTGGAAACCGGGCAGGTCCCGCACGGGGTCGAGGTCGGAGTCCGCTTCGATGTGCGCGAAGTCCGCATAGCCCAGCTCGATCGCCCGCTCCAGAGCCTTCAGCGCCTCGCAGTGATGGCCCGTCATGCTCAAACTGCAGGCCAGATTGTAATGCACCACCCGGTCCTCGGGGTAGCGAGCCGCCAGGGTCCGGTCGAGATCCAGGGCCGACGAGTACTCGCCGCTGCACGACAACAGTTCGGCCTGCCGCCGCAGCACATCCGGGTTGTCACACCCGCGCGCGATGATCTCGCGAAAGAACAGCCGGTCAAAATCCTCCTGGGAATCGCGGCACCCACCGCATCCATGAGGCTCAGAATCTCCCAAGGGTTCGTCGTCAGGCAGGACCATCGGCGGGGTACTTCCTCAGTGCGGTAGGGAACAGGCTCTCTGCGAACTTACACGGGCTGGGGCAGGCGTGAGGCAGGCTGCGTCGCGCGACAGCAGGTTCGGCACGCGGGCCAAGAGACACCTGCTGGGAATCGGGTTTCCTTCGTGGGGAACCACCGGGGTACTCTGGACACCCGGTTCGGAACAGGAGGAAACAGACACGGCTCGAATCAAGATCGGGGGAGGATGCGTGCGAGGACTTCGGCAGCAAAGAACTCGGTCGATCGCGCCGACCCGGTCCGCCCACCAGGCCTGGCAAGTCTACCGATCAATGCCTTCCTTTCTGCCGATCCTCCGCCGACCCTCCGAGCGCCCCAGGACGTATCGCTGGTTCACGCCACGGATGGGCGCCTAGTATCGGCCAAAGCCGCCCGCCGCGGAACGGCGGGTCCGCGCCCTCGGCCGAAAAAACTCGGTCAATCCTCGAAGTCCCCGTCGGGCACCGCATCCGTGCCCAGGTCACCCCCAGAGTCATCCGACTCCTGGACGCCTTCTTCCAGTTCCTGCTCGCCGTAGTCGAAGTCGTCTTCCTCTTCCTCGAAGTCGTCGTCGAACTCTTCGTCGAAGTCGTCCTCGTTGAAGTCTACGAACTGGTCGTCATCCTCCATCTCGGCCTTCAGATACTCCTCGACGAACGAGGGCAGCGTCAAAGGCGCGGACAGTTCGCCGGGCAGCGGACTCTCCAGCACAGGCCCGCTGTTGCCGAAGACGAGGTCCTCGTTGTCCTCGGCCGCGTCAAATTCATCGAACAGCGGCGATTCGACGTATCGGGGTGCGGTCGTCGCAGGGGCGTGCGCGGAGACAGGAGCCTCCGTGTCGGACGCAAAGGACGAACCGCCAAACGAAGCGAACGACGAGAATTCCGCGGGCGGACTGGGCCGATCCG
>JBIIEC010000557.1:0-3344 GCA_044238045.1 Pirellulaceae bacterium | reverse complement strand
TGGCGGCGGAGGCGGTGCGAGTCGGTGAGTCCGCTCCGCGGCAGGTGGCCGATGAGGTCACCACGGCCGCCTGGACGCTGGTCGCCAACCTGGTCCTGAACCTCGACGAGACCGTCAACCGCAACTGATCGAAACCCGCGCGGCGCCGAGGCAGGCTCGACGAGTCCGGGCCTCGCGTCACCCTCCAGAACAAAACACTCCTTGTTACGGAAACCGATTCCCATGCATCCGATCCTTGAACAGGAACTGCTGACAAACCGGCGTCAGTTCTTCGGCTCGACCGGCCTGCGACTGGGCGGATTGGCCATGGCCTTGATGGGTTCCGAACTGCTGCAGGGCACGGCCTCGGCCAACGCCTCGGAAATGATCCATCCGCCACTGCCGGGCTTCCCGCATTTCGCGCCCAAGGCCAAGGCGATCATCTACCTTCACATGAACGGCGGCCCCGCGCAGATGGACATGTGGGACCACAAGCCGACGCTCAAGGAGTTCTTCGACAAGGACCTGCCGGACAGCGTGCGGATGGGCCAGCGGATCACGACGATGACCAGCGGCCAGTCGCGGCTGCCCGTCGCGCCGTCAAAATTCAAGTTCGCGCAGCATGGCCAGTCGGGCATGTGGGTCAGCGAGCTGCTGCCGCACACGGCACGCTGCGTCGACGACCTGACGCTCGTCCGCTCCGTGCACACCAATGCGATCAACCACGATCCAGCCTGCACCTCCGTGATGACGGGCAGCGAAGTGCCCGGCAAGCCCAGCCTGGGCTCGTGGCTCTCCTATGGCCTGGGCAGCCAGAGCAACGACCTGCCCGGATTCGTCGTGCTCACGCCCAACTGGAAATCGGGCGCGGCGGCCCAAGCGTTGTTCACGCGCATGTGGGCCAGCGGCTTCCTGCCGAGCAAGTATACGGGCGTCGCGTTGCGGCACATGGGCGATCCGGTGCTGTATGTGCAGAACCCGCCCGGCGTTTCCGCCCGCAACCGCCGCGCCATGCTCGATTCGCTCGCGGAACTCAATCGCCGCACGTTCGACCAGCTGGGCGATCCTGAGACACAGACGCGGATGGCCCAGTATGAGATGGCGTTTCGCATGCAGACCAGCGTGCCGGAACTGACGAACATCTCACAGGAGACGCAGGATACGCTCGACCTGTACGGTCCGGACGTGACGAAACCGGGCACCTATGCCGCCAGCGCGCTACTCGCTCGACGACTCGTCGAACGTGGCGTGCGTGTCGTGCAGATCCTGCACCGCGGCTGGGACCAGCACGGCAACCTGCCGACCGACCTCTCGCTGCAATGCCTCGACGTCGACCAGCCCACGGCCGGCCTGCTCACCGACCTCAAGCGGCGCGGCATGCTGGAAAACACGCTGGTCGTCTGGGGCGGCGAGTTCGGGCGCACCGTCTACAGCCAGGGCACGCTCACGCCCGACAACTACGGCCGCGACCACCATCCGCGCAACTTTTGCATGTGGCTGGCAGGCGGTGGCGCGAAGCCCGGGTTCGTATACGGAGAGACCGATGAGTTCAGTTACAACATCACGCAGGATCCGGTGCACGTGAACGACCTGAACGCCACGATCCTGCAGGCGATGGGCGTCGACCACGAGCGGTTCACGGTGAAGTTCCAGGGCCTCGACCAGCGTCTGACCGGCGTGGAAGGCGCGAAGGTGATCCCGGCACTGCTAGGCTGATGGATGCGCCGGAGCGCGGCCGTCCCGGCCGCACACCCTCAGCCCCAACCCCGTCCCGGCCGCACACCCCCAGCCCCAACCCCGTCCCGGCCGCACACCCCAAACCCCAGTCGCAGCCATCCCAGTCGCCTGCCCTCCGAACTGACAGCGAGTACCTGCTACTTTTTGACTTTGCGATCTTGGGCTAGGGAGGCGGCAACCCAGTCCACGGCGGCCGGCTTGGCCTCGTAGTCGCCTTCCTGCATGGCCAGCACGAAGTCCCGGCTGTCGAAGTCGCCGTCGCCGTTCCAGTCGCCATCGGCCCAGCCGGAATTGCCTCGCACACCATCTTCGTACTGCCCTCGCGCGAAGACCTGCACGAGATCGCTGCTGCCGAACCGGCCATCGAAGTTGGAGTCGCCGTAGGTCGAGCGGAGGACATCGCGCACGAGGTGGTCCATGTCGTCCTGGTCGGTGGCACCGCTGCGATCGAGGTCGAAGGCCTGGTCTTGCGCGCGGATGGCGACATAGAGTCGATCGATGTCCGACGCGTTGCGGGCGAGGTCGAGGTTCATGTCGCCATCGAGCAGGACGCGTCCGGGCGAGCCATCCCGGCGTTCGCTGGCGGTCCACCGCGTCCCCTGTCCGTATTCCATCGCGTCGACCAACGCAGCCGGATTGAGCAGCGAGAGCGTGTAGCCCTCGCCATCCGCGGCGGCTGGCCAATCGTCCGCATCGCGATAGGAGAAGCTGGCCAGCGGTTCGTGGAACGGACTGTACAGCGTGATCTGCTCGCCGGAGTCGCTGAGCGTCTTGTTGCCGAAGTCGCCGAGAATCCGCGTGGAGGAACCGTATCGCAAGCGGAAGGCATCGGCGCGACTGACCAGCACGGCCGATTCGCCCGGTGCCAGTTCGGTCGATGGGAACACAGTGGAAAGCCCCGCGGCGAACTGCGTCCCGAGCAGGTTGATCGGCAACGCGCTGACGTTCGTCAGTTCGATGAATTCAAAGCTGCTGCTTGTCGCGCTGGGTAAGGCCGTCAGTTCCTCGCGCGTTGGATCGGACGGATGGTAGTTCACCTCCGTGATCCGCAACGCCTTCTTCAGGTCCATGGTCGCGGTCGTGGCGACGTCCGCCTTCACCGAACCGATCGGCTTGCCCTGGAAATCGTAAGCATCGAGTTGGATGGCATTGGGCCCCGGTGTCAGCGGCACCTCGACCTGCCAGGCGGTGTTGCTGGTCCACTGGACGCGGAGCGGCTGGTTGCTGCGAGCGAGCCGGATCTCGCGGACGTTGACCCAGCCGGTGCCGGTGAGGAGTGCGAAGGGCGTGTCGACGGTGGCGGGAGCGGCCGTGAGCGCGAAGTCCACTTTGGGCGCCGTCCGCAGCAGGGACGCCGAGGCCACGTTGGTGCGGCGCACCAGGTCGGCCTGGTGCTGCGAGAAGTTCTGCGCTGGCAGCAGCGTCTTCCAGTAGTCGGTCCACCGCTTCATGTATTCACCGTTGAAGGCGGTTTCGATCATGTCGTTGACATGTCCGTAATACATGTGCGAGTTGGTGGGATCACGCAGCAGGCGACGCAGGTCTTCGTTGCCGATCAGCGGTCGGTTGGGGTCGAAGAAGGCATCCAGGTCGTGCGGAAACAGGAGCACGCGTCCATCCGTGGGACG
>JBIIEC010000165.1:0-11460 GCA_044238045.1 Pirellulaceae bacterium | reverse complement strand
ATCGAGGGTTTTCGAGTCGCTTTTCCGACGGTGGACGCCGGCCGGATTATGGGTCCATTCACCGGCGGCTTCAGTAATTCGGGCGAGAGGATCCGCCTGCAGGATGCGACCGGAAATGCGATTGTCGATTTCTCGTACTCACCCCAGGGCCCTTGGCCGATCGCGGCCGATGGCACGGGCAGTTCCTTGCAGTTGCGAGATATTACCCGGCTTGGTAACGATGCGGCTTCATGGATCGCGACGACGCCTTCTCCTGGCCGATTTCTGCAGCACGTCGTTGAAGGCGACTTCAACGACGACGGCCAAGTCACGCAACGGGACATCAACCTCTTGTTTGTGCAGATGAGGTCTCCGCAACCCAGTCAGGGGTTTGACTTGACTCAGGATGGAACAGTGGATGCCTCGGACCGAGACCACCTGGTCTTGCGAATCCTCGATACGGTTTATGGAGATACCAATCTCGACCAACTCTTCGATTCTTCCGATTTGGTTCGGGCATTCCAGCAGGGCCAATACGAGGACGATCGTGCGTTGAATTCAGGCTGGGAGGAAGGCGATTGGAACGGCGACGGCGAATTCACATCAAGCGACCTCGTTCTCGCGTTCCAATCGGGAGCCTTCCAGAAGAACGCTCGGCGAGCCTGAGCACAGCGACGCGCAACCGCCGCTCCCTTTGCTTGTTTCCCGTGCTTTTCGTGCTGCCACAATCGAATGCCTCCATTTCCGGTCCAGGGACATCGGTGTGACGATCCCTCGCCGCAGTCACGAGGCGGGCCGTTGGCCAGTCATCGCCGTCGATGTGTGGACATCGGATGGAATACTGCTCGCGATCCCCGGCCTCGACAGGCCGGGTTGGTAAGTGCACGGACCTTCGGCCCAGTAGAGCGAGACTCGTGGGCGTCTACGCGAAACGAGTCCTTGCGATCAGGCGACGGAGTCGCCCGGAGAGGCGGCAAGGCAGGAGAGCCGATGCCTTCCAACAACGGTGCTGGAACAGTCTTTGAAGACTCACAACGGTAAAACCGCTGTTAAACGCCCCGGCCCGAGACCATTCCGCTGCCCCTTGGCAGGCGGCAACTCTCCGCTGGGAGAGGACTTAAGAAAGTGGGCGATACAGGACTCGAACCTGTGACCTCTGCCGTGTGAAAGCAGCGCTCTAACCAACTGAGCTAATCGCCCGGACAGGATCGGACAGGTGTCCGGCCCGGAAGCGTCGGATTATAGGTAGGTCTCCTCGACCTGTAAATGCCGCTCCGCGGCCTCTTGCGTCCGCCCCGGACTCCTGGCAGCCGGCTCTGGTTGACTGGGGCCCGGTGTCGTGACTCCCGCGGCTCGTTCGGCCAGCCGGTCGGTCCTGAAAACCGACACTGGTGGCCCAACATGTCCAGTACGACGCCGCGTTCCCAGCCCACGACTTCCTCGACGTCGCCGTCAACCTCGGCCCTCCATCGGCGTGCCGTTGGATCAGGCCTTCTGGTCCGAATCCGGCGTGGACGGAAGTTCGAACTTCGGGGCCGTCGGACGCTCGTAGTCGTCCGGTTCCTCTCGACGCGCCGGACTGGTCGACGACGCATAGCTGCTGCCCGATCGCGGATACAACGCGTCGTTTACGTTGAAGGCCGACTGGAAATCGTGCAGCCCCTTCCGCAGTTCGCGATAACTGCTGCCCATGGAACGAGCCACTTCGGGAAGTTTTTTCCCGAACAGGATCACGGCCACCGCGCCGACAATCATCACCTCTTGCATGCCCAAGCCGAACATGGCCCCGTCCCCATATCTCTCATGAACTCTTCGAGTCGTCCCACAGTCCACGGTCGCCGATCACCGGTCCGCAGTCCTCGGACTGCGATTCACGGGAGGCAGTCGCCGGCGGCAGGCCACGCCTGCCCTTTCAGAACGCTCGGCGTCTCCTTGGAGCGCCGGTCTTTTCGCAGACGCCAGCCCCCGCGCCTGGACCCAAAACGCGTTTTCACGTCTGCGCCAAGCCAGGAACTTCGGTCCGCACGAGGATCCGACTACACCTCGTCCTTGTGCGAGATCCTGCCCGCTCCCTCCAGGTCGTCTTCCTCGCCGCTGATGCCCTTCTTGAATTCCACCACGCCGCGTCCCAGGGATCGCATGAGGCTGGGAAGCCGGTGCCCGAAAAGCAGCAGCATGATGGCCATGACCACCATCAGTTCCGTGGTGCCGATGCCCATGATCGCAAAAAGTGCCGACATACTCGTCGCCCTCGCACAGTATTGGGAGATGTTTTGGAGAGACTTATCCTGCGCGGCGAAAGCGGGCGTTGGGCCCCAGGCGACCGGGGCAGCGCCAGAACCGACGGATGGCGAGCGAAGAGGGTGCCTGGATCGCCTTGACCCATTCGCCCAACCGGCCTTCGCTTCGACCCCCGAATTGTAGCCGCAAAAGAAAGAGTGTCAAAGGCTTCCGAGATTCGCCACGCCCCGCGCCAAGGCCCGGAAACCTCTTCAGAATGGCTTCCCGGGGCGTCTTTGCCCGCCGGTCGGACCGACGCTTCCGCCATTTCCCGACAGCTGGCCGCGACGGATTCAGGCTGCCTACTGGCGTTGGCGGCTGGTCCAGCCGCTGCCAGGGACCGTCGACCGCGCCAGCTGGTAAGACGGGAGATACCGGTAGTACGTCTCGAGGCACAGGCACGCCAGCGCCGTCGTGTATACCCGGCCCCCAACAGTACCCCAGCGGGAGTCTGTATCCCAGCTCCCGGCCAGTGGCCCTTGGCGGCGTTGGCTCGGCAACAACTGGCCGATCACCTGCTGGTTCCAGGCCGGCCAGCCCTCATCCTGTGACAGATACATGGCGAGCGTCGCATAGTACGTGTAGTACAGGTCCAGCTGTCCCGACCAGGCCGGGGAGTGCCGGGCGATCATCTCCGCCGCCTCGCGTTGCGCGTCCGGCTGCAGGTTGCCTCGGAGAAAGAGATGCCCGACTGCCGCTTCCGCCGTCATGCTGGGAGTGGCCCGCGGCTGCTCCGGGACATAACAGGCGAGTCCCCCGTGGCGTCCCAACGCGACGCGTGAGAGCCATAACTCGGCACGGTGCCAGGTCTCGGGCGGCGCTTCCACGCCGGCCGTCCGGGCACTCACCAACGCCATGACCTGCCAGCCGAACTGACTGGTGTCCCCCTGGTCGCCCACTTCATAACGCCATCCGCCCGTCACCGGATGCTGCGCGGCGATCGTGAATCCCACGGCGCGGCGCAGCGGCTCCCGCAACCGCGCGTCGCCACTCATCACCAACGCCTCGCCCAACGCAAAGGTCGCGATGCCGTGGCTGTACATCGCCGCGTAACGCGCCGAACGCCCGGCGAGGCTGCCCGTGCGCGGCGACTGATTCTGAACCAGGTAGTCGATGCCGCGTTGCACGGTCTGCTGGTACTGTCCTTCCTTCGCCGTATGCCCCGCTCCCAGGAACGCCAGCAGCGCGAGGCCCGTCACGGCCGTATCCGCCTGCACGGCCTGGCCCGACGTCGGGAAGTCGCGGACTTCCTGGCCGCCGCCCCAAGCCAGCGTGTCCCAGCCGCCCGTCTTCCGATTCTGGGCGTTCGCGAGCCACTGGAGCGCTGCCTGCACGGCCGCTTCCGTGTCCGGTGAGCCTCCCGCGCTGGCCAGCAGCGCGTCCCGCTGCACGGCCGATCGCCCCTGGTAGACCTGCGGCAGGCTGGCCGCCGTGGCCACGCCCTTCCACACGTTTGGATTCCGTTGAACTGCGTCTGTCGCCAAGGAACCGGCCGCGGGGCCAGTTTCCGCCGGCGCGGCAACGGAAGGCTCCTTCGCGGTCACCGGAGGCGTCTGCGTCTCGGCCAGCAGCGCCGCCGCGTCCTGGTCGCTTAAACGATTGTCCATCGGAGCCTTCTCCGACTCCGACTCGAGCGGCAGCAGGGCAGGGGCTTCGATCGCGTCGCTCGAAACGGTCTGCCCTGGGGCCGGCGTTGATGCGGCGACCGGCGGCGGAGGAACGGGTTGCATGAGCGGCGTGATTGCCGGAGTGTTCGCTGGAGACATCTCGGTCCGCTCGGGCTGCTCGAAGTCCGGCGTCTGTTCCCGAGGCCCCGGAGCCTCCAAGGCAGCCGCATCAAGCAGGCCCCGAGCTACCGCGACCTCCTGAGTTGCCGAGGCGACCGGGGCCGTCACTTCCGCAGCCGCCTCGATCTCCGAAGGTTGGTTTTCCACCGCCGATTCGACCCGCATCTCGGCATTCGTATCCGACGGATCCTCGCTGGCTTCGGCTGCCGCGTCCTGCAGGAACGTCTCCGCGTCGACCCAGGCAACGCGTACGGCTCGGCCGGTTCCTCGCCCCGGGGCGGGCGTCCACCAGTTCGTCAGGCTGGCCATCCCCAGCAACACCACGTGGATCCAGACCGAAAGCGCCACGCAGCGAGTGAGTGGCGTCGTGTGGCTCCAGCGTTTCCGCGTGGCCACCAGCAGTCCCGCCGAAACCACGACTGCCGCAAGACCGAACAGCAGTCCGGGCGGGGCGATGGAGGTCAGCGATGCCAGCATCAGCACCATCGGGATGTCACACTCCGGCGGAAGTCAGCCTTCGTCTCTTTGCCCGTCCCCGACCTGGATATTGCCTGCGTCACGGCGACCCTGCAGGCGGTCCAACCGCCGTCCGTCCAGACGGCCAGCGCTCGCCCGACGCACGGCCGCGAAACCCCGCAGGACTTCAGCGAACCGTCTTGCCTGCCGTTTCCACGGCGATCCCCAGGTCCTTGACTCCTGCGTCACGGCAGGCGGTAAGCACGCTGGCGACGTGCTGGAACGAACCTTCCGCATCGCCGCGCACCATCACGCGCACGTCGACTCCGGACGCGACGTCGTTCCGCAGGGAACGCTGCAGTTCCTCAAGTCGTACCGTCTGCTTTCCGAGACGAATCGACCCGTCACGATGCACTTCGACCACGCGACTGGCCGTCGTCTGCGAGAGGTTCTTGGCGGCGGCCACCTTGGGAACGTGGAGTTCGACGGAGCGGTCCATTTCCGCGAACTTCGTGCCCACCATGAAAAAGATGATCAGATTGAAGACGATGTCGATCATCGGCGTCAGGTTCATCTCGGGCAGCGGATCCTGATGCATCTTCAGCGGCATGGCTCATCTCCCGGGATCGCGCAAGGCATTCCTCAAGCAGCCTTCGGCTTGACCGTCTTGGCCGGTTTCTTGTCGCGTTTCTCCCGCCATCCATCGGAGGCGATGGCGTTGACCATCTCCTGTCCCAGCTGGTCGATCTCCGAGACCAGCCGGTCCACGCGTCCGATGAAAAACAGATGGGACAGGATCGCGGGGATGGCGACACTCAGACCACCGGCGGTCGTGATGAGCGCTTCGCTGATGCCGGCCGCCAGCAGTTCCGGCCGTCCCATCGCGTCGGAAGAAGCGACCGCGTTGAACGATTCGATCATCCCGAAGACGGTGCCCAGGAGACCAAGCAGCGGGCCGACGGTGGAAACACCGTGGAAGACGCGGAGGTTCTTCCTCAGGCGACTGGCGACGCGTTCGCCAGAGTCGAGCACGGCTTGTTCCACTTCCACGGAGGGCCGGCCCCATTTTTTGATCGCAGCCACGAACACTTCGGAGATGGGACTTCCGTTTTCAGCGCACAGGGTCAGCGCTTCGTCGGCTTTCAGTTCCCCTTCCACGATCTGGTCGATGAGGCGGTGGACGAAGGGACCTGGGATGACACGGTCATGTCGCAGGACGAAGGCGCGTTCCAGGGCGTAGATGCAGAGGGTGAGGGAGCAGAGGATGATGGGGACCATCATGGGGCCGCCATCGCGAATCCATTGCAACGCGCTCTTCGAGACGCCTTCCGGAGGAGCCCCATTCGCAGCTTCGACAGCGGAGTTGGTCGCCGCGGCACTGCCCGCGTCGTTCGCCGCGTCCACGCCGGGCGTCTGAGCCCAGGTCGCAGTCGCCAGACAGCAGGAGAGGAATGCCGCCAGCAGAAACCACCGCGCGACCAGAGGGCATCGCGCGAGCGATCCAAGCGGCAACGGCCCGCGCAGGGGTCGATCGCAACCGCCGCTCCGCGTCGGCTTGAACCGCCTCGTTCGTTCCCGCATCGTCCACCTCACGCCCGGCTCCAATCCCTCGGAAACCGGCTACCCATCCTGGGAAAACGTGTCTTGCGCGTCGACCACTGTCGTCGGTCGCTGCCCCGGCTTGTCTACTCCGTTGAGATCGGCAACTGGCCCGCCTTACTTTCGCTTTGGAGGGAATCCAGTTTTTGAAGCTGTTCATTGACGAGAACTCGGTAAGACACGTCGAGTTCGGTGAGCAGCAGTCGTTCGTAGATGCGGCGGGCGTCCTGCCATGACTTCAATGCCACCAGACAGCGGGCTTCGAGGATTTCGCGTTCGGCCGCGCGGGCGGGGTTCTCCTGCGTTCGATCCAGTTCCCGCGCGAGGGACAGCGCCTGGTTCCACTCCGATTCAGCCGCCAGCACCTGGGCGAGCCGCAGTTTGGTGCGCCACAGGGTCAGGGGTTCCAACGAGCCGATCCGCAGCGCTGCCTCCAGACGCAGCTTCGCGTTTGCGTAGTCCTCGAGACGAAACAGAGCCTCGGCAGACCAGCGTTGGGCGGACCCGGCGAGCGGCGAATCGGGGAAGTCCACCAGCAGCTGGTCGAGGCTGGCCAGCGCTTCGTTCCAGTCGCCCCGATCCAAGGCAACGCGTCCTTCGAGGTAGAACAGGTAGGGCACCAGCGAGGATTCCAGCGGGTCGCTCTCCGGTCGAAAAGCGGCGTCGCGAATGGCGGACAAGTACTGCTCGACGAGCCGCAGGTCCTTTTTCTGGAAGGCGATTTCCGCGAGTCGGTAGTTAGACTCCGCCCAGAACTTGTGGCCGGGACCGAGATCCTTGAGCCGAGCGAACTGTTGCTCCGCTTCCGCCAGCTGTCCCGACTTCTTCAGGTTGCAGGCGAGCGTATAACGAAGTTGTTCATCGGTGGTTTCCAGGTCGGACGCGGGGGTCTTGAGGGCCGTTTCCAGGGTCTGCGTGGCCTGGGAGTAGTCGCCTCGTCGCTGCTGCCAGGCAGCCACGGCACGGGCCGCATCCCGGTGTCCCGGCTGCTGCGGGAAGCGGACGAGGAATTCGCGATAACAGGCAACGGCATCCTCGGGTCGGTTGAGCTGCTCCAATGCGTGGCCCCTGGCGAGCAGCAGTTCGGCGTGGGCGGCATCGGCAGGGGCGATGGACAGCACCTCTCCGAACGCGTTTGCACTGGCCTGCCACTGGCCGGATTTCAGGTGGCACCAGCCAGTACCGGTAAGTCCCAGGACTCGATCCTCCTGGTCGACGGACGCAGCCACGAGCGTCTCGTAGAGCGGCAGTGCCAGGGTGTAGTCCCCGACCTCGTAGCGATCGCGGGCCATTTCGCGGCACGACTGCAGGAGGCTGTCGCGGTCGCCTTCCGAGGGCTTCCATGCGGCCAACTGGTCCCGCACCTGATGCCACTCGCCGAGGGCCGCGAGCGTCTCGACGAGCTTCGCCCGCACCAGTCCGGCCTCTCGAGTACCGGGACGGAGGCCCGCGGCCTGTTCGAGCACCTCTCGTGCGTCCATGGGGCGTCCGGCCGCGAGTTCGGCGGAGCCCCGCAAGTAGCGTACGCGCAACGCGAACGCCTCGGGCAGGTCGTCCACCGGGACCGCATCCAACGCATCCAGGCACTCTTCGGGCCGTTCCACCTGGAGCAGCGCGGCGGCAAGTTCATACTGGTCGGCAGCTCGCTCGGTTGGCCTGGCGTCCTGGTTTGAAGACTGCGGGGCGTGGGCCAACCCCTTGAGTACTCCGAGGGCGGCATCGGCATCGCCTCGGGCAAGGAGCGTCTTGGCGAGCAGGCGTTGGGCTTCGCGACGCTGGGCGCCCTCCGCGACTCGATCGAGCAGCGTGCGCAGATGGGTCTCGGCAGCCTCGTGATCTTGCAGGCGGACGAGGATGCCCGCGAGCGCCAGTTCGGCACGATTCCGCTGGGACGAATCAGGCCACTTCGCAATCAGCGTCTCCAGTTCCCGCCGCGCGGCATCCAGCTTCCCGACGGCACGATACGAGGAAGCCCGCGCCAGGCGCAGGCCGGCAGCTCGACCGGCGGGCAGGGCCGACTCGTCAATCGACTCGAGAACCTCCATGGCCTGCTGGTCTTGCCCCTGGAACTGTAGAGCCAGGCCGCGGACCATCTTCCACTGCGGTCGTTGGACCTCTTCCGGCTTGGTTCGCTCCAGGGTGGCCATCTGCTCCAGGATGGTATCCGCGTCACGGTCGGCGACGGCAAGCAGCACCAAGCGTTCGCGCGCGGTATCGGCCAGGGCTCCGTCAGGGTACTTGTCCAGCGCATCGACCAGGATCTGCTTGGCTCCGCCGCGGTCTCCGAGATCGGCCCGCAGGATGCCCATGTAGGGCAGGGCGTATTCGAGGAGTGGATCCGACGGATGGGCCTGCGTGAACTCGCGGAACGCATGCCACGCCTTCAGGCGCTGGCCGCTGAGGTAGAGGCATTCGCCCAGCCGGAACGCGGCCCGCTGGCGGGAGGCGTGTTCGGGGAAGTCGCGCAGGTACGCTTCGAATTGCGTGGCGGCCTCCGCGTACTGCCGTGTCCCCACGAGGGATTCCGCCCAGTAGAAAACCGCTTCACCGCGTCGCGGATCGTCCGGTGTCTCGGCGACGAAACGCCGCCAAGCATCGGCCGCTTCCTGCCAGGCGCCGCGCGCATAGAGTTCCGTGGCCGCGTCGAACTCGTCCGCGCGCAACGGAACGGAAGCGGCCAGCGTCATGACCAGTCCCAGGGTTCCAGCGCGCAAGCCCTCGGAGAACCTGGGAAGCATCCGACGCCGTGGACTACCGGCCATACGTGGACCTCCGGGCCCTTTTCGCCCAGGCACTCGGCCCATCGGCCGAGGAAATCGGCGCGGTCGCCAGACGCTTGGAGGAACAGCCGTAACGGACGACGGCCCAGATCATCAGCAGGAACGACAGAATCACCGTGAACCCCAGATAGCGAGCCCCATCGGCAGCGAGGGTCCGAGACGCGCGGTCGCTCGTCCCGTACAGCCCACCCCGGGGGCGTGGAAGCATGGCAACCCGAAACCAAGACGGCCCAGGACGCGGTCGAAGATTCGATCGCGACGGACTCCGCGAACGACGCGGTACGGGTAGCAATCGGCGTTACGACCGCGTACGGGGAGAATGTTCCTCGCGTCCCTCAAGTCCGGAGGCTCCGATACATCCGCCGGGACCCCGGAGGCCGCCGCACTCATCCCAGAATCCCGCCCTGGTCCTCAAATCATGGAGCCATGTCCGGAGTCTGCGAATCGCCGACCTCCCCGTAAAGTTCGCCAAGCCAAGTGGCCAGCGACTGCAACGCTGCCTCGCGCAACTCCGACGGCGGCATTCGCCGGAGGTCCGCCCAGAGGCGCCGCAGGTCGGCGTCCTCGTCGACGTCGTACCACGCGGGAAGCAGGGCCCACTGAGGCCGAGGTTGCAGTTGGCGAATTCGTTCCAAGGTCTGTTCCAGCACGCGGGAACTGCTCCACTCCACGCCCTCAAAGAATTCGCGACGGTTCAGGCGAGTGGCGAACAGGTAGTAGCCTCCGTCCGCAGCGGGCCCCAGGACGATCTCCACCTGCTGGAGCAGTTCGATGGCCCGGCGCACATACTCCACCGGCAGGTTCGGGCTGTCGGAACCGAGGAGCACGACGGCGTCCGCGCCCGCGTCCAAGGCTCGAGACATCGCGGCGTGCATCCGATCGCCAAGATCGCCAGTTGCCTGGGGCTGGCATTGCCAGCCCTGGTGGATCGCGACTCGCTCGAAGACCTCGCGTTCCTCGGGCGGCCAAAAGACCACGGTGCGGCGTTCGCCCGTGGTGGCCAGGCGTTTCAGGCAGGCGTCGAAGAACAACCGGTAGGTCGCGGCGGCGGCGGCTTCACCGAGCACTTGCGCCAACCGCGTCTTCACTCGCCCCGGTTCCCAGAACTTGGCGAACAGCAGCAGTTCCGTCATTCATGCCCTCATTCGCTAAGCCGGTCGGCGTCCGCTTGAAGTAGGCGATGGAGCAGGACGGCGTTCACGCGGCCGCGAAAACGAATGCGACCGTCGATCTCCACCACCGGCACGCAGGTGGTGAAGCGTTCGACCAACTCAGGATCCTGGTCGATGTCGACCTCCTCCGGTTTCAAGCCCGCCTCTTGGAGCAGTTGCATGGCTTGGTCACAGAGGTGGCAGCCCTGACGGGAGTAGACCACAACGCGGCGCGGCATCATCGACACAAACCTCCCTGACTTCCCTTGGTTGACGAGCAGTTCCCGGCGAGCGTTCATCCCCGCGATCCGCGGAAACTCCCCGGCAACCCGGTTCATTGCGGGGTCCGACGAAGCCGACGGGCCGCTCAGGTCCCTAGGTCAGCCCGAGCGAGGCCACCCAGAGGCCCACTTTGCCCCACCCCAACCGAGGGGCGTACGAACGCCAACTGCTTCGTTTTACGAACGCCCACTCAAGTGTCCACCCCCCCTCCAACAGGGGAAAACCTGCTTCATGCCCCATCGCGGGAAACTCCGTAACGTGAAGGCACGTAACCCAGTTCGGGAGGCTGGCTTCGTTCGCGGAGACGGGGGGTGGCCCAGCCCCCCTGACCGGTTCCAGCGAAACCCAGGTTTAGAACCGTAAACCTCACGCACAAAAGATCTTACGACTATCCACTTGAATTCCGAAAGGGATGCTCCTTAGCATGATGGAGGCGGATTCCGAGTGTCTCAAACCCTCTGGCGAAGACCTCGCGGAACGTCACTTTCGACGAGCAGAACTCCCATGTCGCAACGCAATCACTCCTACCTCGCGAATCGTTCGATTCACCTTCCCCAGAACGTCGTCACGACGAAGCGTTTTCGTCATGGTGCCGCGCTCAGCCAACGTACGCGCGGTCTTGATAAGACAGAGCAGGGATCGTTCGCGCCTCCGGAGACTTGGTACGAACCGGAGGAAGAACGCAAGGATGGCGGTTCGTATCGGATCGTGGTCCAGCCACCAGGCGATGGATTTCGTCACATCCTGACGCCTCAGCAGATTCGCGATCGTCTGTCCGAACTTCCGGATTGGATGCTGGAACCGCTGGAGGTCGTGCAACTCAGCCAGATGACGCGCAAGAAGCGCAGCTTTCCCTGCTACGGGCTGCAGTGGGGCAGCACGCTCTATCTGTACCCGATCGAGGAGAGTCTGACGGAGTATTACGGGCGTCCCCCCAAGCCGGCGCAGATGAATGAAGCTCGGATGTTTGGTGGCTGCTGGGTTCATACGCGGCAGGACGATTGGCGTCTGGAGTGGACGGAAGCGGCGATTCGGGACTACTACCTGAACAATATCTTGATCCATGAGCTGGGCCATCTGCTGGACAATCGCAATCGGAGCCACGTGGATCGGGAGCGATATGCGGAGTGGTTCGCCATCGAGCAT
>JBIIEC010000556.1:0-3348 GCA_044238045.1 Pirellulaceae bacterium | reverse complement strand
TCCGCTTGGCTGCACTCCCGATCACGCCCAGGTAGGGAAACGTCCGGCCTAGGCGGAAGATACGTTCCAGGATGGGTCGGTCGGTGCGGTGCCCCATCGTCATGCACAACACAAAGTCCGATGCGGACAGAAGCTCCACGTACGACTCGGGCTGTTCCTCGCGGCGTTTCGACAGTCGCGGCGAATCTGGCAGCCGGTCGAGCCACTCCTGTCGCGGATCGACGCAGGTGATGTGACAGTCGAGTGTCAGCAGGAGCCGCACGAGTGCCTGGGCCACGTGCCCGGCTCCGAACAGCACGATGGACCAGGCCCGATGCTGGTACGCCTCAAAGAACAGCCTGACCACTCCCCCGCAGGTCATGCCTACATCGGTCTGCAGATTCCAGGTCACAAGGCGACAGCGGGAACCGCCGGAATCGCCCAGCAACTGGCCGGCTTCTTCAATCGCCTTGCGTTCCACGCGGCCGCCTCCGATGGTGCCCATCAATAGGCCCTGGGCATCCACCAGCATCCGCGCGCCCACGTCCTGCGGCGTGCTGCCGATCGCTTCGACCAGCGTCACCGACACGAAGGGCCGATGCTGGCGGTCCAGCTCGGCCATCTTCTCCAGAACATGGCTTGGGTCGTTCATGGCTCTTTCACGGGAACATTCAAAGGGGTCAGGCCTCTTGGATCCAGTCGTCGATCCGCACATCACCCGGAGAGTTCTCCACACATCCAAGATGCCTGACTCCTTGGATGTGCTCGGCACCGAAGGCAATTCTACTCAACTTCGCCTCGCCGGTGCACGGGCGACTTTCGATCGGTTGCGGCAACGTCCTGTTGGGCTATGATGGCGAAACCATTCCAAGGGGTCAGGCCTCTTGGATGCAGTCGTGTATCCGCAAATCACCTCGAAAGGCAAGCACACATCCAAGAGGCCTGACGCCTTGGATGTGCCTCCAGATGAAGGACTCATTCATGGGCATGTTCCAGGAGTTCAAGAAGTTCGCCATGCGCGGCAGTGTGCTCGATCTGGCGGTGGGCGTCGTCATCGGCGGTGCCTTCGGCAAGATTGTGACAGCGCTCGTGGAAAAAATCATCATGCCGATCACGAGCCTGCTGACGGGCGGCGTAAACATCGCGGACAAGGCGATCACGATTCCGCTGCCAGAGGCTCTGGCGGCGCAGGGGATGAAGCCCGCCACCATCGGCTGGGGCGCGTTCGCCCAGGCGATCGTCGACTTCCTGATTATCGCCTTCGCGATCTTCCTGGTGATCAAGGCGCTCAACAAGGCGCAACTCAAAGAGGAAGCCGCGCCGCCTCCGACTCCCGAAGATATCCTGCTGCTCCGCGAGATTCGTGATCAGCTGAAAAAGTAACGATCAACGGATCTCAAAGGGGTCAGGCCTCTTTGATGCAGTCGTCGATCCGCAAGTCACCCCGAGAGGTCTCCACACATCAAAGAGGCCTGACCCCTTTTTGGATTGCTCGAACTACTCGCCGCGATTGCGGAACAGGCTGGGCTTGACGCAGGCGGCGACGGCGGGAGTTGCCCGAAATTGGCCCGGCAGGAACTCGGCCAGTTTCTGGATGACGGATTCGGGGTCGGCGATCAGGTCGGGATACGAGATCTCCAGCAGATCCGCTCGGTCGGTCTTCTGCAAGCTCCGGCGAATCTGTTGGCTGTGGTGCGCCTGCGTGTCGATCAGGTGCTGCCGCTCACTCCGCGGCCGTTGGCCCTGCCGTTCGAGCATGGCCCACTGCGAATCGACGACCTGCGCGACGGGCCGCACCATGTAGATAACCTTGTAGCGATGCGGCGGCGGCAAGTAATGCAGCAGCGCCGAGATCACCTTCACCGCCTTGCCCTTGGACTGCTCGATCAGCCTCGGATCCTTGGGCAGGGCCTTGATCGCCTCCCATTCCCAGTATCCCTCGGGATTGTCCTCGTCAGCCACGCGTTTCCCATCGGTCATGGGCTCGATCCCGCCCGCGGCCAGCATCTGCATCATCAGGGACGTGCCGGAACGAGGCAGGCCGGAAACGATCAGCAGCTCCAACGGCTCGATGGCGGCCAGTTCGGCCTCGCGCTTCGCTGCCTCGGCCGCTTGACGCTGGTCGATTGCATCGCGCGCCGCGCGTCGCGCGTCGGCTTCGCCCCGGATGCGTTCGTTTGCCTTCGTTTCCTCGTCGCGCAGCTTCGCCGCCTGCTCCTTGATTCGATCCTCCAATTCGGACGCCTGGTCGTATTCGCCGAGTCGAAAGGCAATGCGCCCCAGCATGCGCTGCGCCCGCAGGTTGTTGGGCGCCAGCATGAGACAGTTCTGGAAAGCCTGGCGCGCCTGCTGCAGCTTATCCTGCGAAAGCAGCGCGACCCCCAGCAGGAAGTGTCCGCGCGGATTGCCATACTGCAGACCGATCGCCGTCAACGCCGCATCGATCGCCTCGTCGTACTGCGCCTCGTGGATCTGGATCCGCGCCCGCAGGAGAAACGCTTGGGCGTTCTCCGGATCCATTTCCAGCACTCGGTCGACGGCCACGCGGGCTTCGTCCCATTGCCTAAGCCCCGAGTAACTCCGGGCCAGCAGGATCCGCGTCTGCCACTCCTCCGGCATCGCCTCTTCGACGCGCCGGAGCAGTTCCAGCGCCGAGCGGTAGTCGTCGCGCTGGATCGCGATGGATGCCTTGATGAGGTCCGCGTTTTCGGTTCGCCCAAAGTGGTCGCGGGCGCGGTCGATCGTCGCATCCGCCTCCGTGACCAGTCCCAGACTCAACTGGCAGTTGGCGAGAGCCTGCGCGTAGTCCGATCGAAACGGACGCGCGTGGAAGCAGCGTTCCAGCAGCGGCAACGCCTGTTCGTTGTAGCCCGCGTACGAGTAGGCGCGAGCCATGTTCCAGTCGTTTTCGCGATTCGTCTCCTCGACCGCCCCGCTCTTGTCCTCCGGCAGTTCGTCGATGTAACCCAGCGCCACGAACTGCTCCAGCAGCGCCCGGTTGCCTTCCTCGCCCAGATCGGCGCGCGGCTTTGCCGCTCCGTCGGGCAGCTCCCAGGTGGGAATCGTGGTGACCGGCTGCGCCGTCGCAAACACCTCCGTGAGCACCCGGCCTTCCATGTCGGCGCCCACCGGCAGACCGAAGTAGTGCAGGATCGTGGGCGCCACGTCCAGCAGGCGCGCGCCGAACAGAAGCTCGTCCTGCTTGAACGCCGGGCCGTGGGCGACAAAGACGCCTTGCGGCCGGTGCCAGATGGTGATGCCCGCCGGCACGCGAGGCGTAAACTTCGGACGCAGGTGATCGCTGTGAAAACCATGGTCCGAGACCAGCATGATCGATGTGTCCGGCCCCGCCAACTGCACCAGCCGCTG
>JBIIEC010000003.1:0-38773 GCA_044238045.1 Pirellulaceae bacterium | reverse complement strand
CCAGCGGCGACACCGATGGCGGCAGCAGCACCGTCGAGTCGTCGGCCACCATCGACCTCGATGCGGGCGAAACCATCCGCGTGGTCTACACCAACCGCAAGCTGGCGGCCAGCATTGCGTTGGATAAGCAGTTCGATGGCCTTGTGGCAGACGTCGATGGATCCGGCTCTGTCAGTGCTGGTGATACGGTCAAGTACTCCTTTACCGTGACGAACACGGGCGAGCGTCTGGTGGGCAACATCGACATCACCGACCCGCTGCCGGGCCTCACCGAAATCACGGATGGCCCGGAAGGCTGGGTGCTCACGGCCGGCGAGTCGGCGACGTTCCACGCCACCTACGTCGTGACCGCCGCCGATGCGTTGGCGGGCACCATCGTGAATACGGCCACCGTCACCGGTGTGGCTCTGGGCGGCGACAACGTCACCGCCTCGGACACCGTCACCATCGATGTGGCCTCGCTGGGCCAGATTGTGATTCGCAAGAATGCCCTGCCGCATAACAACAGCGAATACTTCGAGTTCGACGCCAGCTGGCGGAGTGACAACTTCTCGCTGCTGGACGGCGAAGCCCTGTCCAGCGGCTTCTTGCTGCCCGGCTCCTACTCGGTTACCGAGCTGTTCGCTCCAAACAGCGTCTGGGTACTGGACTCCACGGTAATCCAGGGCGACCCGGATGGCGGATCCACCTTCGACCGTGCCACGAACACCGTGACGATCGACCTCGATCCGGGCGAGACCATCACGGTGGGTTACAACAACGTCCGCCTGTCAGCCGACGTGACGATCGACAAGGCACTGGCATCCCTGTCCGTGGATGCGGACCTGTCGGGCGACATCAGCGCGGGTGACACGATCGCCTACTCGCTGACCGTCACCAACTCCGGCCAACAGCCGCTCTCCAGCATCGTCGTCACCGATCCGCTGCCAGGCCTCGGTCCCATCACGGGCGGCGCCTCGTCGCTGCTGCCCGGGGCGTCGACGGTGTTTGCGGCGTCGTACACGGTCACGGTCGCGGATGTCGTGAACGGCGGCATCACCAACACGGCCACCGTCAACGCGGTTGGCCTCGGCGGTGACTTGGTCAGCGACATGGACATCGAGACGACGGCCGTGCTGCAACGCGGCCGGATCCTTGTCAGCAAGGTGACCGATCCGGCAACCACCGGCACCAACTTCAGCTTCCTCCCCAGTTGGGGCCCGGGTTTCCTGCTGCAGCATGGCGAATCGAAGGATAGCGGACTGCTGATGGCAGGCTCCTACACCGTCGAGGAACTGATGCTGCTGCCGCTCGGATCCGTCTGGACGCTGGAGTCGGTGGAAGTCACCGGGGGCGACCTGGACAGCGGCTCGACCATCCTGGGCAGCCAGGCCACGATCGACCTGGACGCCGGCGAAACCATCACCGTGGTCTACACGAATCGCCGCCTGTCCTCCAGCGTCCTGCTGGACAAGAAGTTCGACGGCATCCTCACCGATGCCGACAACTCCACGGATGTCACCGTGGGCGATACGATCCAGTATGAGTTCGTCGTCACGAACACCGGCGAGCAGTCGCTGTCGGACGCGCAGATCTCGGATCCCTTGCCAGGCCTCAGCTCGATCCATGCCGAGCCGTTCAGCTTGGCACCGGGTGAGTCGGCTACGTACCACGCGACCTACGTCGTGACCTCGGCCGATGTGGCTGCGGGACTGCTCACGAACACGGCGACGGTGACGGCGGAGGACCAGGCGGGCGACGTCGTCAGCGATGCGGATTCCGAGTCGATTACGCTGCTGCCGCGCGGCCGCATTATCGTGGAAAAGCAGACGAATCCGGATGGCAGCACGTCCGAGTTCACGTTCACCAACAGCTGGTCCGATCCGTTCCTGCTGCAGGACGGCCAGCAGCACGACAGCGGCTCGCTGGCAGCCGGCACCTATGTGGTCCGCGAGAAGCTGCCCGTCCCGGGCGTCTGGCTGCTTGATAACATCGTCATCCTCGGCGGCGATACCGACGGCGGCAGCACGGTCGACCTGCAGACCTGCACCGCCACCATCGACCTCGATCCGGGCGAAGTGATCCGAGTCGCGTTCACCAACCGGCGCGAGCGATCCGAGGTGTCGATTGACAAGAAGTACACCGGCCTCGTGAACGATGCCGATGGCTCCGGTACCGTGACGCTGGGCGATACGATCGGCTACGCCTTCGACGTGCAAAACCTTGGCGAGCAGAAGCTCTACGAGATCGTCGTCACCGATCCGCTTCCCGGGTTGAGTGCCATCACGGGCGGTGAGAGCATGCTGTTCCCGGGACAGGTCACCACCTGGACCGCCACCTACGTCGTCACGGCGGCCGATGAACTGGCGGGCACGCTGAACAACACGGCGACGGTCAACGCGGTCAGCTTCGGTGGAGACCTCGTCTCGGATTCCGATTCCGAATCGGTCGCGATCTCGCCCAGCGCTCGCATCATCGTCGAGAAGGTAACCGATCCGGCCGGTGCGGACATCAGCTTCACTTTCAATTCGTCTTGGGACGGCACCTTCCTGCTGCAGGGCGGCCAGAGCGTGACCAGCGGATACCTGCCGGCCGGCAGCTACTCGGTGTCCGAAATCCCCCTGGATGGCGGTGTCTGGACCTTCGTGTCCGTCGAAGTCGCCAGCGGTGACACCGATGGCGGCAGCAGCGTGGCCGACAGCACCGCCACGATCGACCTCGATCCCGGCGAGACGGTACGGGTGGTCTTCCGCAACCGCCGCTTCACCGAGAGCGTTGAGATCGACAAGTCCATGAGCGTCTTGACCGATTACGATCTCTCGGGCGGCCCCAGCGTCGGCGACGTGATCGGTTACTCGTTCTCCGTCACCAACACGGGCGAACTGCGGCTCTTTGACGTAACGGTCATCGATCCGCTGCCGGGCCTGTCGGCCATCACGGGCGGCAGCGACAGCCTGTGGCCCGGACAGTCGACGATTTTCAACGCGACGTACACGATCACGCAGGCCGATGTCGACCTGGGATTGGTCAGCAACACGGCCAGTGTACACGCGGTCGCCCTGGGCGGAGTTGCGGTGGCCGACACCGATTCCGAGACCGTCGCGATGCCGCAAAACCCGGCCGTGTCGATCACCAAGTCGGTGGTGGTCTCGCTGGACGCAGATGCCTCGGGAAGCCCGAGCCTCGGTGACACGCTGACCTACACGTTCACCGTCACCAACGAGGGCGATGTCACGCTGTCGAACGTGGGCGTCACCGACCCGCTGCCTGGATTGAGTGCCATCACGGCCGGAGCCAGCTCGCTGGCCGTCGGCGCTTCGACGATGTTCGTTGCCACCTACACGCTGACGCAGGCCGACGTGGACAACGGCTCGATCGCCAACACGGCAACCGTGTCGGCGACGTCACCGCTCGGCGCATCGGTCTCCGACAGCGACGGCACCACTCTCTCGATCCCCGCCAACCACTGCTTGGTGCTGGAGAAGTCGGTGGCCCTCACCACCGATGTCGGCCAGACGGGCATCGGCATGAACGATACGCTCACGTATACGTTCAAGCTGACGAACGTCGGCAACCAGACGCTGAACCAGGTAACCATCGAGGATCACCTGCCGGGCCTGAGTGCCATCACGTTGCCGTCTTCGACGCTGGCCCCGGGCCAATCGGTCACGGGCACCGCGACCTACGTCGTGACGCATGCCGACGCCGACCGCGGCTACATCACGAATGTCGCCAAGGCCTATGGCAACACGCCCAGCGGCAATCCGCTGACCCAGGCGGACGACGTTTACGATGCCGACATGGTGACGGTCTCCGTCCAAGCCGTCGGCAAGGGATGTTCGGCCGACTTCTGGAAGAGCAACGCGGAGCTTCACGGAGCGGCCGCGTGGCCAGCCGGTTACTCGCCGGACCAGAGCATGGGGACGGTCTTCGCGAATGGAGAAGGCATCACGCTGCTCCAGATGCTCAACGTCGGCGGCGGTGGCGTCAACGCCCTGCTGCGACAGGGAGTCGCCGCGGTCCTGAACGCGGCCCATCCGGACGTCGACTACCCGTTGACCGTCCAGCAGGTGGTCGACCTCGTAAACACGACGCGGGCGTCCGGCGACATGACGGCCATCCAGGCGTTGACCGACCAGCTGACGGCCTACAACCTGGCTGGCTGCGACATCGACCTGCACCACGATCCGGTCCAGCCGCTGCATGTTCTCTATGGCGACGCGAACATGGATGGCCAGTTCAACTCGGCCGACTGCGTGCATGTCATGCAGCTCGGACAGTACGAGGACAGCACGCCCTTCAACTCGCACTGGGGTTCCGGCGACTGGAACGGTGACGGCGAATTCAACACATCCGACTTCGTCGTGGCCTTCCAGCAAGGCATGTACGAAGGCGGCGTGTGCGCGACGCCGGTCGCCGAACTGGCCGCCGCCGTCGACGAGCTGTACTCGCAGGACGAAGAGTGGCTGTAGTCGAGCAGCGGCCGTGATGGCCTGTCGTTCGTTTTGATCTTGAGCCCCGTTCCGCTTGTTTCGGCGGAACGGGGTTTTTTTGTGGGCGAGTGGGTTGTACCACAGGGGGCACGGAGAACACGACAGGCACGAAAGGCGTGGAGGCCTGTTAAGGGAGCTGCGTTCGCAGGTCGGCCAGGAGCTTGGCGAGTCCTTCGAGGTTCTCGCGGAGGCTCTCTTCCGCATCCAGGTTTTCGCGGTGGTCCAGGATGCCGATGCGGCCGCGGTAGTCGCTGTCCAGCACGGCCTGCAGCATCGCCTTGTCGTGCTGGCCCTTGCCGACGCCCAGGATCTTTGGCTGCGCTCCATCGTTCATGCCGTTGATGTTCAGGCAGTGCAGGTAGGGAAGCATCTCGGCGAGCAGTTGCGGAAACGCGCCGATATGATCGTGGCCATGGTGGAAGTTGTAGACAATCCCCACATGGCTGGCATCCTCGTGCTCCCGCAGCCATCGACAGACGGCCACCATGTTGCGCGGCTCACCCATCCAGCCTCCGTGGTTGTACAAGCTCAGCGGGCAGCCCAGGTCTCGAGTCTCTTTGACCAGCGGGAGCAACTGCCGAGCCGCCGACTCCACCTTCGCTTCCTGCGTCTCTCCCTGCGGCGCGGGAATCATCTTCCAGATCTGCGGATGGAGCTGGTGTTTCCGAAACAGCTCGAACGCCTGCGGGTGTACGTCCCAGAAGGCAAAGTAGTCGAGGCCATGTTTCTTGTAGGCGAGGATCTCTTCTTCAAACGAGGCGACATGTTCTTCGCGCCAGTCATAGGCGACATGGCGCAGGCCGAGTCGCACGAGCATCTCGGCGCGAGCTTCGGGCCCGCGTTTCAAGGCGTCGAACGGCACGATGCACCACGCCACGAGGTTGTCCTTGCCGAACAATACCTCCGCCGCCACGGGCTGCGCAGTATCTGTCTTCGCCGTTGCCGTCTCGACAGGCACCGCTTCCACGGCCTGGACCGACGGCGTCTCCATCCTCGATATCGGACCCGCCACGCACAGGACCAGTCCGGTCCAGGCCAGCCGACGCGTTCCCGAAGCCCACCGATGCCAACCGAGCGACATAAGGATCTCCTTGGAGGATCAAAGGCGTGTAACGACCGTGGACTTGGCCGCCTGTGCCGTGAACGTTACGGAATCGTTTTCACGTCGACCGGAGGAAGGTCGCTCGTCGACAAATTCGTTTCGGTCGAATCGCTGGCGTCGACCTTCGTGGCACGCATCTTCCCCTGCCCGGCGTCGGGCAGGTACTGCAGGTAGTGCCAGATCGCGCGGAACTGCCGCGCGGCATCGCCGTCCAGGATATCGGCGACCTTGGTGCGCCGTCCATCGGTGGCGAGCCGGGGCATTTTGGTGCGAATGTCGTAGCGCGGAGGATCGAGGGCGAACCGCTGGAAGAATTCGCCACGCAGCCGGTTCCTGGTCAACGCCAAGTTGATCCCCAGCGCGATCTGGGTTCGTTCATCGCCGCGCGGCTGCTGCGCGCCGATCCCGTGGCACTGGCCGCAGTCGAGGCCGGTGGGCTGGGTGAGTCGTTGACCAAGATCCCAGAGGGGAGCATCGCGAGGAGGCGGGGGCGGATCGTCGGGAGGCATGCCGTGTTGCTGCGCGAGTCCGGTGGCCACGATCTCCGCCGCCTGCGGGAATGCGGGCATCCGCGCGCGGAGCCAGGGGCGTGAACGCTCCGGGTGCTCGCCACGCAGCAGCCCAACGACCCACTCCTGCTTCAGCTTCTCGCCCGCCCAGGTCAGATTCGGCAGCAGTTCCGGGGGGCGTCCATCTCCTTCCTCCAGCAGCGCATCGAGGCGTGCCACCTGTTCCGCATCGCGTTCGTGGCACGCTCCGCATTGCCACCGCCGCAGCGCCGGCTCGGCCGCCTCGCCAGGTTCAGCATGTCGTGCCGCTTCCCCGCGCCGCGCCGCCGCCTCCGCTCGTCGCAGCCAGGCGATCACGGCCTCTCGATCCTCATCGGACCAGGCGTACCGCGGACTGCGGCGCAGATCGTCGGCCGAGGCCGGTTCCTTCGTCGACAGGCAGCCCGACTCGAAACGCGCCAGCGACTTCAGCGGCGCAGCCCGTGGCACGATCGCGTCAGCCGCTTCGGGGCCCTGGTGGCACGACTGACAACCGAGTGTCACCCACGTCGCGCGTCCCCGGGCGGCATCGCCAACCAACTCACCGGTCCATTCCGCCAACTCAGCCGTCTGCCGGTCCAGCAGGTAGTGCGCCAACGCCTGGGCCTCCGTCGTCGAGAGCCGGAAGTCGGGCATGCGATTCGACGCGTAATGGGCGTGCGGCTGCGCAAGGTAACGGGCGAGTTCTCCAGGCTGGAACTTGCTGCCCACCAGCGCCAGTGACAAACGCGGGTATTCGTCGGCTTCACCGGGCGGAGTCCACCGATGGCAGGCGGCACACCGCAGTTCCTGGTACAAGGTAGCTCCCGCCGACGCATCGACGCCGGTAGACTCCGGAACCGTCTCGCGCGCTCCGCTCGTCTCTGCGGTGAGATACGCCGCCAGGTCGGCCGCATGCTGCCGATCTGGTGGGTGACGCGTGTCGAGCATCCGCGGCATCTCACCGTCGTGACGCAAGCTCGTCGGGTCAGCCAGCCATTGCATGATCCAGCGCTGCGTTAAACGACGCCCAGCCGCACGCAGGTCCGGCGCATCGTAGTCCACGCGCGCAGGGACCGCTGCTTCGCCCCCATGGCACCGCGCGCAACGGCCCGTGTCGGCCAGTTCCGCACCTCGCCGCCAAGCCGACGCTTCGTCGTTGCCTGCGGCGTCGACCGGGCGATGGAACAGAGCCGTCGCCGGAATGGCCTCCGTTCCGAACGTACTGCCGCTCCATTCCACGCGCAACCGCGCATCGCCTTGCAGCGGACTCGCGTAAAACAGTTCCAGCTTATGGTTGCCCTTGGCCAGCGGCATCGTGCGCCGCGGTATCCGCCCCAGGTCGTCCGCATGGACTTCCAGCACCTCCTGGTCATCCACCAGCAGGCGGACCCGGCCATTGCCCACCAGGGAAAAGGTGATGTTGTCCCGCATGGGCAGGTGCAGGAATCCCGCAGCCCGAGCGGTGAATGCGCCGGGCGGCAGTGCGCTGGTCGGCGATTCTCCGGCCGGCACTGCAAGGGCCGCGAGGCGACTGCGGACAACATCGGTGCCCGCCCGCGGCGCCTCGTCGTCCGCCATTCTTGGCCGATAGTACCAGACCAGGCCGGGAACCAGATCCTCGTCGCGCACCCGCGCCTGGCGGCTGGGATCGGGCTGGCGCAGCGACGACTCGTCGATCGCCGTGTCCGGCACGACATGGATGGTGTGGTAATACGTATTGCGCAAAGTGGCTCCGTCCCGCGCCGTCACGACGTAGGAGATCGCCATCTGCATGACCGGCTGCAGGGCAGGAATCTGCAGGAAGACCGTGCGATCGTCAAGCAGCGTAGCCGACTGGATCCCCACGGCGTCGTGTCCCTCCACGCCGGGCTGCGACACCTTGAATTCGCGCGAGCCATAGTGGGCGCCATAGTCGTAGTTCCACTGCTGCACGTCGTAACTGTCGGGATCCTCGGCCGTCACCCGGTCGAGGGCATCCGAGAACGTCAGTGCGATGCCGTTCGCCAGCGTACGCACTCCGGTCAACAGGTTCAGCGGCCGTGGCGTGCGCCGCACGCGCTGCAGGCAGCCGTCCATGACCGCCGCGCTAACCCAGCCGCGCAGCCCAGACACATAGAGATGCCCATCCCAGGGACTGAAACGACCTCGCATCGCGCCCGATTCAAAGTTCGCGGGCAGCGGCAGGCTGCCGCCTTGCACAAAGCGGGTACCGGGTGCCAGGGAGGTGTCCGTCGCCGGCACCTCGATGCGCCGCGGGCCGCGTATCGGCCAGTGCGCGGGCAACTCGGCCGAACGCGGCTCCAGCAGCGTCAACAGCATCCGGCACTGCCCGAACGAGAAGCTCAGCATCTGGCCATTCAGAGCCCCCCAAGCCGCATTGGACACCCAGACCTGGCCGCCGGTGGAGTTGTCGACGAGGCGCGGGATCCAGCACAGCGGCGGGTCGTAGCCGCGCGGCCGCGTGGGCGTCACGCGTGGGCCGCCATATCCGTAATATCCGTCCCGCGTCACCTCGTAGATGGCCGACGCGGGAGTCCACTCGCCCTCCTGCGGCGCGACGGTGATGACATCGCCTGGACCGATTCCCAAGCCATTGGAATTCCGCAGCCCGGTCGCCAGATGTTCATGGCGGCTGCCGTCCCGCGACACCCGATGCACTCCGGCATGATTAACATAATAGAAGTTGCCGGCCGCATCGGTCTCCAGGCAGGCGGCGAAGTCGTGTCCGCCCGCCGACGTCGGCGCTTCATTGTTCAGGCTCTCATAGAAGTCAGCTTCCCCATCTCCATTGAGATCGTGCAACCGCGTGATGCGGTCGCGTCCCTGCACATAGACGACATCGTCCACGATGCGCAGGCCAAGCGGCTGGAAGAGGCCGGTCGCGAACCTTCGCCAACGCACCTCGCGCAGCTCCGCATCCAGTCCATCAAGCGTCCACACATCACCGTGCATCGTCGACACGGCGGCGCGCCCCGGCTCGGCGAAAAAGTCGTGGCCGCCGATGAACATGAGCGCGCGATACGGATTGTCGAACGGAATGCGGATCGTATCCACCACGAATCCGCCCTCTTCATCCCCCACGACGCCGCCCGTCGTCAACGTCGCGGGCCAGCGCGGAACACCGCCGCGCGGCCGAGCCAACTGCTGCATCTCGGCAGCCACCGCCTCGGTCGCTTCGGGTGGCATACCTCCCTCGATCGTCCGAGCCACCCCCACCACGATCCGCCGCTCCAGCGACGATGCGGGAATCTTCAACCGCGTCGGGCCCGAGCCTTCGCGCGCAATGGTTGCCTCCCCCGCCAACACCGTGACTCCCGCTTCCGCATCGGCAACCTGTACGACGAGTTCCCGATCGCTGGCTCCGATGAGAAAGGTGCGCAGGAAGAGTAGCTCCTTGTCGCCGCGCGGCACAACCCAGGGTGTTTCCAACACGGCCACCCCGGCCACTTCATACGACAAGATGACGCGCGGCCCATCTAGGTAGAGTCCGCGGTACCGCACCGGATCTTCGCCCCAGGCAGGACCCGCCACGTTCTTGAATTCGATCGGTCCAGCGATTCGGGGCGTCTCGATCACGCCGAAGCGAGATGCCGTGAAGTCGAGGAATCGGTCGCGCCAACCGCAGGTCAGGCTCATCGTATCCGAATCGAAGCAGACGCTCGCCTGCCGCGCGTCACCCACGCGAATGGCGATCGACTTGGTGACCATCCCGACGGGCGTCGGCAGCGAGGACGCCAAGAAGGGGCCGGTGTCCATGTCGCGCCAACGCGTGTCTTCCGAATCGCCTTCCACCCAACGAAACCCGAGCGCATCCTCGCCCCAATGGCCTTCCGTCTTCGGCAGCTCACGGTCACCCGGCACGCTCGGCGTCGGCGCCGCATCGGCGGCTTGTGTGGCGGCAGGTGGGGTATGATCGGCGGCGGCAGCGTAACCGGCCAGCAACAGCAGCAGGGCCGGAATCCACCGAGGGATGCGTGCACTCGTCATGCGGACTTTCCGGCGGAAGAGGGTAGAGAGCGGGTGGATCGGCAAGGGCGGCGCGCGACACTGCCAAGCGGTGATATTGTGACCGCCAATGCCACACGTTGCAAACGGCCTGCCGGTGCCACCCTGCGTTTCGATGACGCGGCGCGGAGTCTCACCCGACAACGCACGGCCCACTGCACCTTACCGCCACTCGGCAGCGATCTGCGCGAGTTCCTCAAACAGCGGCCCCGATGTGGGGATCGGCCGCTCGAAGACTTCCGCTATCACCGAAGTCCAGCCATGAAGAAAGTATTCCCAGCCGTCGACGACTCGGAGTGACCGTGCTTGCTGCTGCCGGCTGGCTTGGTCGAGGAACACCAAGTCGCCACGATAGTTGAAGTCCCAGGCGATGGATTCGTGCGGAAAGAGGGCGGCATCCGAAAGCGGGGATCCCGGCGCGTCCTTGCCGAGTCCCGTGGCGTTGACGACCAGCGTGCGGGCCGGGCACGATGCGAGCAGGCGGTCCGTATCGTCGGCGTCGGCGACGCGATGGTATTCGACCTGGGGCAGCTCCGCTGACGCCGCGGCGAACGCTTGTTGATGCACGCGCCGGATCGCCGCCAGTCGTTGATCGTCGCGATCGGTGATGAGGAGGCGCGACGGCCGGTTCGCGCCGTGGCCCGGATGCAGCAGGTACCAGGTCAGCGCGACGGAGGCCCCGCCCGCGCCGCAGACGAACGCCGCGGCACGCGTGCGTTCCCAGTAGCCAGCCCCCACGATCGAATCGACGGCCAGCCCGCTGTTCACCGCATCCTTGGCATGTCCCACGAGTCGCGATCCACGTTTCGCAATGCTGCTGACCTCGTGCATCAGCGCCGCGAACTCGTCCAGCTCTTCAAACAGGTCGCGGCTGGCGGCCAGTACATCCAGCTTGTGGGTGGTCACCAGGGCGCCGCACGCGAGCGGATCGTCCTTGATCGACTGGACGACGCGCCGATAGTGATCGGGGCGGTCGTGCAGCGGGAAGTTGATGCCGCGCAGTTCCGCGTCCCCCAATCCCAACACGGCGGCCCAGCGGGGGAAGATCCGCATGATCGACGACTGATGCGTCGTCACGCCGATAAAGTACATGGTGGGCCGCCGCGCAGGCGTCCAGGGATCCTGCGGATTCAAAGGCGGCAGCGGCTCGGGGAACTCCATCAGCGTGACTCCAGCGGGGGAATTCGGGTGGGGGACGGCACCGCTGCGGGATCCTGGGCAAGGACCGCGGCATCCAAGGGCGTTCGTGCCTTCCAAGGTCAGGCGCGCAGTCGATTGGCGAGGTCGTTGTGTCCGCCCACATCCGTCAGGCGTCGCTCGCGGCCCTCGAACAGGTAGGTAAGCCGACGGTGGTCGATGCCCAGCAGTGACAACATGGTGGCATGCAAGTCGTGCACGTGCACCTTGTCTTCGATGGCGCGGAAACCAAATTCATCGGTCGCGCCGATCGCCTTGCCGCCACGAATGCCGCCTCCGGCCATCCAGGCGCTGAAACCGTACGGATTGTGGTCGCGCCCCTGGTTTCCCTGCATCACCGGAGTGCGCCCGAACTCGCCCGCCCACACCAGCAGCGTCGTATCGAGCAGTCCGCGCTGCTTGAGGTCCTGCAGCAGTCCGGCAATCGGCCCATCCGTGCGACCTGCGTTCGTGGCGTGATTCTTCGCACACTCACCGTGTCCATCCCAGTCGGTGTTGATCAGCTGCACATAGCGCACGCCGCGCTCGACCATGCGCCGCGCCAGCAGGCACATCTTGCCAAAGCGATCGGTGTCCTTCTCGCCGATCCCATACAGGGCGTGCGTGGCCGCCGTCTCGGACTCGATCGCCATGAGTTCGGGCGTCGCCGTCTGCATGCGATAGGCCAGCTCATAGTTGGCAATGCGGGCATCGAGGCGGCTGTCGCCGGGCCTTTGATCGCGATGGCGGCGGTTCCAGGTGGCCAGTTGATCCAGCAGCACGCGCTGCTGCGCGGCAGTCACACCCGCTGGAAGCCGCAGGTTCTGGATCGGCTGGCCCTCGTCCCGCAGCACGGTTCCCTGGAACGCCGCGGGCAGGAACCCGGACTGATACATGACCGGCCCGCCACGAAACCCACCATCCGACAGCACCATGTAAGCCGGCACGTCGCGACTCTCGCACCCCAGCCCGTAGCTGACCCACGCTCCCACACTCGGATGCCCCAACAGGAGCGAACCGGTCATGAGGTAGGTGATCGCCGGTCCGTGGATGAACGATTCATGATGGCAGGAACGGATCACCGCGAGGTCGTCGGCATGGCGCGACAGCCGGGGAAACAGCGAGGAGATCTCCAGCCCGGACTGACCGCAAGGCTGGAACGGAAAAGGCGAACCAAGCAGCTTGCCGTCAGTCGCCTTCATGAACTGCAAGGACAGGCCCGCGGCATGGAAGCTCTCCGGCAGCGGCTGGCCACTGTACTTGGTGAGTTCCGGCTTCGGGTCAAACGTCTCAATCTGGCTGGGGCCGCCGGTCATGAAGAGGAAGATGACATTCTGCGCCGTGCCGCGTGTGTCGCTGGGCCGGGCCTGCTGGGGATCGGTCTCGCCGGCGGCCTGCAACTCGCCCAGCGCCATGCTGCTCACGCCGAACGTCGCCCGCTGCAACCATTCACGACGCGACCACGCGCCGCGCGCCGCGTCTTCGCCCGGACGATCTCCCCTTGCTGGCCGTCTCGCTGTCATTTAATCCACCATGACGAATTCGGTGAGGTTGAACAACGACAAGGCAAACAGCGACCAGGCCCGTCGGTCGCCATCGGTTACGCCATCGGCCGCCGTGTCGACTTCTGCCGCACCGGCGGCTGGGGTGCCGGCGGCCGACAGCTGCGCGATCATCCGTGTCGCTTCGAGCACTTCCTGTGGCGAGGCGGGGCGGCCGAGCGCGAGGTGCCAAGCACGCTGAATGCGAGCCGCTGTGTCCGGGCCCGCTTCTTTCAGGATCCGCGCGGCGAACGCATCGGCCTGGTCATGGGCGGTCTGATTGTTGAGCAGCCACAGCGCCTGCGGGGCAACGGTCGACTCCTCGCGTCCCGCACAGCTCACGGCGTTCACCGGCGCGTCGAAGAGATCGAACAGCGGAAAGCGAAAGTTGCGGCGCACCAGGATGTAGACGCCGCGCCGCGTATGCTCGGCCGGATCGGCGGAGACCACCCACTGCGACTTGTTTGTCAGTTCCTCGGCCAACAGCGGCGGCAGCACGGGCCGCCCTCCCATTTTCGGATTGAGCGTGCCGGCCACGGAGTGAATCGCGTCCCACAGCGTCTCGCCTTCGAGGCGTCGCCGGTTCATGCGCCACAGCAGGCGATTGTCCGGATCGACCTCGGCATGGTGTGGCGTTCCGTAGTCGCTGGCCTGCTGGTACGCTTCGGAGGTCATGATCCGCCGATGCAGGTCCTTGATGTTCCAGCCACTGGCGATGAACTCCGCAGCAAGCCAGTCGAGCAGCTGGGGATGCGACGGGCGTTGCCCCATCTGCCCGAAATCACTGGGCGTGCTGACGAGGCCTCGTCCGAAGTGCCATTGCCAGATGCGATTCACCATCACGCGCGAAGTCAACGGATGGTCGGGGCGGGTGAGCCAGAGGGCCAGTTCGGCGCGACGGCGGTTGGGAGCGGTGGAGGGCGGGAATGCGGGGCGGAAGGATTGATCGGCGGGTGAAGCGTTGCCGGTGAAGACGGCGGGTACCGCAGGCGCGACCTCGTCGCGCGGCCGGTCGAGGTCGCCGCGCGCGAGCCAGCGGACGGCGGGCACGAGCGGCTCGCGTTCGTGCCCGAGTACGGTAACGGTCGGAATCTCCATCAGCCCGTCGAAACGCACGCCCTGCGCATCGGCGGGCGGGACCGCCAGCACCGCGCGGGCGATCGCCTCCAGGAGCCGAGTGCGTTCGTCCTGCTCCGCGTCCGTCACCGCGCGTCCTTGCGTTCGGTTTTCAAAGAGCCTGTACGCCTGGCGTGCCTCGTCGACGGCTAGCAGCGTCGGATAGTGCTGCCGGAAATCGGCGATGCCCATGGCGTGCACAATCGGCACGTCGACTTCCTTGCTTCCCGAGAAGAGGGCCTGCAAAGCGTAGTAGTCGCGCTGCGAGATCGGATCAAACTTATGATCATGGCAGCGGGCGCAGCCCAGCGTCAGCCCCAGGAACGCCGCTCCGGTGGTATCCACCCAGTCCGTGAGTCGCTCCTGGGCCAGCTTCCGCGCGTCCATGTTCGATTCATGGATCTGCGGTCCCAGCGCATAGAATCCCGTGCCCGTCATCGCCTCGAAATGCTGGAGCTTTTCCACTGGCATGACATACGAACCGGCCAGGTCGAGGTTGTCGGGCCACAGTTCATCCCCGGCGATCTGCTCCTGCACGAACCGGTCGTAGGGCTTGTTGTCGTTGAACGACTTGATGACATAGTCCCGGTAGCGCCAGGCGTTCTTGTAGTAGATATCCGTTTCGTAGCCACCGGTATCGGCATAGCGGGCCACATCCAGCCAGTGACGGCCCCACCGCTCACCGTACTGCGGCCTTTCCAGCAGTTCCTCAATGAACCGCGGCCATGCATCGGGCGTCGTGTCCTGGACAAACGCTTCGACGCGTTCCGGCGTGGGCGGCAAGCCCACGAGGTCCAGATAGGCGCGCCGCGCCAGGGTCCGCCGATCGGCCCGCGGCGCCTGCGGCAATGCGTGCCGCGCCAGCGACTCTCGGAGAAACGCATCGATCGGATGCACGCGCGACGCCTGAGCTGGTGACAAACGATTGTCAGCCGCGGAATCCTCCTCGGCAGTCGAGCCAGCGAGGACGGGCACAGACGGACGGACGATGGGCTGGAACGACCAGAACCGCGCACCTTCCTGCATGCGCGCTGCCCACCCGGAAGACGTCTTGTTCTCCGCCGGGCCAATCGCTCCCGCTTGGATCCAACGCTCGATCGTCGCAATCTCGTCGTCGCGCAGATCCGGCTCGCCGTCGGGCGGCATCTTGCGGTCACGCACCAGTTGAAAGAGCAGGCTCTGCGCGGCGTTTCCCGCGGTGACGGACGGTCCCGAAGATCCTCCGCGCATCAGGCTCGACCAGGAGCCCAGGTCCAAGTCGGCTTCCCGGAGCGATTCCCCGTGGCAATGGATGCACCTGGCCGCCAGCAGGGGCGCGATGGATTCGCCGAACCCGATCCCAGCGGGCTCGGAAGCCACAGGCCCAGGCGAGCGCTCTTCCGCCCGAACCACCACATCGTTCCCGACGGCCATCCAGGCCACCATGAGGAGCAGCCCCACGACGATACCGCGGGCGACGACTCGCGAGAGCGCGACAGTAAAGAGGCCTGGGGGCACCACGGCGAACGCCTCGGCACAGGAGGGACGCGACCACCCCGAATTCGGCGACGAGACTTCGGGCCGCAGGGTCAGGCTAACAGCCGGCGCGGGCCAAAGAAATAGGGTCCGGCCTCATTTTCGCCAGACGCAAAAACGAGCCCCGGGCTCCTTCATCCAGAAATACTGGCAGCACTCGCCACCGCCTCGCGCATCAGTCGCTTTAGCTCGTCCGAACAATCGGCAGGCATCAGCAACTCGGCAGCATGCAGCCCGAGGATTTCGCCAATCGATTCGATCGTTTTCAGCCCCGGGTTTCGGTACCCGGAGAAGAGCTGGGAAAGCTGCGACGGACTGACCTCCAGGGCGCGAGCCAGTTCGGCCTGCGACCATCCCCGCGCCGCCAGTTCGCGACGAACGTTTACAAGGAAGTTCGCCTGCGCGCTGGACTGGGTCATTCGTTCAGATGCTGAAACAGGCACCCGGCCTTCGTGCAGCGAAATCATGACTCTCTCCCCTGGAGGATGACGACCCGGGAGATCATGTCCGCGCCACGCGACCGCCCGACGGGATCTCCCCCCAAAGGATTCCTGCCAAGGCCCCGCGACTGTTGCCGGCTTTATTTGCCGATTTCCAAAATTTTTTTTCGTCGGATGGCCGGCACCGCCGTCATGGCAGGGTCGGGTTGCCTGGCTGGCTGCTCCATTCGATCCAGCCGTTGCTGTAGAGCGACGTGCGTTCGAGCCCCATGACGCGGGCGTAGTGCAGCACCTCGGCGGCGCGCCAGCCGCTGCCGCACATGAAGCTGATGTGCTTTTCCGTATCGATCCCGGCCTCCTTCCATAGCCGCTGGATCTCGGCGGCATTCCGCATGGTGTCGTCCACGTTGCGGTAGAAGTCCAGCGAGTCGGCGTCGGGCCCGCCGTAGGCGAAGATTGCTCCCGGGATGCGTCCCTTGCGTGACCAGTAGGAGTAGCCGGACACCTCGCCGTCGTACTCGCGGCGACTGCGCACGTCGGCCAGCAGGAAGCGGTCCGCGTCGCCCAGCTTCGCGCGAATCTCCTCGAGCGAGTCGATCCAGTCCGCTCCGGCGGGAATCTCGCGACCGAACTCACAACGGGCGGGCGGCTCGTTCCGCGTCGTCTCCAGCGGGCAGCCATCGAGCTTCCAGGCGGTCAGTCCGCCGTTCAGCACGCGCACGTCCCGCACTCCCACGTACAGCAGCACGACGGCCAGTCGGTGCGCGGCCATGGGGTTCTCGCCGCTGACGATCACCGTATCATCGTGCCGCAAGCCCAGGTTCCCCGCCGCGCGACGGAGCACGGCCGGACTGCCCAGCATCCAGCGTGGCGGCGGTTCGATCGCGTCCGTGTTCACGTGAACGCTGGTTGGCACGTGCCCCTTGTCGTAGGACGCACTCGCGTCACCCCAACTGGCCTCCAGCATCCGCACGCGCACGGACTCCCGGAACGTCTCGGGCCGCTGTCCGTCGAGCAGCTGGCGCACGACGGCGGGCGGCACGAGGCGCCAGTACTCGGGATAGCGGTCCAGCGGCAGCGCCGGATCCCCGGCCCATTCGTGGAGCGGATAGTAAGCCAGCCGTTCGCAGCCTTGTCGCCTCAGGTATTCGGCCACGCGTTGATGATCGCGACCGTTGGCGTCGCAGAGCAGGATACTGAGTTCCGCGGAAATGCGTTTGACGCGCATCGCCTCCCGCAACCGTTCGTCGCGCCGTTTCGTCGGCGCGTCAAGCCAGCGGGCCGAGAAGTCGACCGAACCCGGCAAGTGACCACCTCGTGGCAGTCCCTCCAACGCCCAGCCGTTGTAGGCATCCGGTATCCGCGTATCGACCACCACCCAGTCGGCATCCTCCAGCCGCTGCCGAACCTCCTGCGTGGACAGTTCCCGCAGCACTTCCTCGGCCCGAGACGATCGCGGCGACGAATCCAGCGCAAGCACCACCAGGGTCCACACGACCAAGTCGATCCAACCGCCTGCCGCGCCGCGTTGTGAAATGCCGCCACCCGTTGGTGCTCGCATGGAACTACCTCACGACCCCCATCGTCGGAAGCCCCCGATCACTCCGTGGCAATCGGAATCTCTTTGCCCAGTTCCTGGATATAGCGAATCACCTCGTCCAGCATCGGTTCGGTGGTCGCATAGCGGCTGCCATCCTGGAGGTACGTCGTCACGCGCCGATCGTGGGTCTGCATCACCGTCTCCACGTCCCGCGTCTTGATGATCTCCTTCATCTCGTCCCACGTCACCTCTTCCTCACCAGCCGGCGGCGCGACGCCATCCACGGTCCATGCCACATCGGCCGACACCACGTACACGCGCACATGCGGTCGCAAATCGCGTGTCAGTCCGGGCTGGCGCTCAAACGCTACCTTTTCCGGCGAGGATTCGGCCACTTCATACGTCAGACGATCCTGGCCGGACCCTTGCCAGGCGAACAGCAGGACCACCTGCTGCGCGAAGTCCACCTCTTTCTTCAGGCGCGCCACATCCTCCTCCGACAGGTACCGCGCAGCCTTCTCGACCGACTTCAATACCAGCGGCCTCAGAGGCCTCGCCGGCCGAAAGGCGTCCTCCTTCGGCTGGATCCCTTCCAGTTCCCGAATCGGCGCGACAGGCTTGTCCGCCGCGCCAACCATGCCAACCAACAACAGCCAACACAGAGCCATCATCGTGCGCACTCTACTTCTCCTCGACATCACTATTTGCTGAACTTCCGACCGCTCCGCGTGCGCGACCATCGCGCCGTCCCAGGATCGTACACGGCCAACCGTCCGACAGGCCCATCGGCGTGCCCAACGACTTTTTTTCCAAACAGCCACCCGAGGACGGGGTACCGGGCAGCACTCACGGCATCATTCTATGACGCGAGGATCGCCTGGATCCGAGGATGTGCCAGGAGTTCATCCACCAGCCGGTGCATCTCGAGCAGCCCGGGATCCTCGTTGCGAATGCTCACGTCGGCGTGGTTGCGACAGGGTTCTCCAAACAACTCGAACGCCGGCAGCACATCGGTCCTCATCCGCTCCTCGACTTCCCCGCTCGTACGCCCCCGCTCGGCACCTTGGTCGCGGTTCATTCGGCGCGCCACCTGCTGTTCCTGCGACACATCGACCCAGATGCGGTAGTCCAAAGCTTCGCGCAACTCCGGGCGATGGAACACATACAGCCCCTCCACGATAATGACGGGTCGAGCTGGCTGGGGTCGTGTGCCGGACCGACGGTGGATTTGATAACTGTAGACCGGCACGTGTACATTCCGTCCGGCCTGGAGCGCCCGCAGGTCATCGAGGACCGCATCCAAGTCCACCGCATCCGGATGATCGTGCCGATATGGCAACTGTTCAACCACTGCCGGTTCCTTGTAGTATCCATCGAGCCCGAGCACGGCTGCGCGGTCGGCCAGTCGCTCGACCAGTCGTTCCGTCAGCGTCGACTTACCGGATCCACTCGGTCCGGCGATTCCGATCGTGAACACAGGCATGGAATGGGCTCCTGGAAAGGACACTCCTCCGGCGAACAAAACACGGTTGCGACGATCGACCTCCGGGAAGCCGACCCGCGTGCGAGTTCCTGGGGTCTGCGAGATTAGACGCCCCCGGGCCGGGTGAAGGTTCCGGTTTTCGGGACAAATAGGGCACTCCAGCCCGGACGGGCGACGATCGACAACGCGGGAGCCCACGGGGCCTGTTCGCCGCGACCGTCCTGACCGACCCAACGGGCTTCATTTGCTTTACCCCCGGATACGCCCTTCGGGTGCTGGATTACCATAGTAGAGGCTTGGGCCCTCGAGCGTCTCGCATTTCAGGATCTTATCCATGGCCTCGGTTCCGATCCAGCAGCTATCCATCGTTGTCCCGGTCTATCGCGGGGAGAAGACGCTGCGCGAGCTGGTGCGTGAGCTGGCTTGGTTCACCCGGGAGTTGACGACGGCGGGCGGTCGCCGCTGGCGGGTGTGCGAATTGATCCTGGTTCATGACTGCGGACCGGACGACTCGGCCTCCGTCATCGCGGACTTGGTGGCGGAGCATCCGTGGGTGCGGGCGGTCTGGCTGTCGCGAAACTTCGGGCAGCACGCGGCGACGCTGGCGGGGATGGCCAGCGCGGTGGGCGACTGGGTGGCCACGATGGATGAGGACCTGCAGCACGATCCGTCCGATCTGGACACGATGCTGGAGACGGCGGTCACGTCCCGATTGCAGGTCGTCTATGCCGCGCCCCGGAACGCCGCGCCGCATGGCTGGAAGCGGAACCTGCTGAGCACCTGGGCGAAGCGGATCGGGATGTGGCTGCAAGGCGGCTCGCTCCCCTACCTGATGCACAGCTATCGACTGGTTGATGGCGAAATTGCGCGCAACTTGGCGGCGTTCTGCGGCAAGGGCGTCTATCTGGATGTTGCCCTGCTGTGGGTCGCTTCCGCGATCGGCACCGCGCCCGTCACGCTGCGCGAGGAGCGTGGCCGGCCCTCCGGCTACACCTTCGCATCGCTCGTTGGACACTTCTGGAGCATGATACTCACCTCGGGTCCACGGCCCCTGCGAATCATTTCTCTGTTGGGCGCGATGGCGGTGTTGGTGGCGGTGCTGACCGGCGGCACCGCCATCGTGTCACGACTGCTTGGATACAGCAACACGCCCGGCTGGGCTTCACTGCTGGCCGCGATGTCGTTCTTCTCCGGGTGCATCCTGCTGGCGCTGGGTACGATCGCCGAATACCTGGCGATGACCGCGGGCATCCTGATGGGTCGTCCGTTATATGTCGTGCTCACGCGTCCCGCTCGCTCGGTGGGCAAGCCATGAAACGCGTTGCCTGGGTGTTGGGCGGCGGCGGAAGGGTCGGACACGCGCTGGCGCGGCAGCTGCCTTCCGACGGCATGGACCTGTATCGCCACGACCGGCCCTTTCGTTGGTCGGACGCGTCTGCCATGGATCTGCATTTCCAGGCGGCGGCCGCGGAGTTTGCCGAACGCACTCGCGCAGCGGACACTTGGGAAATCTACTGGTCGGCTGGCGTGGGCCACATGGTTAGTACGGCCGAATGGATGCGGACCGAGGAGCAGCTGCTCGAGAGCCTCCTGAACCGGCTTGCCGAATGCCGGTCGCTTCTCGACGCGCGCGGCCGCTTCGTCTTCGTCAGCTCGGCGGGCGCGATCTACGATGGATCGGCGGACACGATCATCGATGAGCATTCCCCGATCGCTCCGACCTCCGAATATGCGCATTCCAAGTTGCGGCAGGAGGCGCTCGTGGAGCGTTCGACGCTCGCGCGCGCCGGCAACCAAGTGCTGCTGGCTCGCGCCAGTACGCTCTATGGCCCCGCTCCGGAAACGTCGTCGCGCCGCGGACTGATCACCGACATCGCCCGCCGAATGCTGCGTCACCAGCCGATCAGCATCTACGTCCCTTTCGATGCGGTCCGCGACTTCCTCGACGTCGACGACGCGGCGCGCGTGATCATCGCGACGCTGCGAGCGAATCCCGATGGCCTGCCGGTGCGCCGAAAAATCATCGCCTCGGAATATCCCGCCACCGTGGCGGACGTGCTGGGCGTGTTCGCGCGACTCGCGCGCCGCCGCCTGCCCGTGGTCGCCGGAGCCCGGTCCTCCACGTCGCTCTACAGCCACCGCTATCGCTTCCGCACCGTCGTGGCACCCGAATCGCAGCGACTCATCCGCTACACGCTGGCCACCGGCATCGCCCGATTACTCGCCTGGGAACACACGCGCATGGCCCGCACGCCTGTCGGCAGGGAGGACGGGGCATGAGTCATGTCGGCGGTGCCGCCCACAATCCACCGGAGGACCATCGCGACGATGGGCATAAAGAACCCGATGCGGAGTTCGACCGATATGCGGCCGAGTACGACCAGATGCTGGCGGACGGCATCGAGTGGTCTGGAGAGTCGGCCGAGTACTTCCAGCGTTACAAGATTCGTGACTGCACGCGTGCCTTCGCGGCGATCCACCAACGTCGCCAGCAGCACCCCGACCTGCTCGACTTCGGCGCAGGCAACGGCAACGCCATCCCGTTCTGGCGCGAGGCGTGGCCGCTGGTCCAACTGACGTGCGCCGACGTCTCACGCCGCAGCCTGGAACTGGCCGAGACACGCCACGCTGGCGCGGCGAGGTTCGCGGTGATCGACCACGGTCCCCTGCCCTTTGCGGACCAATCGTTCGATGCCGCGTTCGCGGCCTGTGTCTTCCACCACATCAGGCACTCGGAGCACGCTCAAACGCTGGTCGAACTGCACCGAGTGCTGCGAGCGGACGGCGCATTGATGATCTACGAACACAATCCACACAACCCGCTCACACGCCGCGTGGTGCGGGACTGTCCCTTCGACCGCGACGCGCATCTGGTGGATGCGTCCACCATGCGGTCTCGGTTGCTCAACGCGGGCTTCCGACGCGTCGAAGTCCGCTACCGCGTTTTCTTTCCGCACTTGCTGCGAGCGCTGCGTCGCGCGGAGGACTGGCTGGGCTGGCTGCCGCTTGGCGCGCAATACTACGCGATCGGCTGGAAGTAATCGCCCGCCGACCGGGGCGTTACTCCGCCTTGTCGTTCGAGAACCGCAGCAGCCATAACGTCGCCGCAGGACGGGGCGACAGGTAGCCAGGACCTCGCGGAACAACGACCGGTTGCCCCTCGACTTCCGTCCCCGGCATTCGCGTCTGCAGTTCCGCAGGCAGTTGTCCGTCTTTCGCGAGCGGGCGGGGCACGATCAGCCAAAATCGGTCGTCGCGACAGGCTTCGCGCAGCGCACGCTGCACACGCAGCGCGTCGAACCTGTCCGACTTAAGCACCATCGTGGGATGGCTCTGCAGGCCTGCATGCAGCATTTCCAGATAGAGCGACTGGGGGACAAGTGACGCCCAGTCACTCTTTGCACACCAAAAGACAATCGGCCGCTGCGGTGGTCCCGCCGCAATCGACGGACCAAACGCCTGCTTTGCGGGATAGGTATAGTATGAGCCAATATCACGGGGCGTGCCGAAGTTGAGGAGGACCCAGCCGAGCAGGGCGAAGCCGATTGCCCAGGCGACCTTCGGCCGCCATCGAAAGGCAGCCACCAGGGACGCAGTCGGCATGCCGATCGACGCCATGGCAAAGTATCGTGTGAAGGACGTGAGCTTGGTCGATTTAATACCATCCATGAACAGTAACAACGCCAAGGGCAGGAGCAGCATCAGGGCCCACGGCAACACTTCCGCGTCGCGACGCCAGACCTGCATCGCGACCAGCGCCAGCAGCGCGAGGGAGACACAAGCCGACAGGGGTCGATTCTGCGAATGGACCAACAACCGCATCGGCAGGTCCGTCGCGTACACCAGGGAACGTCGCCAGAAGGGATCGTCCGAGAGTAGAAAAATGGTGCCATCGCGATCGACGTTGCCCATGAAGTACGGGCCCCAGGTTAGTCCGAACAGAAGCCCCGCCAACAACAGGCTCGCCAACAGGTGCAGTCGATAGGGTCGCGGCAGTCGCAAGCAGCCCCAGAGCAGAATCGCGAAACAGTTGCCCACCGCGAAATAGTGTGTCAGCATCAGCGGTAGGGTCGTCAGGCCCAGCAGGTAGACGGCTGCCAACGTCGGTCCGCTCTTCTCGATCCGAACCATCAGCCAGACCGCGAACGCGGTCCAAGCGATGGCCAGCGCGTACCCGCGGACCTCCGTGCCCAGCTGGATCTGCAGCGGCGACAGCCCCATAATCAGGCACGTCAAGGTGGCGAAACGATCGCCGACCTGCTGCCGCAACGCGAGAAAGGCGAGGCCAATTGCGAGCACCGAACAGCAGGCCGAAAGCATGCTGGCGACCCGGTCGCTGCCGCCCCACAGCTCCCGCCAGAGCCGCAGCGTCGCAATATGAAGCGGTGGGTGGAACGGCACGGGCTGCTTCCAAATTGACGACAGCGGCTGCGTGCCCTCCAACGAGGTCAGCGGAGCGTCATTCTCCTGCATCTGGTTTGCTGTCACGGACAGGACCTGCAAGCGCTGGCCCTGACCGACCGATCCGGCCAACAGCCAGATTTCGTCGAAGGACAGCGGATGGTCGGTCTCTCGTACCCTGCCGATGCCGGCAACCAGCAGGACGAGCGCGAGCAGAGCCAGACTTCGCCAGGAGTTGGCCGAGTTGCGATCGGGGAATGTCATTCGGAATACTCCAGCCTCTCCTGTTGCCAGAGGCCCTGGCTGTGTCACTGAAACGGGCCGCTGAACCGGGAAGCTCGTTCCCGAATCAAGATTCCGAGCACGTGCCCCCGGCGCGGGAGTCGCCGTCCTCCCGACGAAGCGAACTCAACCATTCGCGCAGACCATCACCATCGCATCATAGGGCACGCGGAACATGCGACGTTGGCGATGCGTTTCCACGACGGAAAAATGTCGCGTCGCCAGCGCCCGGTACTCCGCTTCGGTGCGAACATGCTTACCTCGGTCGTTCGCCAGCAGCCAGGCGCGCAGGCCTCGCGTGTCCGGGAAGTAGCAGCCATCCAGCGTCACTAGCCGGCCGCCAGGGGCGAGGCATCCGGCCAGTTGCGCAAGAGTAGCCACCAGCGTGACGTCATCCAGATGATGCATGACGCCGTTCATCATGATCACGTCAAACGAGCCGATGTCCGCCGGCACCGGCTCCGCGGGATCCGTGCGCAGGAAACGCGCTCGATGCCCGTACGTCTGCCGCGCATACTCGATGGCCTCGGCGTCCATGTCCGTCCCAGTGTAGTCCACCTCCGGAAGCCACTGGAGAACATGCGCCGGCCCACAACCGACATCGAGCAGCCGCATGTGCGGGACAGGCCGCACGAAATGATCGATCAGCAGACGCCGCGCCCGCGAACCTCCCACCAGCCACTGGAAGAAGAGATAGGCCCACGGTCGCTTGAGGATCTGTTCTCGCAGGTCCATGGAGGCATCTCCGGCCCGCACGCGGGCGTTCTCGATGGCGAGCGATTCCTGCAACATGCGAATCCACTCTTCCGTGTCGCGCACGGCCATATTCCACTTTGCCCAACACGGTAGCTCACCACCGCCCGATTGGCGAGCGTGCCTCCGAGGTTTATCTCCGGCGGCCTGTCGGATGGTGCTTGCCGGTCGGCACGAATGCCGCCACAATCCGGGGCTTCACGTCCGCCCGGCGGGATCGCAGCCGATCGACCCGTTGCCGCTTCCTGCCCCCGCGCTGAAGGCACGCCAATGCCCCACCAACATCCCACAGAAGGAACTCTCGATGCCGACCCCGCCTTCCGTCCCTGATCATGCGCGCCGCTTAATGCTCCACCAGACCACGGGACCCGTTCGAGCCCGCTGGATCGGCTGGCGCCTGCTGGCCTTCCTTGCCTGGCTGGCCGTCGTGCCTTCCTCCGCTCGAGCGAAGGAGTATGCTCTTTACTACCTTGGTGGACAGTCGAACATGGACGGCTACGGGCAGGTCAGCGAGTTGCCTCCCGAGATGCAGGGCGAGTTTCCGGACGCGATGATCTTCCACGGCAATCCGACTCCCGACGGCCAGCCTGTCGATGGACGCGGATTGTGGACACGACTGCAGCCGGGCCATGGTGTCGGTTTTTCCTCCGACGGCAAGACGAACCGCTACTCGAACCGATTCGGCGCGGAACTGTCACTTGCGCGACGCCTCCGCGAACTGCATCCGGACCAGCCGGTCGCGCTGCTCAAGTATTCGCGCGGCGGCACGTCGATCGACGGCGGCGCCGCCGGTGATTTCGGCTGCTGGGATCCCGACTACGCGGCGGGCGAAGGCGAGGGGCGCGGCGTCAACCAGTATGACCATTTCCTGGCCGCGCTGCGCCAGGCAACAGCCGTTCGCGACATTGATGGCGATGGCGAGGAGGATACGCTGCGACCCGTCGGCATCTTCTGGATGCAGGGCGAGAGCGACGCGCACTATACGGCGGAGATCGCCTTGCGGTACCAGGCGAACCTGCGCCGCCTGATGGACCTGATCCGCGCCTCCCTGCGCCAGGACGACATTCCCGTCGTCATCGGCCGCATCTCCGACTCGGGCCAGGACGCCGACGGAAAACTCTGGAACCATGGCCCCCTCGTCCGCAGCGCCCAGCAGGCGTTCACGGAACAGGATGGACGAGCGGCGTTGGTCACCGCCACCGACGAGTTCAAGTACTCCGACGCGGCCCATTACGATACGGCCGGCTACCTTGAGATGGGAAAGACATTCGCGGATGCGTTGGAGTCGATCCGCGAGCAGAAGTAGCAGGACGAAGGGCGACGGATGGCCAATCTCGCGTCGCGTACCTGCGGGCACGCAACGCGATCCGCTTCAAGCCACCCATTACCCTGGGTCCGATGAAAGATGGAGTTACAAAAAGCCTCGGTGCGACGCGGCAGGACGAAGCGGAAGATCCCACCGCGCCGCACCTTGGTTGTTCCGAAGAACCACGATCCTAGAACTGCATCCTGGCATTCCAACCGGCTCCCGCATCGAACTGAAGCAGGAACCGATGAAACACGAGCGAGGCAACCCTCTAGATCGCCGCTGAGTCGGATTCTCCCGTACGGATGCGAATCGCACCGCACAGGTCGCTGATAAAGATCTTGCCGTCGCCCACGTTGCCCGTCTTCGACGCGCCAACGATGGCTGCAAGTACCTTATCCAGCGACTCGTCATTGACCACGACTTCGACCTTCACCTTGGGGACAAAATCCACCGTGTATTCCGCTCCACGGTAGGTCTCCTTATGTCCTTTCTGGCGACCAAAGCCTCGAACCTCCGTGACGGTCATTCCCGAGTGGCCCGCGGCCACCAAGGCCTCCTTGATTGCCTCCATTTTGTGATGCCTGACAATCGCTTCGACTTTCTTCATAGGACTTCCGCCTTTTGGAAGAGTTATTTGAATTGGATGTCCACAAGACGCGAGGCCGCGCCTTGATCAGAACAGGATGTATCCCTCTTCCCCGTGCTGCGTGAGGTCGAGACCCATGACTTCCTGGTCTGCCGTCGGTCGCAGACCTACGACCGCCTTGATCACCATCAGCAGGATGTAGGTGAGGACGGCCGCGTAGACCCAGGCGATCACCGTGGCGATGATCTGGGCGGTCATGACGGGCCCGCCCTCCAGCAGTCCGAGCGGCTTGCCGGTACCGACGTCCCAGACGGCACGCGTCGCGAAGACCCCGGTCAGCAGCGAGCCCAGGGTTCCCCCCAGCCCGTGCACGCCGAAGGCGTCCAGCGAATCGTCGTAGCCGAACATGGGCTTCAGCTTCGAGCATGCCAGGCAGCAGATCCAGCCCGCCAGCGCGCCCATCAGCAGCGCGGGCATGGGCGTGACGAAGCCGGCGGCTGGCGTGATGCACACCAGTCCGGCCACCGCGCCCGACGACGCTCCCAGCAACGTCGGCTTGCCGTGGCGAATCCACTCATAGAGCGGCCAGGCGACGGCCCCGGCTGCAGCGGAGAAGTGCGTGGCAGCGAAGGCGCTCGCGGCAATGCCGTCCGCGGCCAACGCGCTACCGGCGTTGAATCCGAACCAGCCCACCCACAACATGGCCGCGCCCAGTGCGGTCATCGTCAGGTTGTGCGGCGGCATCGGCTCCGTCGGGAAACCGATACGCTTCCCAAGCACCAGGGCGCAGACCAGCGCCGACACGCCCGAACTCACATGCACCACGGTTCCGCCCGCGAAGTCCAACGCACCGCCCGCGCACCACTGGGCGCCCGCTTCCGTACCGTAGGCCAGAATCCCGCCACCCCACACCCAGTGGCACAGCGGGCAGTAGACGAACAGACCCCAGAAAAGCGAGAACAACACCATCGCACTGAACTTCATCCGCTCCGCAAACGCTCCGCAGATCAACGCCGGCGTGATGATGAAGAACATGCCCTGGAAGAGCATGTGCGTGAACATCGGAATGTTAAAGAGCGGATGGATCGGAATCACCGACCCCGCGTCGGTCCACGTCGCCTCGACGCCCTTCATGAACAGATGGTCCATGTTGCCAATCCAGGGCTGGCTGCCACCGAAGGCCAACGTGTACCCGATGGTACCCCAGACCACCGTCATCAAGCCCATCAGGAACAGACACTGCATCAGGACACTGAGCACGTTCTTCTTGCGAACGAGTCCGCCATAGAACATCGCCAGGCCGGGACCCGTCATCGACAGCACCAGCGCCGACGACATCAGCATCCAGGCGTTGTCCCCTCGATCAATCTGCCGCGGCGGGTTCTCCGCCTTGGGTTCGGACCCATCCGTGGTCGCTGTCACCGTCTCTTGCGACGGCGCCTCCACAATGTTCGCCTCCTGGCCAAACGCTCGCGAGTCCATCACCCAGGCCGTCAAAAAGCTCCACAGCAACAGCCGGCCCGTCACTCGTAACCAAAACCCCATTTTGCACCTCACTGGTCTTCGCCCGGCCCGCGGAACTGGCAGGCACTGAACTGTCCCGGGCGCGAACGCCGCTTCGTTTACCTGAAAGACGCGTTTCGCACCGAGACCTACGGAACGACAACGCGAAAACACGAGGCGGACGCCCACGAGGAGATGGCCGCTGGACCACCAGCCAACGAAAAGCCAGCGACATCGACCGGTCCGTGCCTGCCTGGACCGGAGATGCCGTCGTTACATCAAGCTCAGATACACTCCGAACCAAAGAAATTCCGCCTAACGCCACCGTGGCAGCAAACGCTATGCCAGCTCGGAAAGGCGATGGCCCCCCCTTCGTCGCCCCGACGGTTTTCCCCGGGATTCAGCGCGTTTTGGGGGGTCCAAAAAAATCGAGCGGATGCCAGCCGCCGGCCTTCCGCCCTCCCGACAGGCAACCCCTGCTTGCGAACCGGGCAGACCCGCCGACCAGGGCCCGACCAACGGCTACCCAGGGCACGACTCACCGCCGGCCCCGCAGGTCGTCGGTGCCTCGCACACCCACCGGACGATCGCTAGACTTCATGCACCCCCCGTCGCCCCTCTCGTCGTCACTCTTCCGATTACCGACCCGCAGGTGCGAACGCTCGAGGGTCGCCGAGCCGGAGAGCGACCCTCTCGCGAACGGGAGTCGCCCGCGTCGCAGTTCCCGTCAGCCACCAGGAATCGTCGCCATGGCGTACACCTTCCCCTTGCTGCTCCTTGCCATTCATCTGGCGATCGAAGTCGCGTTGGTGGTCCGCATCATGCTCCGTCCACGACGCGATCCGGCCTCCCGGGTCGCTTGGCTCGCCGTCGTCGCATTGCTGCCTGGCATCGGACTGCTGGCCTATCTGCTCTTCGGCGAGGTCAACATCGGCCAACGTCGCGTCGCGCGCATGCGAGCCATCTCCTCACACCTGTCCGGTTCCTTCCCGATCCGCGGCGGCGATGAAACGAATGCCAGTGCGAGCGTTCCTCCAATGTATGCAAGCCTGTTCGAATTCGGCCGTTCCGTGAACGGTTTCGCGCCCCTCGGTGGAAACTCCGCGCGGCTCATCACCAACTCCAACGACTCAATCGACTCGATCGTGGCCGACATCGACGCGGCGCAGGACCACGTGCACCTGGTGTTTTACATCTGGCTCACGGACATCAACGGACTGAAGGTGGCCGAGGCGCTGCAGCGTGCGGCGCGTCGGGGCGTCACCTGCCGCGCGATCGCCGACAGCCTGGGCTCACGGACCATGATCGGTTCGCCACACTGGCAGGCGATGCGGGCTGCGGGCGTCCGACTGGCGGCCGCGCTGCCCTTCGACCGCCTGTTCCTGGTTCCGCTCTTTGGCCGCATCGACCTTCGCAACCACCGCAAGATCGTCGTCATCGACGACCGCATCACCTACTGCGGCAGCCAGAACTGCGCCGACGCCGAGTTTCGCGTGAAGCCGAAATTCGCGCCATGGGTGGATGTGATGATGCGTTTCGAGGGTCCTGTCGCGCGGCAGAACCAGCAACTGTTCATCATCGACTGGACCACCACCACGGAGGAAGACCTGCGACACTACCTCGATCGCCCCGTCGCTGTCCCCAGCCAGGGCTTCACTGCGCAGGCCATCGGCACCGGGCCGCACATCCGCTACTCGGCGATGCCCATGATGTTCGAGTCGCTGATCTTCGCGTCACGTCATGAACTGGTGATCACGACGCCCTACTATGTCCCCGACGAGTCGATGCAGAACGCGCTGTGCACAGCCGCCCGTCGCGGCGTGGCCGTCAAGCTGATTCTCCCGGCCAAGAACGACTCGTGGATCGTCGGGGGAGCGAGCCGCAGTTACTACGGCGCGCTGCTCGATGCCGGAGTGCAAGTGTACGAGTACCACGGCGGACTGCTGCACACGAAATCGCTTACCTTGGACGGCCAAATCACGCTGGTCGGATCAGCCAACATGGACCGCCGGAGCTTCGACCTTAACTTTGAGAATAATATCCTGCTCGCCGATCCGGCGCTCACCGCCGAGATGCGATGTTGCCAAGACGCGTACCTGCAGCGTAGTACTCGCGTCACACCGCAGCAACTGGCCGCGCAGCCGCTGCATCAGCAGCTATGGGAGAACGCGCTGGCAACGCTGGGTCCGGTGCTTTAGCCCCTGACTCGTAGCCGGCACACGCCGTATGCCGGACTTGCCGAGCGTTCGCACGCAAGCCACCCGATGGACAAGATCACAACCTCGACCCGCATCATGGGCTGGCGGGCGCGCCCATTACAGTTTCGATTCGGCACACGGCGAGTGCCGACTACGACGAACGCTGGGTGAGCAACCATGAGGACAACCCCACCTGCTGCGTCACATTCGCCCTCCGAGGACGCGTCCGCGGAGGACGAAACGGCGGTTCCCCTCGATCTTCTCGCCGAGCACGTCCTCGAACATGAAAACGCCTTCCTCGATGTCCAGCAGCGTGGCGTCGCCCACCGCACCGGGCTTCAAGGTACCGAGTTCATCGCGTCGCAGCGCTCGCGCCGGCTGGAACGTGGACGCGCGGATTACCTCCTCCAGCGGCATGCCCAGCGACAGCAGCTTCGACATCGTCACCAGTAGATCGTAGGCCGGCCCATCGACGCACAGACTGTGGACGTCGCTGGAGATCGTGTCCGGATAGAAACCCTGCTCCAGCATGCCGCGCGCCGTCTTGAAGCCGAACGAGCCCATGCCGTGTCCGATATCCATGAAGACGCCGCGGTCGCGCGCGCAGCGGATCTCGTCGTAGATCTCCTTTCCCTGCCGCAGCGGCGGGTTCGGAAACGGGCGGTAGCAGTGGGTCAGCACATCGCCGGGCCGCAGCCGTTCCACCACCTCGCGGCGACTGGGCGGCGGGTGGTCCAGATGGGCCATCACGGGGAGCCCGAGTTCCGAGGCCACTTCCAGCGCGACGTCCAGCGGCCCGATCCCCGATCCGCCCCCCGCGATACGGCCGACACGCACCTTGATACCGACCACCACGTCCGCATGTTGTTCCGCCGCCCGCAGGCACGCTCGCGCGTCCAGCAGCCGCACGTCACTGCACTCTCCCACCATCACGTCGCGGCTGAAGGCGAAGATGCCGGCGAAGGAGACGTTGAGGTAGGCGAGCACGCGGACGCGGGCAGGCTCGATAATATGTCGGTGGAAGCCGGCCATGTTTCCCGCGCCGGCCGTCCCCGCATCGACCATCGTCGCGCAGCCGCTTCGTGCCGCCACTTCGTCCGGATCGACGCCGATCGACGTGCCTCCCCAGTAGACGTGCGTATGGAGATCAATGAGGCCAGGCACGACCAGCGCGCCGGCGGCGTCAACGACCTGCCGCGCGGGCGAGTCCAGTGAGGGCGCCAGCGCGGCGACGCGTCCAGCGTGAAACGCGATGTCCGCACGCCCCTGCCACGATTGCGAGGGGTCCAGCACCACACCGTTCTTGATCAGCAGGTCGTCCATGCGCCTGGCCGCAGCCAGCCTCCGATTCGTGACTAGAACAGTTCCGGAATGGGTCGTCCGCCTTCCGCCACGATTGGCCGCGGACGACCACGATGATCGATCCAATGCGCGTCCAGGTCGATCCCCAGGTGGCGAAAGGTCGTTGCGGCGAGGTCCTGGGGACGCACCGGCTGGCTTACGATCGCTCCACCCTGCGCGTCGGTTGCGCCGATCACCTGCCCATGCCGCAAGCCGCCTCCGGCCATCACCATCGACATCACGGGCGTCCAGTGATCGCGGCCGGCGTCGGCGTTGATCCGTGGAGCACGCCCGAACTCGCCCATCATCATCACCAGCGTCTCATCAAGCAGCCCGCGCTGCCGGAGATCTTGGACCAGCGCGGGCAGCACCCGGTCAACGCTTGGCAGCAGCGGCGTCAGCCCTTTTTCGATGCCACCCCAGCGGACGTTGTCGCCGTGGTGGTCGAAGTATCCCCAGGCGCCGCTGACCAGCACGAAGCCCACGCCCGCTTCGACCAGTCGACGAGCGAGCAGCGCTTTCTCCCCGATGCTCGTGCGCCCGTAGGCCTCGCGCACCGCCTCCGGCTCCGACTGCACATCGAACGCATCCCGCACCGCGCCTGACAACAGCATGTCATAGGCCTGCTGGGCATGGCGGGTCATGGCGGTCGTCGACTGCGAATCGAGCGACCGGCCCAGGTGGTCGAACTGGCGGCGCAGCCCGTCGCGATCGCGCAAACGGTCGACGGTCATGCCGGGCGATGGCGTGAACTTGCCCGCCAGCTGTCCGCCATTGACCGGCGCATACGCGCGGCCCAACTCGCCCGCCTCCCAGACATCCGAAACCCAGTCGTCCGCCAGTCCGACAAACGGAGGCAGGTGCGCGGCGTTCGCTCCGTGGAACCGCGCGGCCACCGAACCCATCGATGGGTAGCCGTCCCCATCGCGGCCATCGTTCGTGCGCCGCGCCAGAGGGTTGCCGGCCTGCATCGTGATCGGCGTGTGGTCGCTGGCCGAGCAATCCACGGAGCGGATGATGGTCAGCTGGTCGGCCATCGCCGCCTGCAGGGGCAGATGTTCGCCGAAGCGGACGCCGGGAATGCGCGTGGCAATCGACGCATACGGCCCGCGGATCTCCAGCGATGCCGACGGTTTCGGATCCCACATGTCGATGTGGCTTGGTCCACCCGACAGCCAGAACAGGATCACCGACTTCCGCGCCCGTCCCGCAGTCGCTGCCGCCAGGACGCGGTTCGGCACGGTCAACGCGCCCAGACCCGCGAGTCCCGCCTGCAGGAACCAACGGCGCGATCCCACCCGCACACGCGGGTTGCTCGCTGCCCAGGGTCCCCAGATAGTCGACAACACGGCAAGCCCCTTGTTCGATCATGGTCGCTGCAGCGTCCTGCGCAGGCCATTGCAGCGACGAGCCGTTATTCTTTCATCTCCCGCCTGCCGGATCAATCGCAGCCAACCGGCTTCCCGATGCATGCCAGATCGCAGCTCCTCCCACGCGCTGCCGGCGCGCGGCCCATCCGGTTGGCCGCACCCTGGCAGCCGTTTACAATGCGGCCCGCCCCCGGCTGCAAACCAACCCACCTCCTTCCGAAGGACTCCCGCCATGCCGCAGCTCTCGCTCCGATCGCTGCTTCGAAGCCTCCCCTTCCTGTTCCCGGCCTGGGCACTCTCGTTCGCATCGGAGCTGCCCGCGCAAGCTCCCGGGGCCACCGGCGACCCCGCCGCTTCCTGGCGGATGTACATCGGAACGTACACGCGCGGTGAAGAAGGAGGTCGGCCCGCCAGCGAAGGCATCTATGTCACGCGGTTCGACGCCAGCAAGGGCACCTTTGGCGAAGTCCAGCTCGCCGCTCGCACGCGCGATCCCTCCTTCGTCGCCATCCATCCCAGCGGAAAGTACCTGTATTGCGTGGGCGAGTCCGGCAACTTCGGAGGGCGCGGCGAAGGCGTCGTGCAGGCCTTTGCCATCGATCCCCAGTCCGGACTGCTCAAGATGCTCAACGAACAGACGGCGGGCGGCGCGGGCCCCTGCCACCTGGTGGTCGACAAGACGGGCTCCGCCGTCCTCGTCGCGAACTACAGCGGCGGCAGCGTCGAGTCAATCCGCCTGGAGAAAGACGGCCGACTCGGCCCCGTCGCCAGCTTCCACCAACACAAGGATCCCGCGGGCCAGAAGGAGCCGCGCGGCCACAGCGTCAACCTCGACGCCGCCAATCGCTTCGCGTATGTCGCCGACCTGGGCCTCGACCAAGTCCTCATCTATGGCTTCGACGCGGCCACCGGAAAACTGGCCGACTCACCGGCCCTCGCCACGCTCGACCCAAAGGATGGTCCGCGCCACTTCACCTTCCACCCTTCCGGCAAGTATGCCTATGTCATCAATGAAACCTCCAAGACGGTGACGGCCTTTGCCTGCGATCCGGCCACGGGACGCCTGACCAACCTGCAGAAGATCTCCACACTGCCACCCGGCGTCGACCCGCCCGGTGGATCGACCGCCGAGATCGCCATGCATCCCAGCGGCCGATTCGTCTACGGATCCAACCGCGGACATGACAGCATCGCCGTCTACCGGATCCACCAGGACAGCGGACGGTTGGATCAGGTGGAGGTTGAACCGATCGGCGGCCGCACGCCGCGCAATTTCGCCATCGACCCCAGCGGCCAGTTCCTGCTCGCCGAAGGCCAGGACAGCGATTCGATCACCGTCTTCCGGATCCATCCCGAGAGCGGCGCGCTGGAACCGACCGGCACGAAGCTGCAGGTGCCCTCGCCCGTCTGCATCCGCTTCCTGAACCCGCCGCAGCCCGCGGGCCGCTGACACCTTCGTGTCACTGCCCGTGTCACTGCCCGCATCGACCGCCTCCCCGGGACGCAAGGGAAGATCTGGATGACTGACGCTTCACGCAGCAACCCGCGGGATACCCCGCCTGATCCGGCCATCGTGCTCGACCTGCTGGAAGCGTTTCGCCGCTCGCAAACGCTCTTTGCGGCCCTCGACCTGGGCGTCTTCGACGCGCTGCAGCAGCGGCCCGATACGTTCGGCCGCCTCGCGGAACGACTGGCGGCCGATGCCGACGCGCTCGAACGACTGCTCGACGCGTGCGTCGGGCTGGAACTGCTCGCGAAGCACGACGGCGTGTACGCGAACACGCCGCTCGCGACAGCCTATCTGACCAGCACCAGCCCACGGCGCATGACCGGATACCTGCACTACTCGCGCGATGTCTCCTGGCGACTCTGGGAACACCTGGCCGACGCCGTGCGCGAAGGCACCCATCGCTGGAAGCAGGTCTACGGCTGGGACGGACCGATCTTCTCGCATTTTTTCAAGACCGAGGAGTCCCAGCATGAGTTCCTGATGGGCATGCACGGGTTCGGCCTGATCAGCTCACCCGTCGTCGTGCGCTGTTTCGACCTGCGCGAGTTCCAGCATCTGGTGGACCTCGGAGCCGCCACGGGCCACCTGGCGATCGCGGCCTGCGAAGCGTATCCGTCGCTGCGTGCGACCGTATTCGACCTGCCCGACGTCCTGCCGCTGGCTCGCAAGATCGTGCACGAATCCAGCGTCGCCGATCGCATCGAACTGGTACCCGGCGATTTCTTCAAGGACCCGTTGCCGTCCGGCGACCTGTATACGCTCGGACGCATCGTGCACGACTGGTCGGAGGAAAAGATCCTGCGACTGCTGCGACGGATCCACGACCACCTGCCCGCGGGCGGCGCGCTGCTGATCGCCGAGAAGGTCCTGCTCCCCGACAAGACAGGCCCACGCTGGGCCCAGATGCAGAACCTCAACATGCTCACCTGCACCGAAGGCAAGGAGCGGACACTGGCCGAATACCAGGCGATCCTGACGCAGGTCGGCTTTCGCGACGTAACCTGCCGGTCTACCGACGCGCCGCTCGATGCCGTGCTGGCGCGCAAGTGAATCGCGCGGGCCAGCAACCATTCCATCGCACCAGGCAACTAACAGCGCCGACCGAAAACTACTTCAGCTGGCCGACATACCGCATGACATCCGCGAGGTCCTGCGACGACAGTTCGGCTTCGAGGCCATCGGGCATGAACGAACGCTGGGAGCTGGTGATCGCTTCGAGACTGTCGCGGCCGAGTTTGCGTACCTGGCCATCGACCTGCCGCAATCCCAGCGTATCGCCGCTCTCCGAGACGACAACGCCATAGATGACTTCGCCCGACTTCGTTTCCACATGGTATCCCAGGTAACGCGGCTCCACGGCGCGACTGGGATCGAGGATGGCGACCAGCAGCGAGGCGGGAGAACGGTCGGTGAGCGATCGCAGCTCCGGCCCGATCGGACTGCCCTCGCGCGGCTGGTGGCAGGTCGCGCAGTGCTTCGCGAACAGTTTTTCGCCGCGGTCGACGCTGCCCTCCAGAGCGACCGCATCGCGATAACGGTCGACCACTGCCTGCCGGTCAGCCCGTCCGGCATCCTGCAGCAGCCGAGCCGCTCGCTCCGCGATCGCCGCGTCCGGATGATGGACCCAACGATCGCGCCGCGCCGCGTCCAAGTCCAGCGAGGCGATCGACCCTTGCTCGACACGGTCTAGGAACAGCGCCGCCGCATCGACCGGATTCAGGAACTGCTCGGCGATCGCCTGTCGCACATCCGGCAGCAAGCCGGACCAGCGCTCTAGAATCGCGTTGCGCGTAAACTCCCGGTACGGCCCCGTGGCCAGGGCCCGCAGCGCGGCCAGCTGCACGCTGCTGGGCGTGCGCGGATCGAGCAGCTCGACCAGCCGCGGCTCATACTCGTCGGCGTGTCGCCAATCGTGCCTAGCGAGGCTCAGCGCCGCCAACCGCGACGACTCCGGCGCACCGTCGTCAAGGGCGACCTGCCACGCGGCATCCTGCAGCTCGAGCAGCTCCGCGCGGATGTCGTCCCAGCGTCTTCCGTTCGCCGCCGCGGGATCCGCCTGCGATGACTTGGACAGATCGGCGAGCGACAGGTTTTCCTCGCGCAGCACCTCGAGCCATTCGGCCATCCAGCGCATGCGGTCCTCGCGCGTTTCGGGCCTATCGTCGGACAGCAGCGGGTGGAGCACATCGGCCAGCGCGGCCGGGTGGGCGATTCCTTGCGCGAGAAATTCGCGACGCATGCCGTCCGCCATGCGCTCGAACACGCCGGGCGTGGCCGCCATCGCGGCGAAATGCGGCGGAATGGAGCTGACCATGGCCGCGTTCAGGAACGGGTCGTCGGCCGTGGAGGCGGCCAGCTCGGCGAGTGCTCGGCCGGCGTCGGGCCCCGCGACCTCCCCCAGCGAACAGGCCAGCTGCAACCGCACGAACGGCGACACGTCCCCCTGACGCTCCAGCAGCGCCGCTTTCACCGAGTCGCTGGCGTTCGCCCGCGACTCGGCCAGCTTCACCGCCCAGCGCCGCACTTCGGCATGCTCGTCGCGCAGCGCGTGTACCAGCGTGTCGTCCTCCAGCCGATCGAGCGCTCGGAGCGTGGCCAGTGCTTGCGCGCGCGACTGGGGCAAGCGATCGTCGGTGGCCACCGAGCGGAGTGCGGGAGCGACCGCGGTGGCGTTGCGTTCCACCAGCAGGCGCTGGGCCCAATCGCGGACCACGCCATTGCGACTCGACAGCCGCGTGACCAGCTGCGCATCATTCTCCTGGTCGATCCTGGGCATCCGTGCCGGCGGCTGGTCGCTCGGATAGATGCGATAGATGCGGCCCATGCCCTCGCCCTTGCGATAGTGGGGTCGCAGCTCTTCTTTTCCCTCCGGGGGCAGCCAGTCCGGATGCTCGATCATGTAACGATACATGTCGACGATCCAGACACTGCCATCCGGTCCGGTCTTGGTCATGACAGGCCGCGACCACTGGTCTTCGGTCGCGAAGAAATCCAGCGGCTCATCCGTCTCCGCGCGCTCTGCCCGGAACGACACGCCGTCGCGCCACACCGTATGCCGCTGCACGACATTATGGAACGGCTCACACGTAAACGCATGCACACGGTCCGACTCGCCGAACAGGACCGCGTCGCGATAGATGCTCGGACCGCACGCCGAAGTGTAGTGGCCGGCCTGCTCGAAGCTGTGATAACGCTTCTCGGGCGACTTCGCCGGATAGACGGGCGGCGACGAAGGCAACCGCAGCTGGAGTCGCGCATCGGGATAGCGGCCGCGCGGATTGCGTCGCAAGTAGGAGTCGTCGAGCACATAGTGCCAGAGAGGAAAACTGTTCTGCACGCCGAACCAGTTGCCCCAGTCGTCACGCACGCGGCCGAACTGCGAGGGCCCCGACTGCGGCTGCAGTTGGCCGGTGTCCGGGTTGAAGCGGAAGTCGCGGCTGCCCAGCACGATCGACTCGTTCGCGCGCACCGCTGACAACGTGGTGTCCTTGCCGAATCCCGCATGATGCCCGCCCGACGCGCAGTGGATCCAGTGGTCCAGGCCATACTGGAGTCCATTGACACGCAGCTGCTGGTTGCCTTCGATGAATCCGCGAAACAACGGCGTTCGCTCGTCCGCCTTGCCGTCGCCATTCGTGTCGCGCGCGAAGAACAGCTCCGGAGCGGCGGTGACCAGCACGCCATCGCGCCAGGGCATCACCGCCGTGGGAAAGCTGACTTCGTCCAGGAAGACCACCGATCGATCGTAGACGCCATCTTGGTCGACATCCTCCAGGAAACGGATGCGGCCACCCGGTTTGCCCTGCCCGTCCATGCCGTAGGGATAGTCGGCCATCTCGGCCACCCACAGTCGTCCATCGGGCGCCCATTCGATGGCGACCGGATCGGCCACCAACGGCTCCGACGCCACCAGCTGCAGCGTGAATCCCTTGTGCACATGCGCGGCGCGACGCGACGATTCGGGATCGCGCGGAGGTGGAGGCAGCGGTGCGGTGGGGGCGCCGGGAGCCGCTGGCGACAAAGACCCGTCGGCGGCCCAGCCGGCCGACGACTGAAAGAGTTGCCCGCCGCCGACAAGATTCGCCGCCACGACGGCAGCTCGAATCGCGCGCCCCAGCCAGAGCCGCCGGCCCCGGCGCCTCGTCATTCGCGCCACCGCATGTTCCCAGGCCATATCGCTTCGACCTCCCACCAGACGCCTTGTCTTGGTCTTCGAGCCCTCCCCGCGCGGACGCTCGGGAATTCGCCCTCGCCCGCACTTGGCAGACGGCGAAGGCCAATATAGAGGACGGGGCAGCAAAGTGTACGCATTTCGGCCACGGCACCCCAAGCTTCACGGCCCGTCGATGCCCACCCGCGACCGTTTCAATTGGTGATCACTCGACCCAGCTCCCCCCCTACTGCAGCCGCGTCCTTGCCATCCAAAAGCTATGGTTTCGGTACCTGATGACGGCTCCGCGCACCCGCGTAGCTCCATGTCAACAACCCGAAACGGCAATACCGCGTGAGTCCAACCTACTTGCGCAGCCTCCCTGGATTCCTTGCTTTTCCATTTATTGCCTAGTAAGATCCATCGAACCCCGGACTTATACGAGAAGAG
>JBIIEC010000555.1:0-3364 GCA_044238045.1 Pirellulaceae bacterium | reverse complement strand
CGCTGGCCTAATCTGGCGGCTCCCGCGACGGAAGCTGCCTGCCCGACGGGGCGAACTGCCGGTTCGCGTCGAAAGACCTCGACGCGCATCGTAAACGAACGACCGGGATGCAGGGGCGTCCACCGAAGCGTTTCGTGAACGCGGTCGCCAGCCCATGCTGGCCAACCAGGGGACTTCGTCGCCAGCCGAAACGGAAGCGGTTTCGGCATGCGGCGGCCGCGACGAGAGCAAGGGCCGCGAGAGCAAAGCGGCCACGAAAGCAAAGCGGCCAGAGCAGAACAAGTACGCCCGATAGGATTCGAACCTATAACCCTCGGTTCCGAAGACCGATGCGCTATCCAATTGCGCCACGGGCGCTCCGAGGGGTCCCCGGATGTTCATCCCAGGCAACCTCAGAAGCTCTTAGGATAGGGGCTGCCGGAGAATATTTCAATCGGGGAGCCGACGCTTGGCTTTGCCCTGGCTGGCCGGCTAGGCCCGACAGACCTGCGGCGAGCGGGATTTGGTCCCTGGGTTGGCTATGTCGGGGGCGGAGGCGCAGGCTATACTCAGCGGAACGAGCCGTATGGCGAATCGAAGCGATCACGGCCCATATCCCAGGTTCCGGCAGTGCCGAACGACCCATGGCCACAATCACCTTGCGAGTGCTGGACGGAGCGGATCGGGGACGCGTCTTCGACCGACTCAGCCCGCCCATCACGATTGGTCGCGAGGAAGGCAATTCGATCCAGCTGAACGACGATCGCGTCAGCCGGTATCACCTCAAGATCCAGGAAGATGGCCAGCAGCTGGTGCTCACCGACCTGGAAAGCACCAACGGCACGCGGGTGAACGGCGAGGATGTGCAACTGCGAATCCTGCGGCATGGCGACCTGATCACTCTCGGCCGCACCGTGCTGCTCTTCGGTTCACGCGATGAGATCGCCCAGCGGCTGGCCACCATCCGTGACCTGACTGGTCCTCTTGAGAACGCCGCGGACTCGTCCGATTTGGAGCGGATTCGCAACGCGAGTTCCCTCGACTTCGAACTCAACTGGCGCAACGATCCGGACTTGCAGGCGACACTGCACGTGCTGCACCCGCCCGAACCTCCGGGAAGACTCACCCCGGGCCAGGCGGCGCAGTTGTCGGAGCTGATCGAGTACCTGCATATTCGCGTGCGACGACTGCTGGCATCGGCGGAGATGCAAGAGCAGCCGGCTCCGGGACGCGTGCTGCTCGACCAGCGCGGCTGGCAGAGCTTGGTAGACATCCAGTCGCAGCTCGCCGGCTATCTCGCGTCGATCGGCAATCCTCGCGACCCGGAGTGAACGTCCCCGGAGAAGTGCCGGGCTCGCGATAGCCGGGTGAAGGAACGCGGCCTGCGCTTGTCGTTCGATGGAACGACCAGCGTGTTCAGTGGCCTGCGTTCAGTGAAGCATGCAGTTCGTAGCCCTCTTCGGCCGAACCCTGCACCTGACGGATGTAGAGATACTCGCCACGCAGCGGGCACCAGCGATAGACCACATTCCCTTCCCGCGTGTGGACCACATACCACTCCATTCTTCGGCGGCGAATTCTCGGTGCGTGACCGTCTAGCGGTCCACCTCGAAGGATTGAGTTCACGGGCCGATTCCTTGGATTGACGCGGAGGACAACGCTCGGGTCGTGCCGATTGTGAGGCTGTTAGCGACCGTAGCGATAGTTCACTATGTCCCGGATCGAACGCTACGCAAGAGACTGGGACTGCGAATTGGGTGAATAAACTCCGGGAGTGGGCAGGGGAGGCGGTAATACGTTTCGGACGGGTGGAGTTCGCCGAGTGTGGGGAGCGGCCTGCCGACGAGGCGGCTGGCGCGACACGGGAATTTGGCCAGCCCATCCCTCGCAGGCCACGTTCTGACGGTGGCCCGACACGCACGCACCGTTTCGCCGCCTGCAGTCTCGCCGCCTACAGCAGTCGGGACGAGCCGCGCGCCCGGGACGGCGAACGCGCGTGATCGCGAGGACGCTGGCGCGCGTGTTCTACTCTGCGGGCCGGTGGAGTGGCAGACGATGCCTGGGGCACGCGATGCCAGGCGTTGCGGGCGCGTGACGCTTGGTGGGAGATGGCCGAGGATCGTTCCGCTGGCTCGCGTGTCTGCCCTGGGGAGCGACTTTGTTCAATCGTCGACCGAACTCTTGACATCGGTGACTGTCGCCAATTAGCCTGCCAGCGGAGGAGTTTGCGCGCAGCAAGGTGGAATTACGATTCGTTGACAAACGTGGATACGATTGAATAGGGGTTGAGGTACGAACGATGAAGCGAGCAGCATGGGGATTGGCGGTGGCCCTGTTGGTGAGTGTCTTGGCACGCGGTAGCGTTGCCCAGGAGCTCTTGTACTCGTTTGAGGACGCTACGACGGAAGGCTGGATTACGACTTTCTTTGATACTCCGTGGGAAGACAAGGAGTCGATTCTCACGGCCGTGCCCGGGCCTGGGAACAGCCAAGGCAGTTATTCGTTGCAGAACGTGGGCCGGACAGGAGGCTTCGTCCGCAACAACGCCGTGTTCTTGGATGCCGATCGGATCGCGAAAATGAACCAGGCGGTCCTCGATGGCTGGAACATCGCCTTCGACTGGACGATCAAGGCCGATGAGAATCCGGGGGCGCAGTTCTATCTTTCGCAACTGGTGATTGCCCATTCGGGCGGTTGGAGCCAACTGGATATGAACGACCGCAACGGGTATCCCGTGTGGGATCCGGCTGGTCCGAACATCCAGACCCTGAAGCCATCGATTCCGCTGGCCGATTTTGGTGGCGGTACACTGGGCTACTGGGGACCTGCCCTCGATGGGAACTCGGAGACGTACCTGCTCAGCGTGACACTCAGCAGCGGCGGTGAAACGGGCGAGAAGCGGACCTATTACATCGACAACATCCGCGTAGAGCCGCCGAAGAAGGCGGTCGTGGGCGACTTCAACCAGAACGGCCTGCTCGACTCGGCCGACATCGACGACCTGACGACCAAGTCGGCGAGCAATTCGAATCCGGCCGACTACGACTTGGACGGCGACAAACTGGTCAACGACGCGGATGTGAACGTGTGGGCCAAGAATCTGTTCAAGACCTACATCGGCGACGCGAACTTGGACGGCGAGTTCAACTCGACCGACCTGATCAACGTGCTGGCGTCGGGCAAGTACGAGACGGATTCGCCGAGCGTCTGGTCGACGGGCGACTTCACCGGCGACGGCCGCACCAACTCGGGCGACCTAGTGGCCGCCTTGGTCGACGGCGGATACGAAAAGGGCCCTCGAGCGGCCGTGGCCGCTGTGCCGGAACCGAATTCGCTGTGCCTGCTGCTGATCGGATCGGGCCTGGGCCTGGGTGCCGCGCGTCGT
>JBIIEC010000164.1:0-11528 GCA_044238045.1 Pirellulaceae bacterium | reverse complement strand
AAGGCACTCGCCGGGTCCACCACGACCACGCGTGGATCGGAGGCCAGGTCGTCGAGGATCCGGTCGACCGGCTGGTTCGCTTCGCGGTGTTTGTCCAGCGACACGCCGACAGTCGCCGTGTCCCGGCCGTGCAGCACCGCTCGCGCCAGCATCACCGGCACGCTGTGCTCCTGCGCCGCCACATCCTTCACCAGCACCACGCGCACGCCGCCTTCGATCAGCTGCGAAACGGTCTTTCGCAGACTCGCCTCGAACAACCGATTGTGGCAATCGTTCGTCCAGTGAGCTGCCATGATCACGATTGGAACCTGGTGGTCCAGGGCATAGCGAACCGCCGCCGAGCTGAGGGCCCGCGGGTTCTCGGACAGGAACGGGCTGGCCTTCGGGTCGAAGTCCACGAGGGGCGGCGTCGCCGAATGCGTCAACTGCACGCCGCGCACGCCCGCCTCCTGGCACAACTGGTGGACCATGGGCACCAGCGCCAACGCATGGCTGTCGCCCCACACCATGCACCGCAGCGGACCTTCCTTCGCTCCGATCTCCGGCAGTCGGTCCTCCACGATCGACGCCAAGTCGACATGGTGGTTGAACTCGATCTTCACGCGCGCCGCCAGGTAGCGATGCACGTCGGCCGGATAACGACTCGGGAACCCGCCCGAGTACCAGACGCTGGCTCCAAACACCAGAATGACCAGCATCGCGGCCATCACCGTACCCACCAGCGGGCCCGTGCGGCGGAAGACGAGCTTCCGGCGAATCGGCTCCTCGACCAGGTAGTAGATCGCCAGCGCCACCGCGAACGAAGTCGCGATCAGCGTCAGGCCCGTCGACCAGCGGAACGGCTCCCAGTTCCAATACTTGTAGAAGACCATGATCGGCCAGTGGACCAGGTAAAGCGGATACGAGACGAGCCCCACGAAGACGAACGCGCGGCTCGCCAGCAACTTGCCGGACCATGTGAGTGTTGCGCCGCGGTTGAACCAGATGAAGCCCGCGGCGCCCAGGCATGGGCCCAGCGCGTAGGTTCCCGGAAACGGCAGGTCCTCGTGGTAGTAGACGCCGCACGCCACGATCAACGCCAGCGACAGGGCTCCCAGCGTTTCGCGTACCAACGGCGCGTGCCACCAGGGCGTCGACCGGCCCTCGTCCCAGATCGCCTCCAGCGCCGCCTTCGCCGCCGCTCGCCGCGCCGCGACCGCCAGCACCACGCCGATCAGCAACTCCCACGCACGCGTCGGCAGCAGGAAGTAGGACGATGCGACATAGCGGGGCGTCGCCCATGCCGAGAACGCCAGCGAGGCCAGCAATCCTGCGCAGAGCGCGGCGGTCATCCACGAACGTCGCCAGCGTGCCATGCAGGCCATCGCCACCGGGAACGCCAGATAGAACTGCTCCTCAACCGCCAGCGACCAAGTATGCAGCAGCGGCAACTGCTCGGCCGCGGGCGCAAAGTAGTCGGAAGTCCGCCAGTGATAGACGTTGCCCAGCATCAGTGGCTGGGCGGCCAGCGCGCCGCCGAGGCGTGCGAAGTCGTCCGGCAGCAGCAGGTACCAGGCCGCTGCCGCCGTGGCCACCATCGTCACAACCAGGGCCGGCCCGATCCGGCGCACGCGACGCTCAAAAAACGTTCGCAATCGAAAGCGGCCCGCCTCCATCTGCCCGAGGATGATCGAACAGATCAGATAACCGGAGATCACGAAGAAGACGTCGACGCCCGTGAAGCCGCCCTTCAGGCCGAGTCCGGCGTGGAACCAGAGCACCATCATCACGGCGACCGCGCGCAAGCCGTCGATCTCGGGCCGGTAGCCGAACTGCCCCGCCTCGCGCGGACGCGCGCGCTGCTGCTTCGCATCGCCCTGCCCTGTACCGCCCTGCGACTTGCCGCCTGCGGTACTCCCTACCGCGAAATCCAGTTCCTCCAGCGCCTGCATCACGTCGTTACTCAACATCTTGGTCGTCCTCTCAGGCCTTGTGGCGAGTTGACCAAGCTTGCGTGCGCGATTAATGGACGGCGGTGTAAACAAATTGACCAGGTAAAAAAGAAACGGGGCCCGGTCTCACTCTCGTCGTGACCGATGTGGCAAAAAAGAGACGAGCCGGCGTCTCCATCCAACTACGACAGGATCTCGCGCACGACCCGCGATGGCTCGACGCCGGTCAACCGCATGGCGAGGCCCGGGACGCGGACGGACGGCGCTCCGGATCCAGCCCAGCAGGTGCAGGATGGTGGCGTGCAGGTCGCGAACGTGCACCGGGTTGTCCACCGCGTGGTAGCCCAGCTCGTCCGTCGCCCCGGAGGTCGTGCCGCGTTTCACGCCGCCGCCGGCGAGCAATTCCTCGCGCGGACCGCGCAGGAACTCAAGCCGCACCACCGGCGATGGCGGCAGTCCGGTCAGGTCCAGGCAAAGGCGCCGCGGCACCGCGACCCGCCTCGCCAGTCGCCGCCCTCCAGATTGCATGAGCCCGGCACCAAGTTTTGCGCATGACCGATTCCTGTCAGTATCAAAGGGACGGCCCTGCCGAGGCCCACTCTAGGCCGGGGCTTTGCCGCAAGTCACGCGTTGCCTCCCGGAGAGCCGTTGGCCGCCGCCCACTGCCCACCCAGCCGCCCCGCCATCCCAGCCCACCCAGCCTGCCACGAGGCGGTGATCGACGCTGCGAACCGGTCCAGATGCCTTCTTTTCCATGACACGGACCTCAAAATCCGCTGAAGTCCCTTGTATTTTGTGGGTCGAAACGCCAATAGTGATGCAAGCCGTCCGGGGTCGCCCGGCGGCGGGAGTTTCCGAAACCGTTTTCTTTTGGAGAAAACCATGCAGACCCGAATTGGCATTGCCGCCCTGGTGCTGGCGGCCCTCGTCGGATGCGGCACGCAGAGTGCGCCGCCGTCCCCGCCGAGCACAAGCACCCCGCAGCCGCCCGCCGCGGCCCCGGCTGCGGAAGCTGCGCCCAGCGAGGGCGCCGCTACCGACACCGCGAACACCGCTCTCGTCACCCTCAAACTGCCCGGCATGACGTGAGGTGGCTGCGCCGCCTCGGTGCGAGGTGATCTGTCAAAGGTCGAGGGCATCACGGACATTACCACCGACATCCCCAGCCGGATCTGCACGTTCCACATGAAGACCGGCAGTCTGGATCTCAAGGCCATCTTGGACGAGTTCTCCAAGACCAATGACCATATCGCTGGTTACACCATCGAATCCCAAACGGAAACTCCCTAACCAACGAAAGGTGAACCCCTCCTGAGGCAAGCGTCGCCAATCGCTGCTTCCGGTCGGTTTCGCCCGCTGTCTCTGACCTGGGCCGGTCGTTCTGCGGATCGACCGGCCCTTTTTGTTTTCTCGCCCGGTGCGAGCAATCGTCCACCTCGCCTCGTGGTACTCTCGCCCACCTGTCCGCCGCAGTTGAGAGAGTCAGGCGGGAAGCAGTGTTCCACGGTTCTTTCGACCTGCCCCTTCCTTCGCTAGAATTCGCCGACACTCCCAGAGGGCATGCCATGGACAAGTACCTGCGAGCGGCGATCGACGAAGCATTCAAGGGACGCACCGAAGGCGGCATTCCGATTGGGTCGGTGCTGGTCATCGACGGTGAGATCATCGGACGCGGACACAACCGCCGTGTCCAGCGGAACAGCGCCGTGCTGCACGCCGAAATAGACGCCCTCGAAAACGCCGGCCCCATGGACGCCGAAGAGTACGCCCGCGCGACGCTCTACTCCACCCTCTCCCCCTGCGACATGTGCAGCGGAGCGACCCTGCTCTACAAGATCCCCCGCATCGTGATCGGCGAAAACCAGACCTTCCGCGGCCCCGAGGACTATGTACGCTCCCGCGGCGTGCACCTCACCGTGCTGAACGATCCCGAGTGCATCGAGCTGATGCGTGAATTCATCGCCGAATGCCCGGCCCTCTGGAACCAAGACATCGGCGAACCTTACGACGGCCCCTGATTCGTGGGGAATCCTCGGTCAACGGCCGGTGAATCGACTGCGGCTGGCGATGCCGCGGTCCCCGTCGCGCGATGCCCGCCCTCTGCGGCCGCGACCCGATAGACGACCAGCGCCGCTCCGATGCGTGCCTCGGGCGTACGGCCCTGCAGCACATGGCACGCATCCTCGGGATCGCTGACCCGCTGCATGCTGACCAGATACCAGCCCGGCCGCAGAGTCTCCGGCCAATCCCTGCTTGCCGGTTCCAGTCGCCGCAGAAAGCGGTCATGCACCAGGCCTCGGTAGATGGGCCCGCGAATCCCCCGCTCGCGAAACCACTCCGCAGCCAACTCCACATCCTCGCCCCACTCCAGGCTGGAGTCGGCAAGATACCGATGTCCGCCCGCAGGCCCGCCCGCCAGTTCGTGAAAGTAGGCGTGGCTTCGCGGCCACGCCATCCCGCTGCTCGCCATCGACCACGCCACGGCCAGCCATGCGCCCCCCCGGAACCCGGCACTGTTCAGGGTTGGGCTGCGTGAGATTGGGCTGCGTGAGATTGAGTTGCGGACCGGCACGTTCGTCCGGGATGGTTTCGCGACCAGCTGGCTCGCCAGAACATATGCAAAGGGCAGGCAGGGAGCGGCGTAACGAAAATGCTGGCTGAAGCCCGTCTGACTGCTGACCAGTACCGCAAACGTAGCCGACGGCAGCAGCAACATTATTCCTTCCAGGCGACGCCTGGGCGTCTCGCACAGAACCAGTTGCGTGACCGAACACAGACTCAGCAGCAACGTCCCCAGCGGCAGCTTCACCAGCGCTGCGGCTCCATAGTAGCACCACCACCCGCGCGGACTCCAGCATCCCCAGCAGAACGACCGCCGGCCTCGCACAAAGTCCGCCCGCTGCTGCTCGATTCCGCGCACGTAGTTGGCCGGCAACAGCAGCTCCCCCATGCCGCTCCACGACAGGCCGCTCGATCCATGACTGCTGCGGAGCGGCGACATGCTTCGGTCCCACGCGTAACCGAGGCGAAGGATTCCGAGCGACAGAAACGTCGCGATGCACCAAGCCGTCATGCGTCGTGGAACTCCGCCCCGACGCTCGAAGGCGAACCGGTTCGCCAAGATCGCCATCGCCGCAAAGATGATCGGCAGCGCGAGACAGGTCATCTTGGCAAGCAGCGCCACGCCGGTCCAGCACCCCGCCAACACCGCATGTCGCTGTCCGGTGAAGGCACCCAGCGTCGTGTCGATCGGCAGGTCGGCCACCCCGTCGGCCGTCCCGTCGAACAGCGCGCAGCGAAAGTGCCAGCAGGCCGCGAGCGTCAGGGATGCAGCCGCGACATCGGCACTCAAGGATGCCGTCCACGCCAAGATGTTCGGACAGAAGCTCCACAGCGCCACCGCAACCCAGCCCGCGGCGTCTCCCCAGACAATGCGAGCCCACCGCCAGCAGTAGACGCCGCCGAGCAGCGACCAAGGCAGGTTACCAAGCCGAGCTGCGGACAGCCGCCGGCGAAACAGCGATGGCCCCCAACGATCGACCAGCATCTCCCCCTGTCGCCACTCGCTCCGCTCCCTGCCCACACCGGCCAACGACTGCCCCTCCATCCCGATCGCCTCGCCACGCCATGGACAAGTGCACAGCATGCGCACCAGCGGAGGATTCACTCGATGGAGATCCAAGCGCCCCGTCTGCCAATGGTAGAGGCCGGCCGCGAACTGGGCCGCCTCATTCGCGTTCGGCGAAGAGACCCAGGCGATGCGCGCGACCAGCAGCGCATGGGTCAGCAGCACGATACCCACCGCACCGCAGGCACCCATGCCCCCTCGCCGCATCACGACGGCCCCTGCCTTGCTTTCCAGGCCCTTGGCTTCCAACGTCCCGTCCTCCAGCCCCATGCGACCACCGACTGCGCGACGAGTCCACAGCCGCCGGCGACAAGCCAGCGCCGTTCTTCCCGCGCGACTCGCTGCGGCTCCGAGGCCGACCGCTCCGACACGATCGCCGCGCCGTTCCACATCTCCAGCAACTGCGGGACAGGCATCGGCTTTGCCTGTAGATCGGAAGGGTCCCACACCCGCACCACACCGCCGTCCGCCGCGACCGACTCCAGAACCAGGCAGTGGTGGCCCTCATTCACGACCACGACGCAGGGCAGCGTCAACTGCCGCAGTTGCTCCAAGCTCCGCTCTCCCACGAACAGCACGCCCCGCGCCGTGGGATTCGCTTCGCGACACCAGTCCACCACCTGCCGCAGCGGCACCCCCGCATCGGTCAACAACGCCCGCGCCTCGTCCCAGAACCCATCTTTCAATCGCAGGCCCCAGCCCTGGATCACGCGCGCCGCCGACAAGGGTCCGCACATGCGCACGAGTTCTCGATGCCGCTGGATCGTCTCTTCCAATTGCTCCCAGTCTGCTGCCTGCCGCGTGTCCTTCGTCAACGACCGTTCCGCGCGCGGCGGTTCGGCACGTCCCGCGCCTCCTGTCGCGAGCAACACGCCCACCACCGACAGTCCCAGCACGACGCTCGCCCACCTGACACGCGATCCGCTTCGACACCGGACGAACCAACGCTTCACGAAGCCATTGTCGCGTCTCCCTCGCGCCCCCGTCGCTTCGATTGCATGCATCAACGCACATACACCCAGTAGATAACAAGGCATAGCAGTCCCATCCCATTGAGCAGCAGAATCAGGTTTCGCCAAAACGGACTCGAACTCTCTGGCGTATCCGGAGCCAGCACACGGTTCAGCATTTCCAGCTGCGGCTGGTCCTCCAGCGTGAACACGGTCGACGGCACGCCTGGCCGACTGTCCCGCACGCGCGTCCCGAAGGGCACTTGCAACGAGAATGTGTAGTCCGGCAGGGCCGCATTCCAGTGCGTCACCTCGCGCACCAGATACTCCTGCACCCGCTGTCCGCGCGGCAACTTGGTCACCAGCCGCGAGCGAAATGGAAAGTACATGTCGTCGCCGACCGACCGAAAGTCATCCGACGTCCATTGCACCAGCGACTGGCCGGACGCGGTCAGGTATTCCATCCTCACCAGCGCGAAGCCCAAGTCCGGAGCGACCGCGATTCGCAACCAGCCTTTCTTCTCCTGGGCCAACCCAAGCGGCAGAACCACGAATCCGCTGTCAAAGTCCATGCGATCAACCGGACAGCGCAGCACCTCGCAGTCGTTCGCACCGATGCGCTCGGTACCCACCCGCTCCAGGACGCTCCGCTGCCGCTCCAGGAACTCCAACTGCCGCTCCCAGGGAATCGCGCCCAGCCGCCACACGCGACAAGACTCCTCCTGGGCCATCCATTCGCGCAGCGGCACGGGCGCCTCGACCAGCAACGTGCGTGACGGCTCCCCCGTCATCCGATCCAGGACGCTCGTGAGCGTCACCGAAGCCTGCTGCCTGGTCATGCGGAAGTTCTCGGCTCCCTGGTACCTCAGCACCCAGTCCTCGCCCTGCACCGACAGGACCAGCGATTGCGGTGACACCTTCGCGTCACTCGACGCCGACGTGGGGGTCGAGCCTGCAGGCTGCGATTCGTCACCGCTGGTGCTGTCGCGATACTCAAAGTCCACACACGCACTGTAAAGGCCCGTTCCTCGCGTAATCAGGCCGTCAAGGCAGTCGCCGACCTCCGTTGCCCCCGTTTTCTGCGCCCACAGCAGCCATACCGCGCAGAAGAAAGCTCCTACCGACGACCTCCCCCCGCGAACGCATACGCTCAACCCGCCAGAAAACAACTGGCCAACCACCGTCCCCATCCCATGCTCCTCTCTCGCTTCCCGATTCACCAACGTCACGCCACAATGCGTCAGGAATACGCATCGCCGCGAAACTGGACCAGACGAGCCCGCGCCGAGGCCAACGATCACTCCGCGCGAACGTCACTCGCAGACGCTGTACTTGTGTTCGCAGATCGAAGAATCCACCGGATCGCAGACCAACGTCTGGATGACCGGCGCTTCCGGAAGCGTGTACGGCATCAACTGGATCTTGCACTGCCACTGGTCGACAGGACACCCTTCGGTCGTGACATAGCCAAGCGGCTTGCAGCGGTTCTGCGGCACCATCCGCACGTTGAATTCACATTTCTCCTCCATGCTCGCCATGTCACACGTTGCCGAGGAGCACTCCATGATCTGGATCGCCCCGAGGCTGCAGAACACGTTCTGGCGAATCGACGTGCAGCCAGGCTGGCCGAAGTTGTACGGCGCGCACCCCTTGCGACGACCGGGCAGGCAGCACCGCCGGTATACGGTCCCCACCGAGCGTTCCAGGTGCTCCGGCCCCAACGTCTGCATGCGAGCCGCCGCATCCCAGGCAAAAAGCAACTCCACCGCTGCCCACGCCAACATCACCACCACCGCCAGCCGCCGCGGCCTCTCCGTTTTCGCGATTCGTCCCATCGAACCCTCCTTGTGTTGTCATTCACTCCGCGCCCCACCGCGAGACGCTTGCTGAACCACCTGGGTCTTTCCGTGCTTCCGTGTATTCGTGCTTCCGTGTATCCGCTTGCCGATGTCCGCAGCCAAGCATCCCATCGCATGTGCGACGCCCACCCCATTGAAAGCCGCGTGCTTCCCGTACTTCCATGGGCGTCCTTAGTCCGCTTCCGCAGCCGCCGCCTGCAGCGTCGCCGGCAGCTCCAGCTCCGCACCGTCGTCCAGCTGCACCACCAATCTTCCCTCGCGCAGCAGATCCGATTCCCCTGCTGCGTCCTCGCCGCCGCCGTGCAGTGAATCTTCGGCGTTCGACGAGTCCGTAGCATTCGACGTAGGAATCACGACGTCACATTGCAAGGCCACGCCGCTGAGCGGGCTGGTTGCGGCCCGTCCGACTCCCCAAGTCGACGCAATGCCCACCACGCGGACGCCCTCCCCCACGCGATCGCCCGTGAGCACGACCCTCCCGTGCCACTCGGTTGGCTCCTTCTTCGACCGCCTCAACACAAGGCGACGGGGCGACGCACGCAAGCGAGCGCTGTCCTGAGAAAGCACCAGCAGCTCCCCCGTGACACGCAATCCTTCGGCGGCGGCGACCGTGCCTCGCAGTTCCGTCCTGCCCGCCGCGTTTCCCGCCATGCCATCGCCAGCCGTCTCGCCGGTTGCGGAACCATGCAACGGCGCCTCCAGCGTCAGTCGGCCCGTCCGCGCCTCGCCGGTACCGCCGGCAACGCAGCGAAAGCCGATCCTCAGGTGTCCGCCCGCCGTCACAGCCTGCTCGCGAATCTGCAGATAGTCGCTGTCGCTGCGCACGATAGCGTTCGCCCAGTCCACCGGCAGGTCCGACTCCGCGATGGCCACCAGCATCTCTTCATTTCCAACTTGCTCCCGCGACACGACCACCTCCCCGGGCGTCCAGACCACCGCGGCGTCCACGACGGCGCGCAATCCGAATCCCGCCTCCATCGTCGCGCCGCGTTCGTCAATCCAGTCCACGTGCACCACTTCCTGCAGCAGCCCGCGTTTACCCTTCGTGTCCACCTCTACCGACAACGCCGTTGCCTGGCCCGGATGCAATTCGGAATCGGCCAGCGATGCGGAGGTGCAGCCGCAGCTCTTGCGCACACCCTCCGAGACGGCGACACGCAGGAGGGATTCGGTCGGATTGCGAAAACTGAACACATGGCGTACCGAACCTCCCTCACGCACATGCCCCGCATCGTGCAACTGCCAAGGCCTGCTGTCCCCCGTCGAATCCGGGGCCGCCTCCTGGGTCGCAACCGAGTCGACGACCAGCCGCCCTTCCTGCATTCCACAGCCCACGATCAACCCCACCGCCAACCCGATCGACAGCCAACTCGGCAGGCCCAGCGACACTGCAATCGAAACTGCATTCACCACCGCCGCCCATCTCCTGCCCTCCCAGACCACCTGGGCGGTCGCTACCGTACGCACGGTCATCATCTGTCTCCGATTTCCCGCCACCGTCCATTCAATGACAGCGTCCGAAAGGTCGCGGACCTGAAAACACCGAACCACAACCAGCACTGCGCCTCGCGAACCGCCCCGAGGCGCTGCTTCCTCCCCATCCATCCTCGGTGGGCCGCGGCCCTTGGCGAGACGTCCCTCTTCGGGGATCTCGCTGGTTACGCCGAGCGTTCCGTGAAGCCGTTCAACTCCGGATGGCGACAGATCCGCTGTAGACCGTCATCGACGGAACGCAGGTCGCGCTGGATCTCCACGACATACCGCTGCAGCGCGCGGTAGTCGGTCGACTCCTCGGTCAATTTCGCGTTCGAGCAGATCGACTCCATCACATTCATGAGCAGCCGATAGTGGCTGCGAATCTCGCGCACCGAATCGGCCAGTCCCTCCAGCTCGCGTCCCATGTGGTCCAGGCTGGTCCAGTTCACCGCCAACAGGTGCGAGGAGGTATCCACTCCCGCCGCTTCGCCGGGTCGCACCAGCAGCGCGTCCACCGACTCCTCCCTCAGCCGCTTCGCCAGACGCAGCAGCGCGGCCGAGGAGATCTCCTTGCCAGCGTCATGGTGCTCACAGACGAACTGCCGGAACACAGGTTCCGGAACCGTTGCCGCCAGTTGCCAGCGGGCGGACTGGTTCTTGTCGATACCCATGTCCCGTAGCCGCGGCGAGTCCGGTTGGGGGCACCGGCGCGCACCGCCTCGCAGACGCATCTCCGCCAGCAACCTGCCACCCAAACGCTCGGCCTGCAGTTTCAGCTCCGAGGCGAAGTTCTGAATCTCCAGCCCCAGCGCGGCAGTCTGGGCGTACGATCGCACCAGTTCGGCACGCTCGCGCACCTCCTTGATCTCCTCCACCGTGTGGGCATTCGCCAGAGCCCGTCGTGCGTCGTTCAGGCGAATCAGTTGTTGCGACCGTTCATTTCTCGGTGTCTGGATGGTCATCATGATTCCACGTGATCCCATTGAAATGATGCGAACCGGCGTCCACCGCGAGCCTTCCCAGGCACAATCCTGCCTTGGGAGGAAGTCGTGGCGGAAGCCGGACCGCCACCAGCCAGGTGACGCCCTGCACGGCCCTCGAGCCCCCCCCGTCGCAGAATCCCCGGTCCCTCCCGGCCGGAGCCTTCGGTGAATAAAACCGCCGTCACGAGATAGTCGAAATCCAATTCGACAACCGGACAGCCCGACCGGCGGATTCTAAAATCGCCTCCCGAAAAAAACGAAGTCGCGTGCGACTTTGCACCAGGGACCTCTGGTGGAACCATCCGGAGTCTGAGCCGCAGCACGCCGACAGTGACCAACGACTGTCAGTCGCCCGCAGCTTGTCACGACGCGAATTCAAGCCGTATGGCCACCTGCCCCTTGCCCGAACTCTCCAGCTCCCGCCAGGCGGAAGGTCGCGTTACCGCACAGTGAACACCGGCAAGCAGTGAACTCCGGCAAGTAGTGAACACCGGCAAGCAGTGAACACCGACAAGCCGTTCATGCCGGTGCGCCGCGGCGCGATCACCCTTTGCCTCTACCAATGGTCCGCAGCACCGCCTGCGCCGCGAACGTGCCGACCCGCACAGTCCAGCACGTAGGACCCCGCGTCTATCCTTGAAAATGAGGCGGCACCGCACGCTCGATTCGCGAAATCCATCGCGGCATGCGGTTTGCAACCA
>JBIIEC010000163.1:0-11550 GCA_044238045.1 Pirellulaceae bacterium | reverse complement strand
TGGCGCGATCCGCCAGCGACATCGTGTCGACGCCCGGGCCATAGAACTCAATGAACTTGCCCACCACGCCTTCCTTGCGCAGGATTTCGGTGACGGTCAGCACCAGGTCGGTTGCCGTGGCACCGGGAGCCATGTGCCCGGTCACTTCGAAGCCGATCACTTCGGGCATCAGCATGTGCAGCGGCTGGCCCAGCATGACCGCTTCCGCCTCGATGCCGCCCACGCCCCAGCCGACGACGCCCAGGCCGTTGATCATCGTGGTGTGGCTGTCGGTGCCGACCAGGCTGTCCGGAAAAGCCACGGGCCCCAGGCTGTCGGACCCCAGGAAGACGACCTTCGCCAGGTACTCCAGGTTCACCTGGTGCACGATGCCGACATTCGGCGGCACCGCGCGGAAGTTGGCCAGCGCCTGCTGACCCCAGCGAAGGAACTCATAGCGTTCTTTGTTCCGCTGGAACTCCAACGCCACGTTCAACTCCAGCGAGTCGTTCGAGCCGAAGCGGTCGACTTGCACGGAGTGGTCGATGACGAGGTCGACGGGAATCAGCGGATTGATCTTCTTTGGATCGCCTCCCAGCCGACGCATGGCGGTCCGCATGGCGGCCAAGTCGACGACGCAAGGCACGCCGGTGAAGTCCTGCAGCACGACGCGCGCGGGCAGGAACGGCACCTCGGACTCCGAAACGGTCGCCGGATCCCAGCCCGCCAGCCGCGTCACGTCCTCCTCGCGGACAATGTATCCGTCGCAGCGTCGCAAGGCCGCTTCGAGCAGCACGCGGAGCGAATAGGGGAGCGTCGACACGGCGCCCAGGCCGGCATCCTCCAGGCGACTGAGGCGATAGATGCCCGCCTCGCCCTGGCTGGTTGCAAACGAGTCGCGGGCGCCGAACTGGTCACGAGCACTGGCTGTCATGAAAGATTCCCTTCGTCGATTCCAAGGAAGGTTGGAGTAGGCGGCAAGTGATGAAGCGAGCAGACGAAGACGGGCGATACGATTTCCGGGTGCGAAGCCGATGGATCGCACCGGGGTGGAGGCCTGCCGCCGCGCGAACGTCCGCCTCCCAAGCGGCAGCCGTTCGCGATCCGGAAGCGACCCGTGCGCGACGTCCGCAGCACCGGGCAAAAAACCCCGGCAAAAGGGCACGGAACTCCGTCGCGCGTGTTTCCCGGTCGAGGCGGGCCACTGGCTCGATCCGAAGACCTGCCGGGGGGCAGCAGCTCGGCAGGGGTACCGGACGGAGCCGACCAGAGCGGATCGCCCGCGGCCGCGAGCGGACCCCCAATTCTAGCGAAAAGCGGCCCCAGGCGTCAGCACCCCGCCGCGAGCCGGCTCGCGGAGAGCCACCGCGGCCGCGATGCTTCGAACGTCGCGACCCCGGAGCCCCCGCATCTCGCTTCCTCGCGGCGTTTGCCCCGTGCAGCGGCTCGAAGTAGGCTTGCCGGCCGCCGCGGCCCGGACCAAGGCCAACGTTCCTCCCCCCGCTTCGCGATCCGTCCGCTTCGATCGGCTGTCCCGGCCCCCTCTCCCGCAACGTCTGCGTCCACGCACCGCCCGCTGCCTTTCAGCCCCCGTGAGGTCCTCCGCATGGCCCTGCCCAGTCTGTCGCCCGATGCGCATCTGGAATCGATGTTGCTTCGCATCCAGAGCCTGGCCGAAGACGCGTCGGCAGGCTCCCGACCGTCCGTCACCGGCCCGTCGTGCGGCAACGCGGCGGGAGCGTTCCATCCGGCGGAGCCGACGAGCCTGGCGGCCGCGGGGCTTTCGGAGGTGCTGACCGAGGAGCTGCTGCTGAAGAGTCTGTTGGGGCGAGGCGACGCAAGCGGCCGGCAACTGGCGGACCAGGCCCAACTGCCCTTCGCGCTGGTCGAGCCGATCCTGCGTCGGCTGAAACAGGAGCAGCGCGTGCACTATCGTGACGCGGCCGAGATGAGTGACTACCGTTACCAGCTGACCGAAGCGGGGCGGCAGGCGGCTCTGCGCTATCATCACGCCTGCAGCTACGCCGATGCGGCCCCCGTGCCGCTGGCCGACTACGTCGCCGCGGTCCAGGCCCAGTCGCTCACGCACCAGCACCCGACCGAGGGCGACCTGCGTCGCGCCTTCAGCGACCTGCTGGTCAGCCCGCGGATGCTGCGCCGCCTCGGCCCCGCCATCAACTCCGGCCGCGGCCTCTTCCTCTTCGGCTCCCCCGGCAACGGCAAGACGAGCCTTGCCGAACGGATCACCCGCTGCTTCGGCGACTCCATCTGGATCCCCCGGGCACTCCGCGTCGACGGCGAGATCATCCGGCTGTTCGACCCGCAGCACCATGAACGACTCGCAGATCCGGATTCCGGTGGCCTGCTGCAGACCGGCTCCCACGATCGCCGCTGGGTCCGCATCCGCCGCCCCACGCTACTGGTCGGCGGCGAACTGACGATGGAGCACCTGGAACTGCGGACGAATCCGGTGACGCATGTCAGCGAAGGCCCCGTGCAGCTGAAGAGCAACTGCGGCACCCTGGTCATCGACGACTTCGGCCGGCAGAAGATGAGCACCGCCGAACTGCTCAATCGCTGGATCGTCCCGCTCGAGAAACGTTTCGACTTCCTCAACCTGCCCAGCGGCAAGTCGATCCAGGTGCCGTTCGACCAGCTGGTTGTGTTCTCGACGAACCTCGAGCCGCGCGATCTGGTCGACGACGCTTTCCTGCGACGCATTCCCTACAAGATCGAAGTGGAGGATCCGACGGAGGAGGAGTTCCTGCAGCTGTTCCGGATCTTCGCGCCGAAGATGGGGTTCGAGTACCGCGAGGAACCTCTGCGTTACCTGGTGGAGCGGCACTATCGAGCGACGGGCCGGCCGTTCCGCTGCTGCCAGCCCCGCGACCTGCTGCAGCAGGTGCGGAACCTGTGCCTGTTCGAAGGCAGTCCGCTGGAACTCACCGGACCCCGCCTCGACTTCGCCGTCGAGAACTACTTCGCGGTCGTCTGAGTCCGCGACGCGAGCTGGGTGCCTGGTGCCGTCCCCGGCTCGGCTCCACGCAGCCCGGTGTCTCTCAACCGGTGGGGCCGAAATGCAGCCGCAGCTGCGGATCCTCGCGCGTCGCGTTCGGATTGAGTTCGCGGTACAGCAGGCTCGGCTGGATGTCGGAGTTGTGCTGGTACTTGTCGCTCACGTACTCCGAGACCAGGCCCTGGAGTGTGTGGTAGAAGATCTGGCAGATCGGGATGCCGGGGTAGATCCGCACCGGCTGCACGGCCATCATCTCCAGCGTCCAGTAGCCGCAAAAACCGACGTCGCCGAAGCCGGCCGTGACGTGCACGAACAGTCCCAGGCGGCCGACCGAGGAACGGCCTTCGATCATCGGCACCAGATTGTGCGTCTCCGTGCGTTCCACCGTGCGGGCGAGGTACAGCTGGTTGGGCGCAAGCACCAAGCCCTCGGGCGGAATCGTCAACCGCCGCACCCGGTTCGGCTGGCGCATGTCGAGCACCACTTCCTCGTAGGTCATGATCTCGTCGTGCAGCGTCAGGTTGTAACTGTTCGGATTCAACCGCTCCTCATGGAACGGTTCAATCACGATGTTCGTGCCCATGTTCCGGCGAATCTCATCCCCTGTCAGGATCATGGCTCTGCTTCACCTTTCCGGTTTGCGGTCCGCTCGCTTCGCTCGTCACGCTTGCTCGTAGAATCCACTCGAAACCCGCGGGCCCGGCCCGCCCGACTTCAGCCCTTCAGCCGACAGCCACTCCCGTCCGTTGACACCAGATTGCCAGTCCACAGTCGGCGCAGGCGGGCTTGCGCGCCTTGCAGACGCGGCGTCCGTGGTGGATCAGGCGATGCGAGAACTGAATCCAATCTTCTTTGGGCAGCAGTTCCATCAGGTCGCGTTCGATCCGCACCGGATCGGTGGCCCGGGTCAGCCCGAGTCGCTGGCTGAGCCGCGAGACGTGGGTATCGACGACAACGCCCGTCGGCAGGCCAAAGGCGGTGCCGAGCACGACGTTGGCCGTCTTGCGGCCGACGCCGGGGAGCGCGACCAGCTGGTCCAGGTCCTGCGGCACCTTGCCTCCGTAACGGTCCACCAGCTGCTGGCAGCAGCCCTGGATGTTCTTGGCCTTGTTGCGAAAAAAACCGGTGCTCTGCACGAGCTTCTCCAGGACGGGCAGCGGCAGGCGGGCCAGGTCATGGGGAGTCGGATGGAGCTGGAAGAGGGTGGCCGTCACCTGGTTGACGCGTTCGTCCGTGCACTGGGCGGAGAGAATGGTGGCGATGAGCAGCTGTTCGGGAGTGTCGTAACGCAGGGCGCACTCGGCGACCGGATACTCCCGCGCCAACTCGGCCACGATCTCCCCCACGGCCTTCCGCCCCGTCGGCTTGCCCGCCGCTGCGGCGGAACGGCTGGGGGCACCCGAGCTGGGTTTGCCAGACGTGGGCACACCTGCCCGGCGTGCCGGCCGGCTGCCGGCCTGCTTCGGAGCGGCGGCCTTCTTTGCTGGTTTGGGCACGTGATCGAGTCCTTGGGCCTGTGGGTTCCCTGCCTGCCAGCCAGTCGCACCATCGCCTGCTCGACCGGACGCCGCCGTCGCGCGGAACCCGCCGCCTGCTCCCGCGTCGCTCTGGGAAGAAACGCTTGCGAGACGTTCGTCATTTTTTCACATGAGCGGACGATTATAAAGCGTCCGGCAGCCAGCGACGAGCGGCCTCAGAAGCGTAAATTCGGTCCGCGACCGCGGTGGCGTCCGGCCCGAGCGTACGGTTTCAGCTTGCTGGAGCGATCGGGGCCGGGTCGCTATGCTGGATCGCGGAACGGGACGATGGTCGAGCGTGGTCGAACGGAAGAGCGAGGTTCCGTCCACCCCGAGGCCCCGTCCCCCGCAACCCATCCGGCCCGATCCGAAGAGTCCGCTAGATCAGGAGTTTCGTCGATGACCAGCGATTCCGAGTACGACCCGCGGTACCTGCAGGGCATCGAATACTTCAACGTGTGCGACTTCTTCGAAGCCCATGAGATCTGGGAGGAGATCTGGCAGGAGACGCAGGGGCATGACCGCAAGTTCCTGCAGGGCCTGATCCAGATGGCCGTCTGCCTGCACCATTTTGGCAACGGTAATCTGCGGGGAGCGGTCAAGCTGTACCACGGATGCCGATCCTATCTGCTACCCTACGCTCCCCTGCACATGGGTGTGGACCTCGTCAAATTGCTGGATGACCTGCAGCGCTGCTGCGAACCGATTCTGGTGGAAGGGGAGGCTCCGTCGACCCTCGAGATTGAACCCGACCTGATCCCCGAAATCCACCTGGTGGCCTCAGGCTGACGGCGGGAAGAACGCTCGGATTCCGCGATTTCCCGCACTCGCACCGCTGGGTTCAGCTGAACTTAGTTTCACTCAACACCGCACCAAACCGGCCCGGCCCTTCGGGTCGTTCCGCTCCACCGCAGGCAAGCCAATCGAGGCATCCATGGCCGGACCCGAATTCAACGCCAGCACCTTTAACGGACGCCTGCGACTTTTTCCGCTGCCGAACCTTGTCCTGTTCCCGAACGTGGTGCAGGCCTTGCGGATCTTCGAGCCTCGGTATGTGGCCTTGATGGAAGAGGCATTGGCGGACGACCGGCGGTTCGCCATGGCCCTGCTGCGGCCCGGCTGGGAACCCCACTATGCGAGCCAGCCCGACATCCATGCCACGGTCTGCCTGGGCCGCATCAACACCTACCATCGCAACGAGGATGGCTCCTACAACCTGATGCTGATGGGCGAGGCACGCGTGCGGATTCTGGAGGAACTGGACGAGGGCCTGCCGTTTCGCACGGCGCGGGGAGCCGTGTTGCGGGACGCCTACCGCGATCCGCTCCAGCAAGGTTCCGCACACCTCCGCGAAACGCTGATCGAAGTCTTCAAGCAGGTGGCCCCCAAGAAACTCGGCGTCACCCCCGCCATCCGCAAGATGCTTCGCGAGGAAGTCACGCTGGGAGCCCTCACCGACATCATCGCGTACATCGCCCCGCTGGATCCGGCCGACAAACAGCGACTGCTGGACGATACGCTGGTGGAGCGTCGCGCGTCGCAGTTGATCGGGCTGCTGCGTTCCCAGGAGGGCCCCGCCAACTCCGACTCCCCCCAGCCGTTCCCGCCGCCGTTCAGCGCTAACTGAGCAACAAGCGTTTTCTCCAGCCACGCTCAGGCCGCCAAAGCCGGGGCCGGCTTGGAACGCCTTCGCCCTGGGCTAACTCCTGCTCCGCCGGGCACTGGCAAGCCGGGCACTGGCAAGCCGGGCACTGGCAAGCCGGGCACTGGCGAGCCAAGCCCCCAGCAGCCAGCCCAGTCCGCCCGTTGGCTCGGGGACTGCGGCGGCAGAGGCGGCGGCAGCGGGCCGGGCTGCTCGCGGGCCTCGCTCGAACCCGGCGTCCTGGAAGGCAGTGACCAGATCGCCGGTGGAGAAGCGAAGGTCGCCATCCCAGTCGCCTTCCTGCCACAGGGCCATGGCCGCCGTTTCGAACTTGCCAGCCTGGAACACCAGCAGCAGATCTCCCGTGCCGAACAGTCCGTCCAGGTTCGCATCGCCAAACCAGGTGCGGCGCAGGTCGACGACCCAGCGTGACCGGTCGGCCTGGTTGAGGCGACCATCGCCATTCAGGTCGAACTGCGGCGAGAAGCCTTCGACGGTGGCCTGCAGCAGTCGATTGAGGTCCTCGATATCGAGCAGGCCGTTGGCGTTGAAGTCGCCCTGCGGCGTGGCGGGGGCGATCAGCCAGCCGAGGTCCTCCAGCAAAGCGGCGTCCAGGCGCGTGATGCGTTTGCGTTCTCCCGCCAGAATCAGGGGGCTCAGCAGCGGTTCCTGCTGGACGCCGCCATCGCGTGTCAGGCTCTGCAGGCCCTCGGCCAGGTGGGAACCGTCGGCGGTGATCAGGCCGTCACCAGATCCGCCCTGCTCACGAATGACCGCGGGGCCTTTCCAGCGCGTCTGGTCGATCAGGCCACGCCAGGTTTCCGACTGCCCCGCACCGAGCGCATGCAGGATCTCGTGCGCGACCACGGTATAGAAGTCGGTCTTGCGCGGCGGTACGGGGGTCGTCGCGTCGAAGTGCCAGAACTCGTTCAACTCGGCCTCCGAATCGCGGCGGCCATCATTGTTCGTGTCGACATCCAGGGCCAGGCTGCCGATCGTCAGGTCGAACGGCAACTCCAGCGACCCCGCCCCCGGGCCGAACGGTTCCTTCAGCCGCAGCGTGCTGATCGTCGGACCGCCTCCTCGGAGATTCAACTGGTCGGCCTGCCGTTCGGCCTCCGCCAGGGCGGCGTTCAACTCCTCGGGAAAGCCGGTCGCCTGCAGGGCCACGCCCATGGCCCCCGAACCGCCCAGCCCGAGCACCTGGTCGGCCCCGCCGGGTGAAGTACTCCGATTCAACTCCTGCACCCCGACGAACAGGCGGACGGTATCGGCGGGCAGGTCGAGCCCCGAGAGACGCTCGTCGCTGCCGGTCGACGGATTCCGGAAGCTCCAGGAGAAGTCGAGTTCCACGCGGGTCGAGCCGACGCTGCCGCTGACGACGCCCGAGGCGGAAACCACCGGATCGAGTCGGCTAACGACCAGGCTGCTGACGTCCCGAGCCGCCTGCTCCACGGCCGCCCGCGCCGTCGCATGGGTGGCGAAGAAGTTGTCGGTGGCCGCATCGCGGGAGTAGTCCACCTGCAGTTGCAGGGCGGAAGCGGCCGTCGAGGCGATCAGCAGCGCGGCCGTCGAGGCCGACAGCGGCACGGTGCAACCCAGCACCCGGCCGCTCCAGCGACCAAGTCCAGCAACCGTGCGTGCGACAATGCGCACGAAAGGGCCGTCGGCGGGGCAAGACGGAGACGGAACTCTCATACGGAGCCTCGTTAGGGATGTCTTTGCGTTCCGGGTCGGGCCATTGCGATGGCCCGGGGCAGCGTCGAGTTCCGCAGGAGACGCGCCGCAGGACCTGCCCCAGCGGCATTCTAACCGCAATCGGACTTTTCGCGCGTTTGCCGCAGGTGGATTGCGTCGGGGCGGCGATGAGCGGCGGGCCGGGCGGGATCAGGACCTTGAACACCGAAGGCGGACGCGCGTGCCCAGCGGCATCAGGGCCCCCACTCGTCGCCAACGCGGGCATGGCTTACGATGCGAGGCGGAAACGGCGTTCGACTTCCGAATCCCAGCCCGCGTGCCGGCATGCGTCGCGAGCGATCCACTACTTTGGCTTCCTTTGACTTCTCTTGACTTCAGGTTTTCCCCTCATGGCCGACTGCGTTTCCGACGAAGACTCCCGCCAGCCCGACGCTCCACGATCGGTCGACCTGCCGCGCATCGAGCGAGCAGTCCGCGAGATCCTGGCGGCGGTGGGCGAGGATCCCGACCGCGAAGGACTCCTCGAAACCCCGGCCCGCGTCGCGCGGATGTATGCCGAGCTGTTCCAGGGGTTGCGGCAGAACCCGCGCGAGCTGCTGCGGAAGTGCTTCACGGAAAAATACGACGAGGTGGTCCTGGTCCGCGACATCAGTTTCTGCAGCATGTGCGAACACCACCTGCTGCCCTTCTATGGCTGGGCCCACATCGGCTACGTGCCGGACGGCAAGGTGCTGGGCCTCAGCAAACTGGCTCGACTGGTCGAAGCGGTAGCGAGGAAGCCGCAGGTGCAGGAACGGATGACGGAGCAGATTGCCAATCTGCTGGGGGAGGAGTTGAACGCCAAAGGCGTGGCGGTGATCGTGGAAGCCTCCCACTCCTGCATGACCATCCGGGGAGTTCGCAAGCCGGGCAGCATGTGCGTCACGTCGGCGATGAAGGGCATCTTCCGCTCGAACCTGTCGTCGCGCGCGGAAATCATGCAGCTGGTTTATGGCGCGGAGCGGAAGTTGGCCTGACCCATGTTGTGGCAGATCCTCGTCCAATTCCTCTTTCGCCTCGCCTTGGGCCTTGTCAGCGCGATGGCATGGACGTCGACGCGCGACGTGACGGCCGGTTTTTTTCGCGTCCATCTCTGGGTCGCCCTGGGTCTGGACACGTTCCTCGCCGCCATCGTCTGGATGGTGAAGGACTACCCGCAGCGCGGCCAGGTACTCACCTTGGCCATCGTGGCGGCGGTGATGAGCTACGTGGGCGCGATCGTCTGGCTGTACGAGAAAAAGACGGCCGGTTGGTGGCTGCTGGTCCTCATCGCGGCCATCCACCTGGGCGGGCTCGCAACCGGCCTGCCATCCACCGGGGGCGGCCTGCCCGCGTGGATCCTGCTGGATCGCGCCACCTCCGCCCTGCTGCTGGGCTTCACCTTCGCGGCCATGCTGCTGGGACACTGGTACCTGAACACGCCGTCGATGAAGCTGGAGCCGCTTAAGAAGTTGGTGCTGGGCATGGCGCTGCTGGCGGTGGTGCGGGGATTGATGTCGGGGTGGGGGATTGTGAACGGCTGGTCGCTGCTGGCGGAAGGAGGCGGCGCGGGGTCGCTGCTCCTGGCCTTCCTGGCGATTCGCTGGCTGGCCGGCATCGCGGGCCTCCTCGGCCTCTGCCTGATGACTTGGGAAACCTTGCGGATTCCGAACACCCAGAGTGCCACGGGCATCCTGTATGTCGCGGTCATCCTCTCCTTTCTCGGGGAACTGACGTCGCAGTTCATTTCCAGCCAGACGATCTATCCGATATAGAGAAGGAACCTAGACAAGGAACGGAGCTCGACATGATCACGATCACCGCCCGGTGTCCGCATTGCGAGGAGACGTTCGCCGCCGGGCTGTTCGTCGGCCAGCCGTTGACGTGCGCTCGCTGCCAGAAGACGATCGCCGCGTCGGTGCCCGATCTGGAGGGTGCCGATGCGATGCGATGCCTGGCCTGTCCCAGCACGGAACTGTTCCTCCGCAAAGACTTCCCGCAGCGTCTGGGCGTGACGATCGTCTTGGTCGGATTCCTGGGCAGCAGCATCGCCTGGGCGATGCACAAGATCTTCTGGGCCTACGGCGTGCTGTTCGCCACGGCGCTGGTGGATGTGCTGCTGTATGTGCTGATGGGGAATGTGACGGAGTGTTACCGTTGCCACGCGCAGTACCGCGGGCTGTCTCCGCGCGAGGACCAGGAGGGGTTCCAGCTGGAGATCCACGAAAAGTATCGCCAGCAGGCGGCGCGGCTCCGCGAGAACGGTGCGCGGGGAGCGGGAGTTGAATCCGACGCGGCCCCGCCTTCTGCGAATCCCCCGCGTGAGTGATAATGCTCTGCGGGCTGGGCGCGGTCAGGCCGTTCGCCGTTTTCGATCCGTCAGGCCCGCCACCCGTCGTTCGCTTCGGCCGACGTAGGCGCAGGCTCTCTCCCAGGCTTCTCCAGGTGGGCACGCATGGACCAGGAACGCGACCGAGTACAGGCCGACCTGCGCGGACTGCTGCAGGGCGAGGTGCTGTGCGACGACCTGCACGTCCAGATGTATTCCAGCGACGCCAGCATCTTTGAGATCCGTCCCCTGGGCGTGGTGCGTCCTCAGGGTCCGGCTGACGTCGTGGCCTGCGTGCAGTACGCCGCCGACAACCAGATCCCAATCCACGCGCGCGGGGCGGGCACGGGGTTGGCGGGCGAGTCGCTGGGCGGCGGCTTGGTACTGGACTTCGCCCATTCGATGCGGCGGATCCTGGAAGTGACGCCCGACCGCGTCCGCGTGCAGCCGGGCGTGCCGCTCTCCCTGCTCAACGAACGCCTGGCGCCGCTCGGCCGCTGCTTCGGCCCCGACCCGGCCAACCGCTCGGTCACCACCGTAGGCAGCGCGATCGCGGTCAACGCCGCCGGGAGCCACTGGCTGAAAGTGGGCTCCACCCGCCAGCAGGTCGAACGCCTCAAAGTGGTCCTCGCCAACGGCACGGAGGTCGAACTGGGCGAGGAGGAACTGCAGGAACCGACGCCGGGCGAGATACCGACCGAAACCTCCCAGCAGCTCGCGCAACGCGTCGCCGCGCTGGTGCGGAACCATGAGGGACTGATTGCGGAGCGGAAGCCGCGGGCGTTGGTGAATCGCAGCGGTTACCAGCTGGACGACCTGCTGTCGGGCAATCGCGTCCACTTGGCGCGGTTGCTGGTCGGCGCGGAAGGCACGCTGGGTCTGATCACCGAGGCGACGTTGCGTGTGCAGCCCCTGCCGCGGCATCGGGGCGTGCTGCTGCTGCTGTTCGACCGCCTGGAACTGGCCGCGCTCGCCGCGATGGAGATGCGGGAATGGGGCGTCAGCGCCTGCGACCTGCTCGATCGTCGCTTGCTGCGGCTGGCCTGCGAACTGGACGTGGACTACGAAACGCTGCTGCCCCAGCCGACCGAGGCCCTGCTGCTGGTCGAGAAGGAAGGCAACTCGCCGCAGGAAGTCCGCGACGCGCTGGTTCGCCTGGCCCAGCATATGCGGCATCGGCGGAAGTGGGCCTTTGACACGCGGATGGCCCTGGAGCGTGACGACATCGAGTTCTTCTGCAAGCTGCCGCAACGCGTCGTCCCGTCACTCTACCGACTCAAGGGCTCCACGCGGCCGCTGCCGTTCGTCGAGGATATCGTTGTGCCGCCGGACGAGCTGCCAGGGTTCCTCG
>JBIIEC010000553.1:0-3379 GCA_044238045.1 Pirellulaceae bacterium | reverse complement strand
CTCTTCAATTCGACGGGTTTCCTCGCAGCCAAGACGCTATTGTCAACCGCGACGGTCTCGATGACAAGCGGGACCCGCTGCCCGGCTTTTCGGCCCGAGGAAAACCGACGCTCGCCCGCTGGCTGCCGTACCGCGGCCGCTGGAATTGCGCCGGCCCCGCTCCCCGGCGTGCAGGCCTGGAACGCATGGCAGCCCTGAGGCCGTTCCTGGCCCCACTTTTCAGGGGCAAGGCGGAATGCCTGTGAAACCGGTTCCCGACTCTCGAGGAAACGGTTACCTTATGCCGTATGAGTGACCACTTGAAACAGCTTTGCGAGGCCTTCCTGCAGGGTCAGGTTGGGGAACGGGGGTTTCTGGAAACCTGCCTGCGAACCGTATCCCGCGAGACATCGCAGGCCCAGGTAGACCTGGACCGCGAGGCTCGATGCGGATTCCCCGAGGTGATTTTCGCGGAGGGAAAAACGGTCGAGGCCCTGCTGGAAATCGTTCGCGTGCTGCGGGAGCGAGGCCAGGCGGTTCTCGCCACGCGCGTGTCGGCGGCCCAGCGAGCGGCACTGGCCGAGGCCTTCCCCTCGGGCGTGCTGCATGAGGCGGGGAGAACGTTTCGCCTCCCGCGACCCGTTGAGCGGCCCGAGGCCACCTGCGGACGCGTGGCCGTCATCACCGCCGGCACCGGTGACCTGCCCGTGGCGTACGAGGCGATGGAGACGTTGGCTTGGATGGGCGTGGCTACAACGCTCATCACGGACGTAGGCGTGGCAGGTCCCCATCGGTTTCCGGCCAAACTGGAGCTTCTGCGAGGCATCGACGCCGCCATCGTCGTGGCGGGGATGGAGGGTGCGTTGCCCAGCGTGGCCGGTGGCTACCTGAACTGCCCGGTCATCGGAGTGCCGACCAGCGTCGGGTACGGCGTCAGCCTCGGCGGCGTTGCCGCGCTTCTCAGCATGCTGAACAGTTGTGCGGCCAACGTCATGGTGGTCAACGTGGATGCCGGATTCAAGGCGGCCTATTGTGCCGGACTAATTGCGACGCGCGGACGAAGACCCGGGACGCTCCATGCCTGAACTTCCTCTTCCTCCCCTGTGGTTGCCCCGACGCCAGGAAGATTCGCACAAGGGCACTTACGGTCGTTGCCTGATCGTGGCCGGGTCACGCGGCATGGCCGGAGCCGCATCGCTGTCAGGTACGGCCGCACTGCGCGTCGGCACGGGTTTGGTGACAGTGGCGGCTCCCGACAATTGCGTCGATGTGGTGGCCGCTTGGGAACCGTGCTACACCACACTGGGCCTCGTTTGTGCCAACGGCCAACTGCTGGCCCCTGATGCGATCGCCCAGATCGCCTCTCATCCGGCCGATGCTGTCGGTTTCGGCCCCGGGATGGGAATCTCCGACTCGCAGGTCGAACTCGCCCGTTGGTTCTATGCACACCGGGAAGTCCCTGCGGTGATCGATGCGGATGGCCTGAACTGCTTGGCCCTCTCGTCGGCCGATTGGAAAACGCACTGCGGGCCTCGCATCCTGACGCCGCATCCGGGCGAATTCAGACGCATGCTGGCCTCGCCTGCAGCGGAAGTCGATCAACTGCGTTCCCAAGCCAGTTCGTGGGCGGGGGAACACGGTGTGGTTCTCGTCCTGAAGGGACACCGTACCTTGGTCACAGACGGCGTGTCCTGCTACGAAAACCCCACCGGCAACCCCGGCATGGCGACGGGCGGTTCGGGGGATGTGCTGACGGGTGTCATCGCGGGCCTCTTGGCCCAGGGACTGCCCCCTTTCGATGCCGCCCGCCTCGGCGTTTACCTGCACGGGCTTGCTGGAGACCTCTCCGCCCAGCGAATCGGTCCAGCCGGTCTGCTGGCGCGCGACCTGCTGGACGACCTTCCTAAGGCCCTGCAGCGGACCAGCGTCGCGCCGCGTCCTCGCATAGGCTTTCTCTCGTGAAACTCATTCAATCACTTTCGGATCTCGACGCGGCAATCCTGCGGAACTCGTCCGTGTCCATTGGGAACTTCGATGGGGTTCATCGGGGGCACGCACGCCTTGTAGAGCGTCTGGTCGCGCGAGCCCGTCAGTTGGCCGGCCCGGCGGTTGTGTTCACGTTCGACCCGCACCCGGCAACGCTACTCCGCCCGGAAACAGCGCCGATCCCGCTCACCTGGGCTGAACGAAAGGCCGAACTGCTCGGAAGACTGGGAGTGGACATCGTCGTCGCTTACCCGACCTCGCGAGACCTGCTGGCACTGGCACCGGAAGACTTCTTCAGCCAGATACTCCAGCAGAGCCTTGCCGCGCGAGCGATCGTGGAAGGTCCTGACTTCTCCTTCGGACGCAATCGAGCCGGGACCATCGAAGTGCTGCGCGGGTTCTGTAGGGACCACGGTGTCTCCTTGGAGGTCGTGGATCCCCTTGAACACGCGGGACAGGCGATCTCCAGCAGCCGGATCAGGCAGTGCGTCGCGCGGGGAAAGATGGACGAGGCCCGGTCGATGCTTACCCAGCCCTATCGCCTCCGCGGCCTAGTCGTCGAAGGTGCGGCACGAGGGCGGCAGTTGGGATTTCCCACCGCGAATCTCGACCGAATCGACACGGTCGTACCCGGTTTCGGTGTCTACGCAGGCTGGTCGCTACTGCCGTCGGGCCGCTGGCCTTCCGCCATTCATGTCGGCCCCTGCCCGACCTTCGGTGAAATGCGTGCGAGAGTTGAGGTGCATCTGATCGGGTTCTCCGGCTCGCTCTACGGACAGTTGCTGGAGGTTGACTTTCTGACGCGGTTGCGAGACATTCTAGCCTTCCCCGACGTGGGTTCTCTGACTCGGCAGTTGCAGCAGGACGTTGCCACCGCCACCGAGGCCTGCCGTTCCGAAGCCTGACCCCGACGTTTGCGTCGGAGCCCACGGCCCTTCCATGCTTTTCCTTCGAGGCACCTGATGGCAATCGACTGGCCCGCTTTTGTCCAGATCATCCAGTCCAATCAGCGATTCCTGCTGACGAGCCACATTCGCCCCGACTGCGATGCCCTGGGCAGCGAACTCGGCATGGCGGGCATTCTTGAGGCGATGGGCAAGGATGTGCGGATCGTCAACGGCCAAGCGACGCCGCCCAACCTCCGTTTCCTCGACCCCCAACAGAAGATCAAGGCGTTGCACGAGGACGTCCAGCCGGACCAGTTGCTCGACCGACAGGTCCTGATGGTGCTGGATACCAGCGCTTGGGCGCAACTCGGACCGATGGGAGAGGTGCTGAAGACGACGCCAGCGCGTAAAATCGTCCTCGATCACCACATGAGCGAGGATGATCTGGGGGCCACCTATTTCAAGGACACGGCGGCCGAAGCGACGGGGCGGTTGGTTTTCGAGGCGGCCGATCACCTGGGCGTCCG
>JBIIEC010000162.1:0-11572 GCA_044238045.1 Pirellulaceae bacterium | reverse complement strand
CTCCGACGAAAAGGCCTCCACCTACGGCCAGCCCTATCGTGTCGTGGTGACGCCCGACGGGGAGCTCGCGTTGACCGCCGGCCCAGGCTTTGCCAACAACGGTCTGGACCTCGACGCGCTCACGATCGTGGACCTTTCGGTCCGTCCGATGCGGACGATCGAGTATGTGACCGTCGGCTCGGGGCCGGAGTCGCTGGAGATCAGCCCGGACGGGCGTTGGCTGGCCGTCGTCCTGATGGCGGGCTCCAACTATCCGCCGGAGGATCCGCGCCATTCCGAAACGGCGGAACTGGTGCTGCTGCGCCGCGAGGCGAAGAGTTTTCGCATCCACCAACGGCTGCCCATCGGTCGAATCCCGGAAGGCGTGGCCTTCACGCCCGACGGCCAGCACCTGCTTGTCCAGTGCCATCCGGACCGCCAGATCTGGGTGTTTCGGATGGAGGATGCCGGAGCCAGCGATGCCGGCTACCGGATCGACGTCCCCGGCATGCCGTCGTCGCTGCGAGCCAGTCGCTAGTCCGACGCGTTTCGCGGGCCCCGCCGCCGGTCGCCGGGGCCCGCGTTCTTGGGACAAGCAGCCTGCATTCGCCGTCGCCTTGGGAAGCGGGATGCGGTAAACTGCCGGCTCTCAAGGTGCCCCAGCCTTCATGTGAGCTTTTTGGAAAAGAGGATACCGATGCGATCGATGAATCGTCGCCAGATGCTGGCGAGTTCCGCGGTGTTGGCCGCGGGCGTCTACACGTTCCCATCTTCCGTCGTGCGAGCGGCGGGCCCGAACGAGAAGCTGAACATCGCCTGTGTCGGCGTGGGCGGCAAAGGCGCGTCGGACATGCAGGAGACGGGAGTCGGCAACAACATCGTGGCCGTCTGCGATGTCGACGAAGCGACGCTGGCGAAAGCCGCCGCCGCATACCCCCAGGCGAAGCGTTACATCGACTGGCGCAAGCTGCTCGAACAGAACGATATCGACGCGGTGACCGTATCAACGCCCGACCACATGCATGCTCCCGTCACCATGTCCGCCCTCGAACTGGGCAAGCACGTCTACTGTCAGAAGCCGCTCTGCCACTCGATCCACGAGGCACGCCAGTTGACCCTGGCTGCCGCCCGCAAGGGCGTCGTGACGCAGATGGGCATCCAGCACCACTCCAGCCCCCGCTTCAAGACGGCGCAAAGACTGATCCGCGAAGGCATCATCGGCAAGGTGCGAGCCGCGCATGTGTGGACCGATCGGCCCGGCACTTACTGGACCCAAGGGTTTGACCGGCCCACCGGTTCGGATCCGGTGCCGCAGGGAGTGCATTGGGACCTGTGGCTCGGCGTTGCCCCGGAACGTTCCTTCAAGGCCAACACCTACCACCCGTTCCGCTGGCGAGCGTTCTGGGACTTCGGAACCGGCGCGATGGGCGACATGGGTTGTCACGGTATGGATCCCGTGGTGAGTTCGCTGGAGCTTGGCGCGCCGCTGAAGGTGAGCGCGGAATGCTCGGGCTTGAACGACGATACCGGCCCGGCCTGGAGCGTCCAGCATCACGAGTTTGCCGGGACAGCCCACACGACCGAAAGGTTTCACATGACCTGGTACGATGGCGGGAAGCGACCGCCAGCGGAACTGTTCGGCGAGGGCAAGTACCACGAATGGCTGAACGGTGTCCTGTTCCTCGGCGACAAAGGCTCGCTGGTCGTCGATTACGAAAACCTGCCCGTGCTCCTGCCCACCGGTAAGTTCGCCGACCACAAGATCGTCGCGGAGCCGGAGGACAACCACTACCAGCAGTGGACGGAAGCCTGCAAAGGCAACGGCAAGACGTCGACGCCGTTCTCCTACTCCGGGCCGCTCACCGAAACCGTCCTGCTGGGCAACGTGGCGATTCGAACCGGCAAGACGATCGAATGGGATTCAGAAAACCTGAAAGCCAAGGGACTGCCCGAAGCCGACCAGTGGATCCGCCGCGAATATCGCGCGGGCTGGAAGGTACCGGGCCTTTCCTGATCGCCGCTGGTCGCGAGCCGCATGCCACAGTGCCGCGGCTCGTGATCTCCTGCTCCCTAAGGTGAACCATCGTAGGGGAACCGGGCAAGGATCGCGGCGTGATCAAGCTACTCGCCGCGGTCGCATGCTCCCCCGAACACACCTCTGTACACGCCTCCGCAGCAGACACCTCGTGGTCTCGGGGTGATTCGCCCTCGCGCCAGACTGCGCGGCGACACCTGTCTCCACGCTGCCCTCCTTCCACGGTGCCGCCCTGCCCCTTCCTTATCCCTCCGGGAACCCTTCGATGAATGTCAAGTTCTCCCGCCGGCCTGTTCGCCGGTCTCGACGGCTTGCGCGCTGGCTCTCTGGCGTTTGCGTTGCCTGCAGCGGCATGCTGGCCCTGGTGCCCCAGTCCGTTTCCGCCCAGGCGAAGCACGCATCGCAGATCGACGACTATGAGAAGGAGGAGATGCCGGCGCGGCCCACACCGGCCTGGGTGCGGATGGTCGACCAGGGAGAACGCAACCCCGAACTGCGTGGCTTGCAGACGCCGGCGGGAATCCAGGTCGATATCGTAGCGCGTGAACCCCAGCTGATCGACCCGGTGGGCATGAGCTTCGCGGAGGACGGCAGCCTCCATGTGCTGGAGTGGCGCGAAGCCAAGACGCAGGTCGACACTACTTATGAAGTACGCTTCCAAGACGGCACTTCGGCCACGGTCAATCGCAAGACGAAGGATGCTCGCGACGAACTCAAGCGACTCGTCGACACCGACCAGGATGGCATCTACGACCAAGCGACGGTCGTGATGAACGATCTTGAGTACCCTTCGACGGTGCTCGAACACAACGAATGGCTGTACTTTCCGTCCGTTGGCCATGTGATCCGCCGGAAACGTACGCAGGCCGACGGTCCGTACGACCAGGAGCAGGAGATTATCCGCGGACTGTGCGGATACCATCACCACCAGGTCTCCGGCCTGACGCTTTCGGCCGACAACTGGCTGTACACGACGACCGGCGACGACGACAACCGCGCCGAGGGCAGCGACGGCTCGCGAGCGACGGTGCTTCGCACGGGAGCCATCTTTCGTTCGCGACCGGACGGCTCCCAGCTTTTCGAATTCGCGCGCGGCTTCCGCAATCCGTACCGCAGCATCGTCCTGGACGAACAGTTGAACTGGTTCCACGTGGACAACGACCAGGAAGACGGCTCGAAGTTCCAGGGCGTTCGCCTGATGCACCTGCTGGAGGGGGCTGACTACGGGTGGCGGCTGAAGATGGGCGCGAAGTGCTGTCGCACCGACTTCGATCGTGGCGCCGCATTTGGCGAACGACCGGGCATGATGCCGTCGATGCTCAAGGTGGGTCGCGGAGCTCCCGCCGGACTGCTGATCTACCAGCAGCCGCAGTTCCCCAGCTTCTTCCGCGGACTGCTCATCTATCCCGACTGCTACCGCAAGCTGGTGCGTGCGTTCCGCGTGGAGCAGCGGGGCGCGACGTTTGCCGTCACCGAACAGTTTCCGCTCATGCAGTGGGACGACGACTACTTCCGACCCGTCCAAGCAGTTGCCGGGCCCGACGGTGGCATCTACATCCTGGACTGGCACACCAACAGCGGCGGCGCGGGACGCTCCTGGGGGGACGGCAAGTACGGTCGCCTCTACCGACTCAGCTGGTCCGGCATCGAAGGCCATCCGGCGATTCCGTTGGGATCGCGGCAGACCTGGGCCGCACTTCACGACCTGAACGACGACCAACTGTTCGCCCTGCTGCGCGATACCGATTTCGAGAAGCGACTGCGTGTCCAGCAGCTTCTCGTACGCCGCGGCGTGCCCGTTGCGCGTTGGCTGCGGCTCCTGGGTGATACCAGCCAGCCGCCCACGGTGCGTGCGCTGGCCATCGCCGCGGCCAGTCAGGCCTACAACAACGAGGCCCAGCTGGCATTGCAGTTTCGACTGGCGAGCGACCCGGAGGCAACGGTGCGTCGACTGGCCGCCGAGTCGATCGGCCACCATGCGACGGTCGCGACCACAAGCGACCCGATGGTCGACCAACTGCTGAAGTCGATTCGCGACGACAAGCACCCCGGCGTTCGCCGCGCGGCGGCCCTGGCCGTTGGCCAGCTGGCTTCGCACTACGTGGACGACCATCCCCTGAAGCGTCGCATCTCCGACGCGCTCCTTCGCGAACTGCTGGCCCAGGACGGCTCCGATGTGTGGCTCTCCGACGGCATCTTGCGCGGCCTGGAACGCACCGGTTCCAGCGGTGTGCGTCGGCTGGTCGCGCTGGTTACCGACCCGAATACGACGGCGGACCAGCGGGAGCGCGGCGTCACGCTCTTCATGGCCTTGCGGGAACGTCCTGCCGTGTCCGGCCTGGACACCGTGCTCGCCGCGCAGCCATCGCCGCTGAACGACGACCAGAGGGAGCGCCTGCTGATGGCGTACCGGCAGATCCAGGTGGATCCGCCCATCGATACGACCGGCGTGCAGGCTTGGATCGACGCGAACCCCACGGCCTCCGCGCGGCTCCGCGTGACAGCGCTGGAAACGCTCGGCATGGTGGGCGGCGCGGACCGGCAGCGTGTGGAGGCACTGGCGCTTGGCCTGCTGAATGACCCTGATGCCAGCGTACGAGCGTCGGCGGTGAACGCCATTCGCGACCTGCGTCTCGTGGGACTCGCTCCCCAGTTGGTAACGGCCCTGGCCGACTCGGCACGCGCGCTGGACGAGCGCCGCGAAGTGCTCGATACGCTCAGCGCGCTCCGCGTTGAAGGCTGGCCCTTCACCGATCGCGCGGATCCGGGGGTGGAGCTTGTGCAGGACGACCTCGTGCGGCTGCTGACGCTGAAAGATGCGGAAGGGCTGCACACCGAGATCCTGCTGTTGCTGGCGCAACTGGACCCGGCCCGCGCCGTGGCGGCCGCCGAGCCCCTGCTCGACTCGAGCGACCCGCGCACGCAGTCGGCGTCCATCGACATCCTGGGCGTCAGTCGCGAAAAGGCCGAAGCCATCGCGCAGCGATTCGTGGCCGGGAATCTGCCGCCGGCCACCCTGCCCCATGTCGCCGCCGCTCTGCAGAAGCACGTGGCGCGCGACACCAGTGGCACGCTCGAACCCCTGCTCGCGCAACTCTTCAAAGATGGCCTGCAGTTGACGGTCACTCCGGAGGAGACGCAGCGCATCGAGGAACTGGTGCGCACGACCGGCGACGCCGATCGCGGCAAGCAGCTGTTCCTCGACCAGGAACGGACGCAGTGCGCAAAATGCCATCGCTTGGAGGGCTACGGCGGCCAGGTCGGTCCCGACCTGACGCGTGTCTGGGAGACCCACAGCGTCGCCAAGTTGATGGAGTCGATCGTGACGCCGTCGAAGGAAATCAAGGAAGGTTACGCCGCGTGGACTTTGGAGACGACCGCCGGCCAGGTCTATTCGGGCTTGAAGCAGACGGACAACACGCGCGAGGTGGTCCTGCGCGATACCAGCGGTCGTGACATCCGCGTGCCTCGCGGCGACATTGAACTGCTAGAAGCCAGCCAGAAGAGCCTGATGCCCGAAGGCACGGTCTCTCCGCTGCAGTTCAATGAGTTCATCGACCTGTTGGCCTTCCTGAAGAGCCAGAGCGCCCAGGCCAGCCTGCGACCGGCCGACGAGTGACGGGCCTTTCCCAAGAACGGCGATCAGCCCGGGGGAATAAGCCGCCGCGGGCTGCCAGATGTTGGGGCGGCGACAGCAGCGGCCCCTTGGCGGTGACCACAAGGAGTCCTTACCCATGTTTCGACCACGAAGTTTCCTGCACGACAACACCCGGTCGCGACTGCTGATCGCTTCGCTGCTGATACTCCTCGGATCCGCCAGCGCGCTGCAAGCCGGCATGCGGGCGGGGGCAGCCCTGCGTGTGATCACGCCGGATCCGCTGCTGCCCATTACCGGAGGAATGGGGCCTACCGAACCGGCTCGCGAGAAGAAAGGCGATCTGACCGTCCGCGCGGTGGTGGTCGAGCATGGATCAACGCGACTGGCGATTGTGAGTGTCGATGCGTTGGGCTTTCCCTCGGCGCTCGGCAAACGCGTGGCGGCGGCCGTGCCCGAGATTCCGGCCGCGCACCTCCTGATCGGTGCCACGCACACGCATAGCGCGCCCGACTTTTACGCATTCCCCGATGGCAAGGGCGGACACTCGGGCGACCTCGCCTACATGGATTCGGTCTGCGTGAAAATCGCGGAGGCCATCCGCGAGGCGGTCGGTCGCCTGACGGAGGTAGAGTTGCGCATCGCCAGCGGTGAGGTGGAAGGCCGCGTCGCCTACAACTACTACGCACCCGACCTCTACGACCGTCGCGCCGGCGTACTGCAATGGGTCACGCCTGGCGGCAAGACGATCGCCACGCTGGTGAACTACGCCGTGCACCCTGAAGTGCTGGGGGCGTCGCAGGGCATCTGCAGTCCCGACCTGATCGGACCGCTGTGCGATCGCCTGGAGTCACGGTTTGGCGGGATGGCGATGTTCATGAACGGCGCGCAGGGCGGCATGATCACCGCCGACAATCGCGACCTGGAGCGACCGAGCGACGCGACGCGAGGATACTGGAACGACCTGCGGACTTGGGAGGAGTGCCTGCGCATCGGAAACACGCTGGCCGACGAGTCGGCACGCCTGATCGAAACGGCCCAGCCCCAGACCGACCCCGGGCTTCAGGTGTTGTCGCGGGAGGTCCGGTTTCCGGTGGATTCGGACGACCTGTGGGCCGTCGTACAGTACTCGCCGCTGAAGTACGCGCGGAACGAAGATCGCTCCGTGACCGCGCGACTGAACGCCGTGCAGATCGGCACCGCGCGCATCCTGACGATCCCAGGGGAGGCCCTGCCCAACGTCGGCTTCTATCTGAAGCGAAAGATGGCAGGTGAGCATAACCTGCTGTTCGGCCTCACCAACGACGCCTTCGGCTACATCATGACCAAGGTCGACTTCGAGAGCTTCCCGCGCTACGACTACATTTCGCGGGTCTCCCTGGGCGAGATGACTGGCGAGATCCTGATCGACCAGGGCCTGGACCTCACGGGCCAGTTGGCACGTTAGCGAACCCGCCGGAACCCGCGTCCCGCCCGGGGCCTTCCCGCTACGGCACCAGGTAAGGCTCGATGGCCTCGGCCCAGCGCCGATAGCCTTCCGCGTTCAGGTGCAGCGCGTCGGGCATGACCGTATCGGGCAACGCGCCATCCGCTTGCAAAAAGACATGTCCGATATCGACGAACTGCACCTGAGGATCGCGCGGCAGTTGGCGCAGCAGGTCGTTGATCGCCACGTTGTTCAGCCGCATCTTGTCCAGCCGGTCCTTGCCGCGCGGAAAGACGCCCAGCAGCAGGATCCGCATGGACGGCTCGCGTTCGCGCAGGGTCCTGACAATCTTTTCGACGCCCTCCGCCACCTCAGCCGGATCCTGCATCAGGTGTCCCGTGTTGTTCGTGCCGATCATGACGACCGCCTGTTTGGGGTCAATCTTACTGAAGTCGATCCGCTCCACGCGGAACAGGGCGTTCTCCGTGCGATCGCCGCTGAAGCCGAGATTGACGGCGTTGCGTTTCGCGTAGCGTTCCTCCCAGACGGCCTGGCCCTCGCCCTCCCAGCCCTGGGTGATGGAGTCGCCCAGAAAGAGCAGGTCGACTTTGCCTTCCGCGACGCGTTTCATGTTTGCCTGGTGTCGGTCGCGCCACCAGCCTTCATCGCCCTTCGATTGCGGAATGGCGGCCGTGTTGACACCATAGAGTTGCCGGAGGTCGCGATAACGCTGCTGCAGCGCCTCCAAGATCGGCCGATAGGCGGGCTCCTCGTGGAAGCTTCGCAACTCCTGCGGATCGAGCTCCAAGTCCATCAACTGCCACTGCTGGCTCGCGGGAAAATAGATCAGCTTGTAGCGATCCGTACGCACTCCATCGTGGACAGGCACGTTGTGGACGGCGGCGTTTTCGTAGTAGGCGTAGTAGATGGCATCGCGCCAGTCGGCGGGAGTCTTGCCTTCGTCCTCAAGGAGCGGCAGCAGGCTGCGGCCCTGCATTTCGCCGGGAACCTCGACGCCCGCCGCCTCCAGGAAGGTCGGCGCGTAGTCGATGTTCTGCACCAGCGCGGAGGAACGCGTGCCGCCCTGGATCACTCCCGGCCAGCGGACGAGCAACGGCATCTTCAGCGACTCTTCGTACATCCACCGCTTGTCGTACCAGCCATGTTCGCCCAAGTAGAAACCTTGGTCGCTGCTGTAGACGACCATTGTGTTATCGGCCAGCCCCGACTTGTCGAGATAGTCCAGCAGTTGGCCGACGCTTTCATCCACGGCGGCGACGCACCGCAGATAGTCCTTGATGTATCGCTGGTACTTCCATCGCAGGACCTCCTCGTCGCTCATCTCGCCCGCCTTCAGTTTCCGGATCAACGCCTGGTTCTCGGGCTCGTACTGAGCATCCCAGGCGGCCTTTTGGGCCGGCGTCATGCGATCGTACTCGCCGTTGGGGATGTTGCCGGCGAAGTGCTGCGGAAACGGGTTCGTGCCATGAAACTTCATGTCATGTCCCCAATGCATGTGCTGGCGGATCGTCATTTCGTTCTGCTTCAGCAGGTCGGTCCGGCCGGAATAGTCGTCCAGCAGCGTGGCCGGCTCCGGGACCGGCGCGTCGCGATAGAGCGAGAAGTGGCGTTCGGCGGGAGCCCAGTTGCGGTGAGGGGCTTTGTGCTGGCACATCAGCAGGAACGGCTTCGAACCGTCACGCTGCTCACGCAACCACTTCAGCGCCATTTCGGTGGTCAGGTCGGTGCAGTAGCCTTCGTAGCGTTTGAGGCTGCCGTCCATCTGGATAAAATCGGGGTTGTAGTAGCTGCCTTGGTCCGGCAGAACCTCCCAGTAGTCAAATCCGGTCGGCGCACTCTCCAGATGCCACTTGCCGATCAAGGCCGTCTGGTATCCCACCCCTTGCAGCAGCTTTGGGAACGTCGTCTGCGAGCCATCGAAGACGTTGCCGTTTCGATAGAAGCCGTTCAAGTGGCTGTGCTTGCCCGTCTGGATACACGCTCGCGAAGGTCCGCAGATCGAATTGGCACAGAACGATCGATCGAACACGATCCCCTGCCGCGCGATGCGGTCGATGTGCGGCGTCTGGTTGATATTGGAACCGTACGCTCCAATCGACTGCAGGGCATGGTCGTCCGAAAAGATGAACAGGATGTTCGGACGTCGGGCACCACCGACCGCCTCGGCCGCGATCGCCTGGTCCTCCGTTGACGGTAGGATCAGAGCCAGCAGCAACTGAGCCACCAGCAGCAGCCCACTATGGCTTCCTCGCGAGAAGCTCCACGCCCTCACGCTCCGACTACTCTCGGCTCGTTCCATGCTCGCATCCTCCGCCTCGTTGGTCGCCTTGAATCCTGAAAAACACCGCGCCGCGTCATGGTAACGAAGTGCCGGGCCGCCGAACAGTCTCGCCGGGAATCGCCGGCTGCCGCTGGCGGGAGACGCGTTGGAGGCGTTAGAATCGCGTCCCGGATGGCCACGAGTTCCGAGGGCGATCCGGTCTACGCTGATATTTTGAGAGCGCTGATATTCTGGCGAGGAGTTTCCGTCCATGATGCGTCGGTCTGTACGCTTGCTGTTTCGCTGGAATCTTCTCTGGCTCGCCTTGGTCTTGATCTCCGCCGCCGGGGCGCACGAGACCGGTTCCGAACCGCATGACCACGGGGACGCGCCCGGCGGAAAGCGGCTGCCTCGAGTGCTCATCCTGGGCGATTCAATCTCCATGGGCTACACACCCCATGTCCGCGAGCTGCTGGCCGGCAAGGCGGAGGTCCAGCGACCGGACGAGAACTGCGAGTCCACGTCGCGCGGCCTGGAGCGTTTGGACGCCTGGCTGGGCGACGGCCCCTGGGACGTGATTCATTTCAACTTCGGGCTGCACGACCTGAAATACGTCGACGAGCGTGGCCAGCCCACGGAGGTCGCGAAGGGCAAGGTCAACGTGCCGATTGAACAGTATGGCAACCAGTTGCAGCAGGTCGTGCAGCGCCTACGGCAGACCGGCGCCCAGCTCATCTGGTGCTCCACCACCCCGGTTCCCGCCGGGACGCCGACACGCAAGGCGGATGCGGAACTGGAGTACAATCGAGTGGCCCAGGCCGTCATGCGTCGGATCCTGGGCGAGGAGCGCGTGATCCACGACCTGCACGCGTTCGTCAAGACGCGACAGGCGGAACTGCAGCAGCCGGCCAACGTCCACTTTACCGACGAAGGTTCCCGCGCGCTGGCGGGCCAGGTGGCCGAGTCGATCCTGAAGCAGATCGCGGGGCCGCAGGAACCGACGGAGCAGGCGCGGGGCATCGTGTTCCATGATACGAACGGAAATCGCCAACGGGACGAGGGCGAGCAGCGACTGCCGGGCGTCAAGGTATCCAACGGGCGGGAGATCGTGGCCACCAATGAGCAAGGCGAATACGAACTGCCGGTCACCAAGGACCCCATCCTGTTCGTGATCAAGCCCCGCGGCTTCCGTTCACCGATCGACGACAAGCAGCTGCCGAAGTTCTACTACGTCCACAAGCCGGAAGGCTCGCCGAAGAGCAGCTTTGCCGGCGTGGTTCCCACCGGCGAACTGCCGGCGTCCGTCGATTTCCCGCTCTACGAGCAGAAGGAACCGGAGCAGTTTGAAGCGTTGCTGTTTGGCGATCCGCAGCCGCGCGACCAGGAGGAGGTTGACTTCATCGCGCACGATGTGGTGGAGAATCTGGTCGGCACCAAGGCTTCGTTTGGCGTGACGCTGGGCGACATCACGTTCGACAACCTGGATCTCTTCGAGCCGCTGGCGCGGACGATCGCCGTGCTGGGGATTCCCTGGTACAACGTCATCGGCAACCACGACATGAACTACGACGCCAAGTCTGACCGCCACAGCGACGAGACATTCGAGCGGGTGTATGGGCCGTCGTACTATTCGTTCGACTACGGCACCGTGCACTTCCTGGTGCTGGACGACGTCGAATGGCTGGTGGACGAAGCTGGCGAGGGCAGCTACCAGGGCGGGCTCGGCCAGCGCCAGATGGAATTCATCCGCAAGGACCTGTCGCTGATCCCGGCCGACCAACTGGTGGTGCTGATGATGCATATCCCGCTGCTGGATGTGCGGGATCGCCACGAGCTGTTCCGACTGATCGAACAGCGGCCGTTCTGCATGTCGATTTCGGCGCACGCGCATGTGCACCAGCACCGCTTCATCAAGAAGGCCGACGGCTGGAACGGGCCCGAGCCGCACCACCACGTGGTCAACGTCACGGTCTGCGGCGGATGGTGGTCCGGGATGCGCGACGAGCGGCGTATCCCCCACGCGATCATGCCTGACGGAGCGCCGAACGGATACACGGTGATCCGTTTCGACGGGCATCAGTACCAGATGGAGTTCCGCGCTGCCGGACGCGACGAATCGTACCAGATGGAGATTCACGTGCCCGAAGAGGTGGATCCGGCAACGGCCGCCCATCCCGACGTGGTGGTCAACGTTTTCAACGGCTCGGAAAAGACGGAGGTCTCCTACCAGGTGGACGATGGCGCGCCCGTTCGCAT
>JBIIEC010000161.1:0-11620 GCA_044238045.1 Pirellulaceae bacterium | reverse complement strand
GCCAGCGTCGGATTGCCCTGCTCGGCAAGCTCCTCCAGTTCCGCCAACGTCAGTGACTGGTCCGAGACGGGCTGCGAGGAGACGATCAGTTCCTCCGCGACCACCTCGCCGTTCTGCGTGGATGCCGGGAAGCGTTCCGACGAGAACGAGTCAGGGATCGGCGGTGGAACGGGTTCCTCCAGTCCGCTGGCCAGTCGCACCGAAGGCGACGGCGACGTGCTTTCTTCGTCCCGCTCGAAACGCATCCGACCGGAACGGGACGGGACGCGATCCGCTGTGGAAGCTCGAGTGTCTGCGGCGGGCTCCACGGCGCAGGCCACAGGCAGGGTCTGCGAAAGGCTCGCGCACAGGACAAGGCAGCCGGCAAGGAGAGGACGCCAAGGGAGCGAACGTTTCATGGGAGTTCTCAATGGAACGCGGATGGGAGGGGAGGCACCGCGGGGGACGCGATGCGGCAGGCAACCGGCCGCCGGTTCGGCGTCCGGGGTCGCTGCGAAAAGGACGGGATGGGATGGGAGGCAGACGGAAGGGAGGAACGGGCAGGGGCGTACCCTGCGGATGGTATCGAGAGAGCGGGCCCCGCTCCTTGAACCAAACCCGGTGACGTCGCTGCCCATTGCCCGGACGAGGCGCACGCTCACAAAAGTAGACGTGGGGATTCCCCTGCCGGGCATTTGCAGGCTGGGCAACGTGGGCTGGGGCGCGGCATGTTATAATCGCCGATCCTCCGCAGCACCGGAAACGCGTCGCGACACCCGTTGGCCCCGTGTCCGCATTTCCATTCCTGCATCGATCCTCCTGCCGTGAGTCCCCTCGATGCCCGCAGAACCTTTCACCACGCGACCTCCTCGCCGCGGCGCAGCGCTGCGGTATACGCTGGCTCGCCGCGGCGCAGCGCTGCGGTATACGCTGGCACTACTGGTCCTCGGCTCTTGCCTGGGTGTACCCGTCGGGCCTTTCGTGGCCGCCCAAACCCGGCCCGACGATTCGACGTCTGTCACTAGCGGTTCCCCCGCGAGCGCACCGCCATCGGACGCTGTCCGGGAACACTTCGAGACGCGAGTCCGTCCGTTGCTGGCAACGCACTGCTATGAATGTCACAGCAAGCAGTCCGAGAAACTCCGCGCGGGACTGCGGCTCGACAGCCGAACGGCCATTCTCGAGGGCGGGGAGTCCGGCGCGGTGCTCGTGCCGGGTCGGCCGGAGGAAAGTCCGCTGATGGCTGCCGTGCGTCATGAGACCGTGGCCATGCCTCCCTCGGCGAAACTTTCGGACGAGCAGATTGCGGACTTGGAGCGTTGGATTCGCGAAGGCGCCTGGTGGCCGGAGGAGTCGACCGGGGAGCAGGGCCGGCCTTCCGAATCGGCCTCCTCGCCTGCGGCGGAACGCGAGGCTCGCAAAGCGGCCCACTGGTCGTGGCGTCCTCTTGCTAGGCCGGCCGTTCCGGACGTCGGCGACCGAGCATGGCCGCGCAACGAGGTCGATCGCTTTATCCTGGCGGGTTTGGAGAGCGTCGGGTTACCCGTCGCGTCGGAAGCATCCCGCGCGACCCTGCTGCGTCGCCTCTCCTTCGACCTGCGTGGCCTGCCTCCAACCGTTCAGGAGATGGAAGCCTTCTTGGCCGACACCGCCCCGGACGCGTACGAGCGTCTCGTGGATCGCCTGCTGGCGACTCCACAGTTCGGCGAGAAATGGGCCCGCCATTGGCTGGATCTGGTTCGTTTCGGGGAAACGCTTGGACACGAATTCGACTACCCCTTGCACCATGCCTACCAGTATCGCGACTACGTCGTGCGGGCTTGGAACGACGATCTATCCTACGACCAGTTCGTGCGTGAACACATTGCCGGCGACCTGCTGCCGGCACCGCGGATCAATCCATCCAGCGGGTCCAACGAATCGATTGCGGGCACCGGGTTCTGGTGGCTCGGTGAAGCCAACCACGCTCCGACCGATGTGCGTGCCGACGAGGCCGACCGCATGGACAACCAGTTGTCCGTGTTCGGCAAGACCTTTCTGGGGCTGACGATCGGCTGCGCCCGTTGTCACGACCACAAGTTCGATCCCATTCCCACGGCGGACTACTACGCGCTGGCCGGATTCCTGCAGAGCACCCGCCGGCAGGAAGCGCTGCTGGACCCGGGTGGCAAAATCGAGGCGGCGGTTTGCGAATTGCAGGCCGTGCGCGGGGAGATCGACACGGAACTGCGGCGATCCCTGTCCGCCGAGGCGCACACAGCGGACTACTGGACTCGCCATCTGCTGGCGGCAACCAGTGCCGCGTCATCAACGATGCCAGACGGGTCGCTTCCGCTCGATGAACACCTGGTGGAACGACTTCGTCAGGCCCTGGGTGACCAGCAGATCGCGTCGCCCGCCCACCCGTTGCACCTCTGGCGGCAACTCACGAACGTCGAAGACACGGCCAGCTTCGAGGACCGGGACCGGGCGGCCGCCCAGACGTGGTCACGCCAGTGGCAGGAGGCAGCCCGGTCGTGGGAAGGTCGCCAGGTATTCGCCGATTTCACGCGCAGGGATCTCTCGGGCTGGTTCCTCACCGGCCAGGCGTTCCAGAAGTCGGCGGTCTCCATGCCGGGCGCCAGCGACTGGTCGACTGGCTTGCAGCCACCCCAGCTGGTCCGTCCCGGAACTGTCGACAGCGGACTCCTCGGCAAACGATTGCAGGGCGTCCTGCGGTCGCCCACCTTCACGCTGGAACACCCCCAGATCCACCACTTGATTCGCGGTCGGAACGTGCAGATCCGCCTGATCGTGGACGGCTATGTGATGGATCTCTTCAACCCACTGCTCTTCGCGGACCACATGCTGCGCGACGTCAACACGAACGGCCAGTACCAGTGGGTCACGCAGCGCAACGATCTCTCGCACTCCCTCGGGCACAAGGCCCACCTCGAATACATCGACCACGGCGACGGGGAGTTCGCGCTGGCTGCCGTCGTGTTCTCGGCGGAGGGGCCACCGACCGAGGTGCCTTCGGCCCGTGTCGCAAACTGGTTCGAGCCGTCGTCAACGGATGGCCCCGAGGAAACCGGAGTATCACCGGAGCGATCCCGGGAAACGCTCGCGGAATTCTATGGCCGGTGGATCCACGACGTGCTGGCCCAAGGGGACTCGGGCAGCGGTGGCACCGGCCACGGGGAGTCGACCAGCAAGACCGCGAATGACGACAGGGAACTGCTGAACTGGCTGCTGCGCCAGGAGCTGGTTTTCCGGAATCGCGGCGACCAGCAACGCGCGTGGACGGAACGCCTGCAGGCGTTAGAGTCCCGCCTGCCCACTCCGATACCAGTGCTGGCGGCGACCGATGGATCGCCGGAGGATGAGTACCTTCATGTCCGTGGCAGCAGCCGCAACCGCGGACCCGACGTGCCGCGTCGTATGCTGACGGTGATCGCCGGCGACGACCAGCCACCCATCGTCGACGGTTCTGGCCGTCTGGAACTGGCCAATCGGATGCTCGACGAAAGCAACCCGTTCCCGGCGCGCGTCATCGTCAACCGGCTCTGGCATCACCTGCTGGGAAAAGGCATCGTCCCCACGGTCGACGATTTCGGGGTGATGGGGCAGAGTCCGAGCCATCCGGAACTGCTGGATTGGCTCGCCAGCGACCTGCGAGCGCACGGCTGGTCGCTGAAACGCACCCTGCGACTCCTGCTGACTTCCAGCACCTACCGCATGGCATCGGAACGGGGCTCGGCGGAGGTCGAGGAGCGCGACTCGTCGAACGAACGTTGGCATCGCCGGGAAGTCCGTCGCCTGACCGCCGAGGGCCTGCACGATTCGATCCTCGCGTTAACCGGCCGCTTGGACCATCGCCTTTATGGCCCCAGCGTTCCCGTGCATCTCGACGACTTCGTGGTGGGCCGAGGCCGCCCGGAAAGTGGTCCTCTGGACCGGGATGGTCGCCGCAGTCTGTATGTGCGCGTGCAGCGGAATTTCATGTCCCCCCTGCTGCTCGCCTTCGACATGCCGACGCCGTTCGGCACGGTCGGGCGGCGGAGCGATTCGAACGTGCCTGCCCAGTCGCTGATCCTGATGAACGACGCCTTCGTCTGGGACCAGGCGCGCGGCTGGGCGCAGCGACTGCAGATGGTTTCCCCGGACCCGCGCACGCGTGTGCGGACCGCCGTTCGGGAAGCCTGGGGACGTGAAGCTTCGGCAGCCGAGGAGCAACGCCTGCTGCAGTTCCTGGACGACCAGGCGCGGGCCCATGGCGTGCCGAGCGACGACGAACGAGTATGGACCGACCTGTGCCACGCCCTGTTCAACACGAAGGACTTCCTGTTCATTCATTGACGAAGCGTCATCGGACCTGCGACCCGCCGACCGCTTGGCGCGTCCCTTGAGGCCAGCATCGTTCGCAAGCGGGTACCGTCCGGATGGACCGAGGATTCGAAAATGCACTGCCGAAGATTCCTGCCTCCCGCATTGAATCGACGTGAACTGCTGAGCTGGTCGGCCCAGGGGTTTGGCGCCGTGGCCCTCACGGCGCTGCTGGCCGGCGACACGCCTGCTGCGGACGCGAGCAGCGCGGCTCGACCGCTTCCCCTGCCCCACGCGCGTCCCCAGGCCAAGCATGTGATCTTCCTCTACATGGACGGAGGTCCTTCGCATGTCGACACGTTCGATTACAAGCCCTTGCTTTCGCGGTACGACGGGCAGGATCCGCGAGAGGCGATGGGGCGTCTGGAACCGACGCAGTTCAACAACATCGGCAAGGTGATGCAGTCGCCCTGGAAGTTCCAGCGGCATGGCCAGAGCGGCCAATGGGTGAGCCAGTTGTTCCCCAAGCTGAGTCGGCATGTCGACGACCTGGCCTTCCTCAAGGGGATGACCTCCCGATTCTCGGAGCACACGAACGGCAACTACTTCCTGCACACGGGCAGCGGTTTCCAGGGAAGGCCCAGCATGGGCGCCTGGGTCAGCTACGCGTTGGGCAGTGACAACCGCGACCTGCCCGACTTCGTGGTGCTCAACGGCGGCCTGATTCCTCCCGGAGGACTCGACAACTTCAACTCCGGTTTCCTGCCGGCCAGCCACCAGGGATCCCTGCTGCGCCCCGAGGCTCAACCAGTGGCGAATGTCCAGCGGCGCGAGTCGAGCGAAGACCTGCAGCGGCGCAAACTGGAACTGGTGCGCGACCTCGACCTCGGTGGCCTCTCTCCGGAACGTTCGCACGACGCGGTCGAAGCGGCGATCGCGAACTACGAGACGGCGTTCCGCATGCAACGGTCGATTCCCGAACTGATGGACTTCTCGCAGGAGAGCCAGGCCACGCTGGATGCCTACGGGATCAGCGACCCCTGGCCCGGCACGCAGACGTTCGGCCGCCAGTGCCTCGTCGCGCGACGCCTTGTGGAGCGAGGAGTACGCTTCGTTGAGCTGACCTGTCCGGGTGGCAATGGCGACCGCTGGGACCAGCATGCCGGACTGCGCGACGGGCACGAGAAGAACTGCCACACCGTGGACCAGCCCATCGCCACGCTGCTCACCGACCTCAAGCAGCGTGGCCTGCTCGACTCCACCCTGCTGGTCTGGACGGGCGAGTTCGGCCGCACGCCATTTGCCCAGGGACAGGATGGTCGCGACCACAACCCGTTCGGCTTCACCCTCTGGATGGCCGGCGCGGGAATCCGAGGAGGCACCAGCTTCGGAGCAACCGACGAATGGGGATACAAGGCCGTGGAGGGGCGTCTGGAGATCCACGACCTGCACGCCACCATGCTCCACCTGCTGGGAGTCGACCATGAGCGGAGCACGTTTCGATTTGGCGGACGTGACATGCGGTTGACGGACGTGCACGGCCGCGTGGTCCACGAGATTCTCAGCTGAAGCCACCGGGCCGGTGCACTGCCGGCGTTTCCGCCCCCATGCCGCGAGGGTGCCTCCATGGACATTGACGTCGCCGCCTGCCGCTCCCGACAACAGAGGCTCCTTGCCATCCTCCACGCCCGGCGACTTGACCTCGCCGTCGTTTCGCAGCCGGAGCATGTGCAGTATCTGATGGGGCCGCGTTTCCACTGGACCTTCGCCGCCTTCGGCGTGCTGCTCGCCGATGGCCGCGCCCTCCTCGTGGGGCCGGAACAGCGGATCCCCGCGACGCACGCGGCCGACGAAGTCATCTCCTACGCGGCGCGATGGCACTCCACGCTGCGAAACGACCAGAGGGAGGCCGCCACCCGCGTCCTGCACGACCGACTCCGTGACTCGCTCGGGTCCGCCGCGATGGGCGTTGAGTTCAGCTCTTTCACCCGGCATTGGCCCGGCGGCCAGTCGCTGCACGACCTGGAACCCGACCTGCTCCGACTGCGGCGCACCAAGGATGCGGATGAGCTGGCGAAAATCCTCCGGGCCACCACGGCGACCGGCCGCATGTACGAACGCGCGCGGGAGTGGATGCGGCCGGGGCTCTGCGAACTGGACCTGTACAACGAACTGCAGTCGGTCGCGGTTGCCACCCTCGGCGAACCGCTGACCGCCACGGGAAATGACTACCAGTGCAACGCGCGCGGCGGTGCTCCGCGGCGACGCCAGACCCAGTCCGGCGAACTGTACATCCTCGACCTCGGGCCGGCCTGCCAGGGATACTTCGCGGACAACGCACGAACACTTGCCGTCGATGATCCCAGCGACGATCAGCTGCGTGCCTGGGAGCATACGGTCGAAGTGTTCTCGATGGTCGAATCGATGGTGCGTCCCGGATCGTCCGCGCGGGAACTGTTCGAGCATGTCCAGCGGTGGATGGACATGGCTCCCCTCGGCAAGTTCAACCACCACCTGGGCCACGGCATCGGCCTCTTTCCGCACGAAGGCCCGCACCTCAACCCGCACTGGGACGACACATTCGCGGAGGGCGATGTGTTCACCGCCGAGCCAGGACTGTACGCGCCCGAACTGCGTGCAGGACTTCGGCTGGAAAACACCTACCGCGTGACAGCGACCGGAGTGGAGCGGTTGACCAATTTCCCGCTCGAGTTGAAACTGTAACCGAGTGAGTTCGTTCCGTGGCGTTGCTCCGTTCTGCCCGCGTCGCCCTGCCCTTTCCTCCACGGCCAGTCGTGAACGCCATGAAAAGCCTCCAAGGTTCGTTTCTGGTCGCCTCTCCGCATCTGCCGGACGAGAACTTCGCCAAGACCGTCATCTTCATGGTCGAACACAACCGGGACGGCGCGTTGGGACTGGTCCTGAACCGGGTGACCGATGCCTCCCTGCGCGAGGTCTGGCGGGAACTGGGCGATCGCGACGTGGCGAGCGAACAGCTTCTCTACGAAGGAGGTCCCGTGGAAGGTCCGCTGATGGCGTTGCACGGAGACCGGGACCTGGGGGGCATCGAAGTGGTCCCAAGGATCTACTTCACCTCGGAGAAAGATACGCTCGAGGAACTCGTGGGACGCTGCAGCCTGGACTACCGCATCTTCAGCGGATACGCCGGCTGGGGACCAGGCCAACTGGAACAGGAACTGAAGTACGGCGGTTGGCTCACCACCGCCGCTCGACGATCGCTGGTCTTCAGCGAAACCCACGACCTGTGGCGACAGGTCACGCACGCGATCGGAGACGAGATCACGAAAGATGCGTTGAAGATCAAGCAGCAGCACCGTCCCCAAGATCCCGAGATGAACTGACGGCCGGGCCAGGAGGTCAAGCGTGGCCCTGTTTTGCTGGCACAGTCGGGCTGCGGGCACAGTCGGGCTGCGGGCACAGTCGGGCTGCGGGCACAGTCGGGCTGCGGGCACAGTCGGGCTGCGGGCACAGACGGGCTGCGGGCACAGACGCGTCGCTGTCACAGTCGGGGGCGAGCGTGCGGGCCGTTGATTCGCGGGGAACCGAATCAGGGTTCCCAGACACAGCCGGCCCAGGACCAGCCCACGCCGAAACCGATCAGCAGGTTTCGCGTGCCCGCGGGAACCCGGCCCTGCCGCCGCATCTCGTCCAGCAGGATGGGAATCGTGGAGCTGACCGTGTTGCCGCAATGCTCCAGGCAGATCGGCAGCCGCTCGTCGTCCACACCCAGGCACTGCTGCAGCTGCTGCAGCATTTTCGCGGTTGCCTGGTGCAGCAGGTAGAGATGGATCTGGTCGCGGGTGAGTCCGGCTTGCTGCAGGATGTCGGCGACCACTTGGGGCACCGCGCCGACGGTGAAGTTCATCAGGCTGGGGCCGTCCATGTAGAGCGCGCTGTCCCAACGTTTGCGGTGGCGGGGGCGGTGGGCATCCTCAGGGCGTCTCGCTCCCCCCTGGGTCACGAGCAGCGTATCCGCGCCGCTGCCATCGGTTCCGAAGCAGAAGGCGCGCAACGTCGGTCGGTCGGACGCTTCGACCAGCGTCGCGGCTGCGGCGTCGCTGAATATCGTCCGCAGGCTGCGATCCTGCCGATCGATGTACTTCGAATAGGTCTCGGCCGTAATCAGCAGCACGCGCCGCACGGCCCCGGTCCGAATCAACCCCTCCGCGACCGCCAGCCCATAGACGAATCCGGAACACCCCAGGTTGAAGTCCATGGCTCCGGCCCGCGTCGGCAGTCCCAGGCGATCCTGCAACAGACAGGCCGTGGTCGGCAGCGGGTAGTCCGGGGTCTGCGTGCAGAGCAGCAGGAAGTCGATCGAATTCGGATCCACTCCGTGTTCGTCGAAAAGCTTGCGAGCGGCCTGGAAGCCCAGGTCGGAGGCGCACTCATGCGGCGCCGCCAGATAGCGCTGGCCGATCCCGGTCTTGGAATGGATGAGGTCCACGTTCCAGTCGGGAAACTCGACGGCAAGCTGCTCGTTCGTTTCAACCTGCGACGGAAAATGAACGGCAATCGGGCCAATCTGGGCGTACGACACGGAAGGCTCCGCCTGGAAAAGATGTCGATGGCTGCGGACGCGAAGGCGAATCCACCCGCGGCTCTCCTCGCACGCCGGGCGTTCCGAGGAAAACGCGACGTCGACCTCCTGCCGTCGCGTCGCGAGCGACCGCGACTCCTGTCCTGGACGGGACCTCGCCGCTAGTACCTGATGCCGACTCCGAATCGGCGAGACGCGAACCGGACCTGCCGATCGAACTGCTCGACGATCTGGCTTGACCCACGAACGGCCCCTCAGTAGACTCCGCCTCGCAACTCATTACAGCCCAACCCAACCGCTCGGGCAAGAGGGCTGCGTCAACGCTCCAGAACCGCGGGGAGCGTCTGCTCCGCTTTCCTTCCCAGGATCCCATCCCTTCACGGGCCGCTCCATGAGGGAACTCCATTCCGGCAGCCCCACCGCGCCAGCGCACGGCGGAAGTCCCAAACGTCTCCGGGCCTCCGGACGCCACGGGTTGCTCCTTCACGGAATCCTTCGTCATCGCCAGCGTGGATCGGTCACCACCGTCCGTGGCGTTGCATCCCGCTCTCGGCGGGAGCCAACCGTTCCCTTGCTCGAGTCGGTCGGAGTGCGGGCGTCTTTAGAGGATGGGATGGCGACCGGGGAACGAATGGCCTTTTTTTTTCCGATAGGCCGGGCGTCCCGGTCGGGTGCGTTCCGTGCCGACCTCTTTCTTCTGCGTCGCCTGGTCCTTGGACTGCTGCTGTGGTCCCTGACCAGCAGTCTGGCCTTCAGTCAGCGATGGCCTCATGAACGGACGGTCGGACCGTTCCGATTCCATGCCGACTTCGCGTTGGACGGCGCGATGGACACGCTTCGGGAGACGGCGCGGCTCAGCGATGCTATTCCCGACCTGCTGAAACTGCCGCGCGGCCAGGAGACCATCGAGGTCTACCTGTTCCATGACCAGACGACCTACCGTCGCTACCTCGAGCAGTACTTCCCCGAACTGCCGCTGCGCCGGGCACTCTATATCAAGCCCCGCGGCCCCGGCATGGTCTTCGCGCAGGCGGGTGACGGTTTTGAAGTGGACTTGCGTCATGAGTCGACGCACGCGATCCTGCACACGCTGTTGCCCGAAGTGCCCCTCTGGCTGGACGAAGGCCTCGCGGAATATTTCGAACCGACGGCTTCCGCTCGTCCAGTGGACGAGCGGACACTCGAATCCGTACTCCGCGATCTCCGCGCGGCTCGAGCGCCACGACTGGAGGAGTTGGAACAGAAGACCGACATGAGGCAGATGCAGGCGGCGGACTACCGGCATGCCTGGGCCTGGGCTCATTTCCTGATTCACGGCCCCGCGCCCGTGAGGCAGGTCTTCCGGGAATACCTGCGAGAGTTGCCAGGGCAGGGAGCGATGCCGAGTCTCGCGCAGCGTCTGGCGCGCGAATACCCCGACTACGAGTACGCCCTCGCCACCCACCTCCAGACGCTCCGTTGAAGCGACCGCGCGAACGCTTCTCCGCGCTACTCCTGGACCTGCCACCGATCGAAGCCCGTGGAACTCCAGCGGATGCCCAACGCCGCGAGACGCAGCCACTCCCCGGACCAGTCGGACGGCAAGGCCGCCCGCACGGCCGCGGGCGCGAACACGGTATCCAGTCCCTGGTTGCCCGCGTCCGTGAAGACGTCGTCGAAATCCACGGCGGCCCGCACTCCCGATGGGCCGCCCACCGTCACCATCCGCGTCTGCAGGCGAAGCCAGTCGTCCACGTCGGAGCCGTAAAGTCGCGCCGAGTCCCAGCCGCCATCGCCGTAGGCAAAGACGCGATCGAAATCCGTGGCGACCGCCAGAAACCCATCGGTCCCCAGCCGCGCGGAATCCTGCGTCGCGACCAGCCAGTCGTCACCACGGGAGCCGTGCAGCAGGGCGCGGTCAGATCCCCCGGACCCCGCGGCCGCCTGCACTTTTTCGAACCCGCGAACCAACCGAGTGCGCAGGTAGCTCGACAGCGTGGCCTCCGTGGGTCGCACGACCAAGGTGTCATCGGCGGAAGTGCCCGAGAGGCTCGCCCGATCCTGGCCACCGCGCGCGTCGACCTCGACTCGAGCGACCGCATCCACTTCGTCGAGGAAACCAGGCGTTACCAGTCGAGTCCAGCCTTCCCGGGCCAGCAGCACGTCGTTCTGCACGGACCCGCGAAGCACCGCCACATCGTCTCCGCCGCCTCCATGGAAGTAGACTCGATCGACTCCCGACACCCGGGTCCGCGTCGTCGCATTCGAGAACTCGCGCACGCCACCGTCCGCTTCGTATCGGTCAGGGCCGAGGCTGCCAAGCAACTGGACGCGCTGACCGAGGCCCGCAAGGCCTTGAAGGTGCAACTGCCGCGGATGGACGATCGAAAGACGATATCGACCGTTGCTCGCTTCGACGCGGTCGTCACGCACGGCGAAGGAGTCTCCACGACGGAGCGACTCGAGTACCAGCTTGCTTCCCGGGTTCTGGCGAATCACCAGCGATCGCGCGGCCGCCTTCGGCAGCGGAACGTCTCGACCATCCCAAGCCATCTGCAGGCTTGCGTCCAGCCGCACGTCCAGCTGCCCGATGCCGGTCGGCACGTCCACCGACCAACCGCCCTGCTCGTCCTGCGTCACGACGTTCGCCACGACCAGCCGCGAGCCGGCCGGCGGCGCATCCACCAGCCGCACCCAATAGACCTCGCCGGCGTGAACCCGCACATCCCAGCGATCGGCCCCCGACTGCGGGCGCACGTCGAGAACCAGGCGGTGCCGGGAGTCCCGCAACTGCAG
>JBIIEC010000552.1:0-3396 GCA_044238045.1 Pirellulaceae bacterium | reverse complement strand
GTTGCAGCGCTTGGCTTGCGCGGCATCAGCGGGCTTCTCGATTCTCCGTGGTCTTCGTGGTGAGAATCTGGCTGGCCGAGGCGGGAAGAGCGGTTGTGGCGTGCGACTACGCGGAGTCGATGATCGCGACAAGCCCTCTCGGGAGGGCACCTGCTCAGGAACGCGATCGAGGCTTGCGGCCGCGTCGCGGGTCGGGATTGGCCAGTCCGACAAGCTGCCAGTATTCGCCGAAGTCGTCGGCCGAACGCACGATCTGCGTCTGCAACTCCAGAAACAGCGTCTCACCTTCCTTCGGCTCGGGCGTTCGGTAGACTCGCCATCGATGGGTCATCGACTGCTGGTCGTATTCGAACAGCACGGTAAACTCACGATCGAGCACTGCGGTCACCTGGGGCCCCGCGTCCCGCAGTTCCTTGGCAACGCCAAAGTTGAAGTACGACTCGAGGTCTTTCTGGTCGTCGGGGCTGGACCGATAGAATTCGCGGAGGTCGGTGCCGCGGGGCTGGCGGTAACGGGGCTCCAGCGTTCCCTGGTAGGCCTCTTCCAGTCGTCCAGTCCGTACGGCATCGAGCCACGCATGGAAGAACGCCTGAGCCTCCCGCTGCAGCAGGTGGCGTTCGCCCAGGTAACGCAGCGGCGCACAGGACAGGAAGAACAGACCGAGGGCCAAGCCGATCATCGCGGGCTTCAAGCCCATCAGGTAGTCCGGATCGCGGCGAATCCGCACCAGGGCGACCAGACTGCAGGCCACGGCCAGCAGCGGAACCAGCCACAGCGACGGGTGGGCCAGGGCGACGAACGAAAGCAGCCCCAAGCCGCAGCCGACCAGCGCCCAGACGCTCAGGGAACGGTAGTCGGGGGACCGCTCGGCCGAGTCCTTCGGCGGCGACGCGTCGCTCCAATCCACGGCCATCGTCTGTCGGTCTCCTGGGAAGCCTTCGATCAAACCGCCACGGACTCCCTTCGCGACGAGCACTCCGGCTCGCGAACGAGTCCGCGACGCATCTCGAGACGTCGTCTCTTCCGTCGTCGCCAGCCGCTCGCTTCCCGCCCTCTGCCTTAGCGGCCGCGACGCCGGCCGGACTGCACCGCCAGCGTCGGCATTTTGCCGAACTCACGCCGCCGCTGTCCATACTTGAGAATAAACTCACTCTTGGGGTCAAACGGCACCGCCGTGGACCGCGCCATCGCTCCCCCCTCCTCCGAACGACTCTGCATGAACCCCAGCCACTGGATGTCGGGCGAGAAGAAGAAGTTCGCGGCGTCGGGCGACGCGGCGAAACCCTTGCCGAAGCTGCTGCGGTCGGTCGGCGCGGTGTGCAGGCTGAAGAGCGTGAACATCGCCACGTACCAAGCCGTGCCCAGTCCGAAGATCGCACGCCCTGCCAGGTCGACCGGCATCTTGAAGCGGACGCGCGTCTTGGAAAGCTGGTCGGTCAGGCTGCGGAAGACCCCGAAGCTGATGGCGAAGATCAGCCACAGCGAAAGGAAGTCCCAGAAGTAGGTCAACGAGTCGGCCTGCTTGTCCATGAATCCGGCCAGCGGTTCATAGAGGTTCGTGGCAACGATCGATGCCAGGAACGCATTGACCATCGTCAACGCGTTGCTCCATAGGCCCTCGTTCCAGAGCATGGAGATCACGACCAGCATGATGACCGTAATGAAAATCGTTAGCATCATGGCTTCAAAGCCTTTGAAGGTTGGACGGGCATACGAAATCCTGGCGAGAGCACGGCGAGCCCCGCGGGGGCCACGCCAACTTCTTCAACTCGCGACTATTGCTTCAACACGCGGCTCAATTCCTGGACGGACGTGAGCCCTTGGGCCACCAGCACGATCCCTTCCTGCTGCAAGTTGCGGTTGCCGCCCTTGAGCGACACCTGCCGCAGCACCTCCAGCTTCGGCTCCTTCTCCAGCGCCTGCCGGATTTCGGGCGTCACCACCAGCAGCTCGAAAATCGCCGTGCGGCCGAAGTACCCGATGCCGTTGCACTTCGGACACACTTTGTCCTGGTCGGGGTTTTCGGGCGTGCGGTAGAGCTGCTCGATGCGTCCGGCGGGGATGCCCAGCTTTTGCAGCAGCGCGGGCGCCGGTTCGTAGGCTTCCTTGCAGTCTTCGCAGAGCTTGCGGATCATCCGCTGGTTCACGACGGCGATGACGGCCGGCGCGAACTTGGCGGCAGGCACCTTCAGCAGCAGCACCCGCAGCAGCGCCTCGACCGCTTCCTTGGCCCGCACGGTCGTAATGTTCAGCTTGTCCTTGGTCGCCTGTTCGCAGAGCACCAGGGCGGTGGCGGCGTCCGGAATCTCGCTGCATATCACGCCGTTCGGCTCGCGACGCATGAGCGACTCCAGCGCCTTGGCCGGTTCCTCACCCTGCGACGGGTCGTACTTGGTAATGTCGATATTGTCCGCCAGCGGCTCCGGGCTCGCCGCGTCCTGGAACCCGACAAAGTCGCGCATGAACCGATCGAGCAGTCCGAGTGCCAGGCGGACGGTCGTCGTCAGGCCGCCCGCCGGCTGGGCAGAGAAAAGCACCAGGCCATGGTCGCTGGCCATCAGCTTCTTGAGCTGCTCTTCCATCTTTTCCCGCATGCCCAGCTCACGCAACGTCTTGAAGTCCGAGTGCGGCGGGTCCAGCTGGATGATGACTCGCTCGCCGGTCTGCGTGCCCTGGCTGATCACCTGTCCTGCGTACTTCCGCTTCTCAAACTCCGCCTGGAATCGTCCGGCCTGCCGCTTGCGACGCTCCGCAACGCTCAGGTTGGCCATCGTCTTGAACACTTCCAGCACGCTGTCGCCCGTCTCGCGGTCCTGGCCTTCGGTGTCGTGGAGGACGCCGTCGATCTGGTAGCGAACGGCCACCGCTTCGCGCGTAAAGTCCAGCACGCACTTATCGGCCCGGTTCTTGATCATGTCGGCACACAGTTCCTTGGCGACCAGGAACCCGGGTGACTGGCGCGCCGTGATGATGTTGGCTTGGTTTTGGTTGGTCGAACCGCCCAGCGCCATGAACACAACCGGAGCACCCTTCTCGTGCGCTGCCTTCCCCTCGCTGGCCACCTCCACTCCCATGTTCTGCAGGCGGTTGGCCGCCAAGTAGCGCAGGTGCGCAGGGGTCAGGACGCGCTCATGGAGCTCCACCGACTGGTTACGCGCGATCACATACGCCAGCACCGGTGCCAGCCACGAAACGAGCAGCAGCAGGAAGCCGAGCGCGAACAGCGGGATCGTGAACACTGCCACCAGTCCCGCCAGGAACGGTCCGATGACGATCGGGTTCCACATCGAGTAGGGCAGACCGCGGAGCTGGCAGTCGCGATTGGCCCAGTCGCTGGTCCAGACGTACGCCATGTAAACCGCGACCACCAGCAGCAGCTTGATCCAGCTGAAGTAA
>JBIIEC010000551.1:0-3403 GCA_044238045.1 Pirellulaceae bacterium | reverse complement strand
ACCACGCCCGCCAAGCCCGCCTGCTGGCTGCCGCCGTGAAAGCAGTGCCTGCGGACCGCTGCGCAGATGTTTCGCGGAATCGACGCGCGGAACCTCCGCACCGCCAAGCCAGCCTCGGCGAGGCCTCGGCTCACGCTTCCGTCGGCTTTCGCCTTTCCTGCACCCCGGGGAACCGAGATTCGCAACCGCTGGGCTTGTCCGCGGAACCGAGCCGCCTTAGAGTCCACCCGTCGAGTTCCCCGCTCGTTCATTTCCTGCAACCTGCGGCCCTTGTTCCGCGGGACCAGGCCCCATCGCTCACCCAGGAGCCACCCTCCCATGAACGAAGGATCAACGCCCGCATCGGAAGCTGCGAAGTGGACGCCCATCGGTCGCGTCGAACGCCGAGTGCTCGGCGTACTCGTCGAAAAGGCCAAGACGACGCCCGAAGCGTATCCGATGACGCTCAACGGCCTGACGACCGGCTGCAACCAGAAGAACAACCGGGATCCCGCGATGACGCTTGAGCCCCATCAGGTCGAGTCGGCGCTGGAGAAGCTGCGTCACGCGTCGGCGGTGATCGAGGTGGCCGGGAGTGGCCGAGTCGCCAAGTACCGGCATCGCATGTACGAATGGCTGGGAGTCGACACGAACGAAGCGGCCGTGATGACCGAACTGCTGCTGCGAGGCACACAGACAGTCGGCGAACTGCGCGGACGAGCGTCGCGGATGCAACCCATCAAGGACCTGCCTGCGCTCCACGCCCTACTCGAGAAACTGATCGAGCGGCGGCTGGTTGTCGCGCTGACGCCCGCGGGCCGCGGACAAGTGGTCACACACGGCCTCTATCTGCCGGAGGAATGGGACAAGGTGCGGGCGGCCGCACGCAGTCTGGAGACGATCGAGTCGGAATCCACGAACGACGCCGGGCCGCCCGACGAGACGCCGGTGGCCCGGCGGCCCGCGATCACGGCCGGTCCGTCCGGCGTCTCCGCGGAAGAGTTGGCCACGCTGCGTTCGGAGGTGGAGGCATTGCGAGAGGAAGTGACCAACCTCGCCCGCGAACTGCGCGAACTGCAGGCCGCCCTCAGTTAGCCCCACGTTCGTCCGCCCACGCTCGCTGGTAGTCTCCGGCCACTGCGGGGTTTTCCCGACGCAGACAGTTTTCCCGATGCAGACCGCCTATGGTAGATTCGGGCCTGCGGAGGGACCAGACCGTCCTGGCCCGATCGCGTTCGCGGCCGACCTCGATATGTCGAGCGGCTGCCTCCAGTGACCATTCATCGCCGCGGATCATTCTTCCGGGCAACGCGATCGTCGCCCGCGAAAAAGGGGAGCCTTCCGCATGCCCGCTCGATCCTGGTCTCGTCCCTGCGGCTCCTCGGATGGCCGGCGCCGAGGAGGGCCGATGCACCGACATCCGTCGTGTCCAACCCATCGAGCGATCCGCATCCTGCTCGTCGGCCTCGTCTGGATCGGCCTCTACGCCTCCCCTGCCCGGCCTCAAACGGCCGATGACGAGCGGATGATGCGCCAGTGGCGCGAGGCGACGCAGTATGAGGAAGCCATCGCGCGCTGCCGCGAAACGCTGGCTCGCCCGGACCTCGACCACGAAGCGCGCGGCTGGTGGACCCGCTGGCAGATCGACTTGGAGACGCAGTCCATCCTGGCCGGGGACGACTTCCTTGAACCAACTGCATGGGCCGCGATCGACTCCCTGCGCGATCAGTTCCCGCGCCGGTCGCCTCCGAATCTCGCCGACATCCGCGTCGACCTGCAGCACGGAATCTCCCAGCGGGCGCGTGCCGAGGCCATCCTCGCGACGGGCGACCCGCTCCATCGGTCCAGCGATCAGCAACGGCAGGCCGAACAGCTGCTGGACACCGCCGCGCGCCGCCTCGCTGGTCTCGCCAAACAGATCCCCCGTTCTCCCGCCGGCGCGCGGCCCGGCACGAAGCGCGCAGCTTCACCCGACGATCCACCACGGCCAGGCAAGGAGGCAGCCAGGCAGAGCCAGTTGTTGCGGTATCAGCTGACTTATGAAGAGGCCGCCACACGATTGGCGCTCGCGGCCATGCATTCCGGCGCGTCCGAAGCCCGCCAACGACAGGCTCGCGAGGCCCAACTGCGAATCGGCACCCTGACACGCATCACGAGTGATCCGGCCTTGGCCGATTCCAGCCGGCTGCTGGAGGTCGCCTGCCTGCGATTGCTGGGCAAGGATCGCGAAGCGGACGAGCAGTTGCGTCGGCTGGCCGAACGCGCCGCATCGCAAGCGGACAACCGCCTGTCGCTGCGGGTCTTGACGGCCGAGCTCGACCAGCACGGCACCGCCATGAGCTCCCCGAAACCCGGATCGTGGCTGCGTCTGCGGGATGCGGTGCGGGACACAAGGGAACTGGATCCTGATCTCGACGTGGCGGCCCGCCTGGCCCTGATTCGAAGTGCCGCCCGGCTTCTCGCCAAGACAGACGCCGTGCAGTTCGACAAGAACTCCGACGCACCCCAACGCCTTCAAGAAGAACGCGATGCATGGCGCGCAGAGATCGAGCATCAGCGCGAATATCTGTCGACGCACTATCCACGATGGCGTTCTTTGCAGGCGGAGCGAATCCTCCGAGAAGCATCGCCACGGCAGGAATTGTCGCCAGCTCCGGCGTTCTCCGCCTCCCGCGCAACAGTTCCTCCGAAAGCCGATGAGCAACTTGCCAAGCCACCCGCCTCGACACCGACCTCCCCCAAACCAACCGTCGCCACCGCTGCGGAACGCACGCTCCTGAACTCGCTCATCCAGACCGTCAATGAGCGCAAGGCGCAAGGCAACCTCGCCGCGGCGCTGGCACCCTGCGAACAGGCCGCAGCCCTGGCTCGCAAGATCGGCGAGAACGACCTCTGCTTCCAACTGACTTTCCAAGCGGCCGCCATTTTCCACCAGCAGCAGGATCACGAGCAGTCGTTGCGGCGTTTTCGCGAGTTGGCTTTGGAGTTTCCGCGACACGCTCGCGCGGCCGAGGCCCATGCCCTTGCGATCCGACACGCCGCCGTAGCACCCCAGCAGGCCCAGTCGATCATCGCCTGGGACGCCCTGCTGCGCGAGCATCTGCAAAACTGGCCGGACGGCCCAACAGCGAACCGCTGCCGATTGCAACTCGGACGTTACCTTGACCAGCAAGGCGACCTCGACGAAGCGATTTCCATCTGGATGCAGGCACAGGGTGAAAGCGACGCCTGGCCAGAACAATGGGCACTGCTGCGATCGGCCTTCCTGCGAAAACTCCAGACGGTCGAACCGTCCAGTCCGTCACGCGAACGCTTCCTCCAGTCGGTCGCCGAATACTGGAGTCGCTGGGACGCGAACGCAGACTCCAAGTCGCCGAATGCCGAGCGGGTCACGGCCATTGTCTATGGCAGCGAATGGTCCCTG
>JBIIEC010000160.1:0-11673 GCA_044238045.1 Pirellulaceae bacterium | reverse complement strand
GCGTTGAGTTGGGGCGTGCTGTGTCGGGCGCCCGTGTTTCGGGCGTTCATATTTCGGGCGTTCATGGGTCGGTGGTAGTGGCTGCTCGTGCGGGGCATTTTCAAGCGACGGGAAAACGAGCATGGGATTAGACACGAGCTGGCATCGATCGCACCCAAGGCCCTCAGGGCGGCCCGCACGGCGGTCTTCAAGGCCGTTGCCGGGTGGCCAGCGACTGGAAGATCGCATCGCGCTCGCGGCCGCCTCGATTGTCATCACCGAACTGATGTACCATCCGCGCATTTCGGCGGCGGAGGAAGCTGCCGGATTCACCGAGGACGATTTTGAGTTCGTCGAAGTGGAGAACGTGGGGACGGCGACGGCGTCGCTGGCCGGTTTCCGATTGCAGGGCGGCGTCGACTTTGACTTCGGCCCGCTCGCGCTCGCGCCGCGGCAGCAGGCGGTCCTCGCCAAGAACCAGCAGGCGCTGCAGTTTCGCTATGGGACCGGGCCGCTGGTGCTGGGGGAGTTCGACGGCACGCTTTCGAACAACAACGAGCGGCTGACGCTGCTGGATCCGGCGGGCCAGCCGGTGCTGGATTTCGTCTACCGGGATTCCTGGTATCCCGCGACCGACGGGACCGGGCTGTCCTTGAACGTCGTCGATCCGCTCGCCAGTCCGCTGAACTGGGGGCTGGCTTCGAACTGGCGTCCCAGCAGTGTTGATGGAGGAACGCCGGGAGCATCCGACAACGGGAACCCACCTGGGTACCTGCGAGCGCCGCAGCGTGTGGAAGCGGCCATGCGCAGTGTTCGGCACGTCGAGTTGAAGTGGACGCCGCCGGCTGCGACGCCGCGTCCCGTAGCTGCCTACCGAGTCTATCGGAATGGCGTCGCGATCGGGGAGTCCAAGTCGTCGCCGTGGCTGGATGCCTCGGCTGCCCCGGATTCCAGCTTCCTCTATCAAGTGTCCGCTGTGGATGATCGTGGGGGCGAAGCCAGCCTGAGCCAGTCTGTAGCGGTGAAGATCGAGCCGCTGGGCGGTGAACCGGCGTTTGCTCCGGCAGAGGCGACGGGAGTCGTGGAGTCGTTCGCTCTGTCGGAACTATCCGGCCTGGCGGCCAGTCGCCGCGCGCCGGGCGTCCTCTGGACAATGAACGATCGTTCGGGCACGGATACGATCTACGCGATCGGCGAGCAGGCCGAGTTCCTCGGTTCGGTAACGCTTTTTGGCGTGAATGCCCTGGACTGGGAAGACTTGGCGGTGGGGCCCGGGCCCGTGCGAGGTGTCTCCTATGTCTATGTCGGCGACATAGGTGACAACTCGCTGTCACGTCAGGAACTGGTCGTCTATCGTTTCCCGGAACCGGCGGCCCAGCAGATCCGTCCGGACGAACCGTTGTTCCTGGGGCCGATGCAGTATGAAGTGCTGCGACTCCAGTACCCGAGCGGACCGGCGGACGCGGAGTCGTTGATGGTCGATCCGCTGACGGGGGACCTCTTCGTGGTCACCAAGGAAACTGGAACGAGTCGGCTCTTCCAGGTTCCCGCTCGACAGCTGGTCGAAGGCGACACGATTACGATGTCGGAGGCTGGGACGGTGGAGTTGAAGGATCCTTCCGCGGCCGACATCGCTCCCGACGGAAGCGAAATCCTGCTCCGCAACGAAAACACGGTGCTGCTCTATCCTCGCAAGGAAGAGGGCGAGACGGTGGCCCAGGCGCTGGCGCGACCCGGTGAGTCGATGCCCGTGGTGGGCACGCCCGTGGAACCGAACGGGGAGGCGATCAGCTACGCTGCCGATAACCGCGGGTACTTCACGATCAGCGAGGGCGTGAATTCGACGCTCTACTACTTCCGCCGTCTCGGGCCCGCCCAGGCGGGGGACGCCGACCGCAATGGCTTCTTCAACACACGCGACCTGGTGCAGGTGTTCCAGGCGGGCCGATATGATACGCGGCAGCCCGCGTTGTGGAGCGAGGGGGATTGGACCGGTGACGGCCTGTTCGACTCCAGCGACCTCGTCCGCGCCTTCCAGGTGGGCGGTTACGAATCGCCGCGGGGGGCAGCGGCCCTGGATGCCGCGGGGGAGTTGCAGTCCGAGCGGTTCCAGCCTGCGCCGACTGCGGACCCTTCGCAGGCTGCGGACGGGGACTCCGAAGACTTGGAACCGGCCCTGGTGGACGTGGCCCTGTCGGGGATCTTGGATCGCGAGTCTGACTGGCGGCTTTGATCCGCGGTGAGGATTCCGAAAACGCCGGGTTGCTGGTGCTGGAAAGCTGCTCGTGCTGGAGCTCAGAGCACCGGGCCGATCATCCAGGGAACAAACTCTTCGTCGCCCAGGCCCTGCGCTTCGCTCTTGGTCGGTTCGCCACTGGCCACCGCGATCATCTTCTCGAAGATCTCCTGGCCGACCTCCTGCACGGAAGCGCCCTCGAGGATTCGTCCGGCGTTGATGTCCATGTCGGGTTCCATCCGTCGGTACATGGGCGTGTTCGTGGCCACCTTGATGCTGGGCGTGGGCTTGCAGCCGTAGACGCTGCCGCGGCCCGTGGTGAAGACCATGATGTTCGCGCCGCCCGCCACCATGCCCGTGGCGCTGGCGGGGTCGAAGCCGGGGGAGTCCATGATGACGAGGCCGTGTTTCGTGACCGGCTCGGCGTAGTCGTAGACCTCCACCACCGGACGCGTTCCCGCCTTGGCCACCGCGCCCAGCGACTTCTCGGCGATCGTCGTCAGCCCGCCGGCGGCGTTGCCGGACGAGCGGTTATCGTCGATCGTTTCTCCGAAAAGCCCCGCGTACCATTTCCACCATTCGATGCGTTCGAGCAGTTTACGGCCGACGGCTTCACTGACCGAGCGTCGGGTGAGCAGGTGTTCGGCGCCGACGCATTCGGTGGTTTCCCCCAGCATCGTGGTGCCGCCCTGGTCGACGAGCAGGTCGGAGGCGAAGCCGAGGGCCGGGTTGGCGGTCACGCCTGAACTGCCATCCGATCCGCCGCACTGCGTGCCCAGCAGCAGCTCCCCGACGGGGATGGGCTCGCGCCGCGCGGCGCTGACCTGCGGCAGCAGTCGCTCGACCGCCTCAATGCCCGCGCGGATCGTCGCCGCCGTGCCACCCGAGTTCTGGATCAGCAGCGTCGGCGGCCGCTCCCGCGACTCCGGAGTTCCCCCGATCTGCACCAGGCGCTGGTCGTCGACCAGGTAGTCGACGGTGGCCTTTTCGCAGCCCAGGCCAACCAGGACGAAGCCGCCCAAGTTGGGGTGGCGGGCGACGCCCCCCAGCACTCGGTTCAGGATCCGATGCTGCATTCCGGCGAACTGCATCGCGCAGCCGCCATGGTGGGTGAAGGCCACCACGCCGTCGACATTCGGATAGGCCGCCAGACGCTCGCGCGTGAAGTGCCTCGCGATGGATTTGCTGACGGAGGCGGAGCAGTTGACGCTGGAAATAATGCCCAGGTAGTTCCGCGTTCCCGCTCGTCCCGAGGCGCGGCGGTAGCCCTGGAAGGTCCGCAGAGGGGGCGAGACGGAGGGAGCCTGCGCATCGCGGGCGAAATCGTACTGCCGATCGCGGTCGTCGAGACGCACGTTGTGGACATGCACATGCTGGCCCGCCTCAATGTCCTGCGCGGCGATCCCGATGGGTTGGCCGTATCGGAGCACCGGAGTGCCGGCTGGGATGAGGCGGCTTGCCACCTTGTGGCCCATCGGCACGGAATGCTGCACGCGCAGGCCGGGAATCGCCCCGTTTAACTCCGTGCCAACCGCCAGGTCGCGCGTCGCCACCAGCACGTTGTCATCGGGATGGATCTGGACATAGAGGGGAGGAGAGGATGCCATGGGGTAATCCGGGAGGTTTTGACCGCTGCGGAACTGCCGGGGAACTTGGAGCCTTCGGACGTCGACTATAATACAAGGCAGACCCCGGCGGACAGATGGCCGGCCGTGCGGCTCGGTCGGTTGCCCAGGGACGCCGGTTCCGACACGCAGCAGCCCGGCAACCAGACTGCCCAGCAGCCGCTCCGTTTCGATGCCAGGACTCCCGTGCCGCCGGTTGTCCAGCCGGCTGTCGGAAACGCCTTGCCGGCCGTGGGCTTGCTGGAAGGTGAATCGCCCCGGCGACGACGCCTTCGGTACCGTCACGACCACTCGGTCTTTTCCCCATCGCAGAACGAGTTGCCCATGGCCCAGGCGATCCAGCCTTCTTCCGAAACGGAACTGACGCGGCTGGATGCGGAGCACCAGGAGCAGATCGAGGCGTGCGTCGAGCGTACGCAGTGGTCGGTCAAGGCGGTCGACGTGGCCACGGGACTGGTCTGCCTTGCCGCTGGCGTGGTGGCCTATCTGCTCCTGCTGACACTGGTGGACCACTGGGTGCTCAGTCTTTCCACCTCGCTGCGATTCGCCGCCCTGGTCGTGCTGCTCCTGGGCGTCGCCGCCTTCCTGGGATTATGGTTCGTTCCGATCGTGGTGCGCGAGGTGAATCCGCTGTACGCGGCCCGCGTCATCGAGCAGTCGGTGCCGTCGTTGAAGAACAGCCTGCTGAACCTGTTGCTGTTGAGTCGTCGCCCGGAGGCGGTGCGGCCGATGATCTTCTCGGGCCTGCGACGCCAGGCGGCCGAACAGATCGCCACGCTGCCCCAAGGATCACCGGTGGACCATGGACCCTTGATTGTCGCCGGCTATTGGCTCGCCGGGTTGGTCGCCGTGGCCGCGACCTACAAGCTGCTCTCGCCAAAGGATCCGTTCCAAAGTGCCGCGCGCGTGGTGGCGCCGTGGGAGGCGATCGAGCGTCCGGCGCGGGTCCAGATTGTGGAGATACGTCCGGGCGACACCTCGGTCTATCGCGGCCAGACGCTGGACGTGACGGCCACGCTGCAGGGCCTGCGCGAGGACGAGGCGGCGGAAGTCGTCGTATCCGCCCCCGATGGTCGGCCTCCACGCGTGGTTGCCTTGCGAGCTGTCGGCGAAGATGCCCGGAACTTCACCGCCTCGATGCGTCTGGATGACCAAGACCTGCCAGGCGAGATGGCCTATCATCTTCGCGCGGGGGATGCCCGCTCGCGCGACTTCCGCCTCGAACTCCTGGACGCTCCGCGCATCGCCGTCGAAAGCGTGACCTACGAGTATCCCGCCTACACGGGACTGGCGCCGCGTCAGGATGCGCATTCCGGGGACCTGATGGCGGTGGAGGGTACGAAAGTCCGCATCACGGCGCGGGCGAACCAGCCGATTCAGGAAGCCTACCTGGAACTGTTCGCGCCGGCCTCCGGTAGAGCTGCCGGAAAACCCGACGGTGCAGAGGGAAATGGTGCAGGCGAGGAGTCGCACGCGCCGACGCGGCCCGTGCAGGCTCTGCCCATGCAGGTCGTTGCCAGCGATGGAGCGTCCCAAGAAGCCCAAGGCCGCCTGACCCTGCTGCTGGACAAAAATCGGGCGTCGACTCCTTTCACCGCCTACCAATTGCGATTCAAAAACCCACGCGGCGACACCAGCGACGAGGCGGTCCGCCATCGCATCCAGGTGACCGCGGATCTGGCGCCGGTGGTCGAGATACTCTCTCCGCTGGATCGTGAAGTCCGCGTGCCACTCTATGGCCGCTTGCAGTTTGAAGTCCGTGCGCTCGATCCCGATTTCGCGCTATCGGCCGTCCGCCTCAGAGGGACCCAGGCCGACGTGCCACGCTGGAACGAGTCGCTGCTGGCCAAGGCCCCGCACTCGGGGCAGTTTACCCGCAAAGTCACGCTGGTACCCGCCCGCCTCGGACTGAAGCCCGGGCAGGAACTGATGGTCTGGGCCGAAGCGGATGACAACCGCCAGTCCAGCGCGGGAGCCGCCGAACCGAACACCACACGCACGGCCGCCTGGCGAGTCCTGGTGACGGAACCGGAAGCCAAGCCCAATCGTGGTGGCGGCGAAGGCGAAGGCGATCAAGCCGGTTCAAATCCGAGGGATTCGAAGTCTTTGGAAGGCAGTGAAGGCGGCAGTGAAGGCGGCAGTGAAGGAGGTAGTGAAGGAGGTAGTGAAGGAGGTAGTGAAGGAGGTAGTGAAGGAGGTAGTGAAGGAGGTAGTGAAGGAGGCAGTGAAGGAGGCAGTGAGGGAGGCGAGGGGAACCAGTCGAGCGAAGGAACTGGCGATTCGTCGGGCGAGGCGTCCGCGACTGCTGAGCCAGGCAAAGAGAGCGGCAAGGAGAGCGGCAAGGGTGCTTCGGGTGTGAGTCCGGAAAACGATCCTGCGGGGGATTCTCCGTCGGAAGCTTCGCCGGAGGAGTCCGGGGGCGAAGCGACCGGTCAGTCCGGCGGAGGCGATGCTGGCGCGCAGTCGTCGGAGGCCGCGCCGTCTCCGGAGGAAAGCAATCCGCTGCCGAGCGACGGCAGTCGTGACGGCGATGCGTTTGAACGCATCTTGAAACGCCTGCGCGAGCAGAATGCCGGTGGTGGCAGCGCGGGCGAGGAAGGAGCGACGCCAGCGGAATCTTCGGAGGATGTCGGCGGGGATGGTGAGTCTCCGGCGGGCCAGAAGCCCCAGGCGTCTTCACGCGAGGCGGCCGGGCAACGCACGCAGAAGAAGCCGTCAGGCGAGGGAACAGCTGACGACGATGGGACGTCGAGCGGCGGGGACGCAGCCGAGAACACCGACAATCGGTCTTCAGGCGATGAAACGGACTCGAGCCAGTCGCCCGACTCCGGGACGCCATCGAATTCACAAGGCCAAGGCAAGCCCAAGAACTCCGGGGCGGCGACTTCGACTCGCCCTAAAACATCGGCCGGCACCGATGGCGATCCGGCCCAAGCCGGTGCCCAGGACGCGAGGGCGGACGACCCGCGTGCGTCGGACACGGGCGCGGCGGACACGGGCGAGGCAGGTGACGCGGCGCAAGGTGCGGGGCCGGGCAAGCAAGGCACGGGAAGTGACTCCCCAAACGGCGACCGTTCGTCGGCCGGTGCGGAGAACAACTCCCAGGGGTCGGCGTCCGATCGTGGTGAACAGAACGCGACGGACGCTTCTTCTTCTTCTTCTTCTTCTTCCGAGGCAGGCTCGGGTTCCGCCGAGACGCGTGGGAACGAGCGTTCACCGTCCTCAGGTGCTCGCGCGGACCAGGCAACCGACGGCGGCTCGCCGTCGCCCTCCAAGGGTTCGCCAAGCGAGGGTTCAGAGGCCGGTGCGGGAGAGGCCGAAGGATCCGCGGACAGTGACTCATCCGTGGGTGACTCATCCGGCGAACGTGCTCCGGATAAGGCCTCCGACGGGGAGGAAGAGTCGCCGGACGGCGATGCCGAGGCCGGGCCGCAGGGAGCGAATAACGCGGGGCAGCGGGGTTCTCGTGGCTCCCAGGGCCGACCTGCTGCTCGCCCCGAAGCCAGCAGCGAGGAAGCCACTCCGGGAGACTCGGCCAAGCCCGACGGGGCAACGGGCGGGAGCAGATCGGCTGCTGGTCCGGAGGGCAACTCGCGCCCGGAAGCTGCGGCCGCGGAAGGTTCGGAGCAGTCGCAAGAGACGCGCACACCGAACGGGGACGATGCAGGAAAGGAGCGAGTGGGAGACTCGGCCGGACCGTCACGTGGAGGTGGGCAGGGCGGGCGAGCGGAAGGCGAGGCGTTGGATGCGGCAGCGCCGACGGCAGAGGAAGCCAATCTGGAGTATGCGAACAAGGCGACCGCGATGGCGCTGGAGTACCTGAAGGATAAGCCGCAGGATGCCGAGTTGCTGGATCGGCTGGGATGGACGCCCGCCGAGATGAAGGCCTTCGTGGACCGTTGGCAGCGGATGAGGTCGGCGACGGGAGCCGAGAAGGATCGAGGTGGCCAGGCAGCCGAACGGCTCAACGACCAACTTCGCGGTTTGGGGCTGCGGCCGCCCAACGCGCGGGTGCGAAGCGATCGTCAGCCGAAGGATGCGGGGGCCCCATTGCGGCAGGGCGGCGCGGCGTCGGTGCTGCCATCGGAGTATCAGGAGCAGTTCCGCGCGTTCCTGAAGAGCGTCCCGGAACCGTCGCGTGGCGGTGCGGTGGAGCGTCCACGAGGACCGCGGTAACCCCTGGGAACCGGTCGTTGGAGCCGGTGCTGGCTCGACTGGCCGCAGGGATGGAGCGAGTCACCGTCTTTCGCGAAACGAGGCGCCTGGGGCTTCGCGAGGGCTTCCCCCGGGTTCAGAAGGGAAGCCGGGGCCGTTAGAATGCGGCGATGGACATGCCGATTCCCCGCTACCTCTGTGCCTTTCATCCCAAGCAGGTGCCGCACTACTTCACCGATATCCTGATCATCGGTGGTGGGCTGGCGGGACTGCGAGCGGCCATCGAGATCGGCCGCGATCAGTCGGTGGTGGTGGCCACGAAGGACACGCTGCCCGAATCCAATAGCGCTTATGCGCAGGGCGGCATCGCCGGCGTCCTCGATCCGGAAGACCGTTTCGAGGAGCACATCGCGGATACTCTTTCGGCGGGTGGGTCGCTTTGCGACAAGGCCGTCGTCGAGATGGTCGTGCGGGAAGCTCCCGACCGGATCCGTGAGTTGATGGAGTGGGGCACGCGGTTCGATGAGCACGACGGGGAGTTGATCCTGGGGCGCGAAGGCGGCCACAGTCGCCATCGAATCGTGCACGCGCTGGGGGATGCGACCGGCAAGGAGGTCATGCGCGCGGTCACGCACTGGACCCAGCGTTTCCCCAACGTGCAGTTGTGGCAGCGTGCGACCACGATCGACCTGCTGGCCGACGAGCAGCGGTGTCGGGGCGCGATTCTTTGGAACCCGCATCACGGCAAGATGATGGTCTGGGCCAAGCAGACGATTCTCTGCACGGGCGGGGCCGGCCAGTTGTTCCGCGAATCGACCAATCCGCCCGTGGCCACGGGCGACGGCATGGCGATCGCCTACCGCGCGGGAGCGGAACTGCGGGACATGGAGTTCATGCAGTTCCATCCGACGGTGCTGTACATCGCGGGCAGCAGTCGCAGCTTGATCACGGAGGCCATGCGTGGTGAAGGCGCCTGGCTGGTGGATGCCAGCGGGCATCGCTTCATGGGGGACTACGATCCGCGCGGGGAGTTGGCGCCGCGGGATGTGGTGGCCCAGTCGATCGTCACGCAGATGCAACGCACGGGGCATCCCTGCGTCTACCTGGACCTGAGTCACCTGCCGGCCGACCATGTGCGGCAGCGTTTTCCGGGGATCGCTTCGACCTGCAAGCAGTTTGGCATCGACATCGCCACGGATCGCATTCCGGTCCGTCCCGGAGCGCACTACATGATCGGTGGCGTGACGGTGGATGCACAAGGACGCACGACCATCCCGGGCCTGTGGGCGGCGGGCGAAGTCACCTCCAGCGGCTTGCACGGCGCGAATCGTCTCGCCTCCAACAGTCTTTTGGAGGGACTGGTGTTCGGAGCCCATGCGGGACGCGGAGCGGCCGAAGCGGCTCGCGGAATTCCCGACGACTTCAACGCGCCCAGTTGGGCCTTTCCTACCGTAGCCAACTCCACCGAACCCCTCGATGTCGTCGACATCCGGAACTCGCTGACCAGCCTGATGTGGCGAGCTGCAGGCGTGCGTCGCGACCGGGCTTCCCTGGCGGGTGCACTGGACGCGATCGAGAACTTGTGTCGCTACGTGCTGCCACGCCAGTTCAACGCGCCTGCCGGTTGGGAGCTTCAAAACATGCTGCTGGTCGCGCGGCTGATGGTGCAGGCGGCCTTGGCCCGCGAGGAGTCGCGGGGCGTTCATCTGCGGACCGATTTTCCCGAGCTGGATGATGCGCACTGGAAGCGTCACCTGACCTGGCGAATCGCGTGAGCCGTGCGCTGACCGCCCATTCGCTGCGGTGCCCCCGCTGCCCGGTTGTTCCTGGGAGCATCTGCGAGCTTCGGTGGAGTGCGGGGGGCGGGGGGAGCCGTTGTGGGGGAATTTTGGCCGGGGCGAACTTGTCGGATTGGAGGAGCGTTCTTACATTAATGGCGGAAACGAGGAGCGGGCGTCGGTCGATGGCGTCGGTCCCCGTTGCTGCCGACGAGGGAAGGTTCGACGGAGGACTGCGCCGGGTCGTGGAGCACTTTCCACCTGTGGCACGCAGTGCTGATCTGGCACCAGTTCCGGCTGCCGCGAGCGAGATGCTCGTCGGGCAGTTCCCACCTACAACGGCCCGACGCGTAGTTTCGGGCGACTGGTTGGTTTGAACGACGCGGGGGAGTCCGATGTCGCTTCAAGTCAGGTTCCGTTCGTTGTCGAATCGGCGGCGGTTTGGCCCAGAGCGGAGCGACCCGGGAACGTCCAGAGCGGAGCGACTCGGATCGGTTCGAGGGCGCTGCTGGCGGAAAACCGGGTGTTTCCAGGCGGCCCGCTCGGACGCGGTTCAGGCGACGCTCGCCATGATTCCTTGGGCGAGCGAGACGCATTGCGTGGCGTATTTCGCCGGGCGGTTGTCCCCTTGCGGGCGGCCGAAAACGACAGGTTGATTCAATAGACGGTTTGGAGAATTCGATGAACCAGCAGACCGACACCGTGCCGATGATCGAGGCGCAAGGGCTGTCGAAGTTCTACGGCGATTTCGCAGCCTGCCGGAACGTGAGCTTCCGAGTGAAACGCGGAGAGATCGTGGCGTTCCTGGGCCCGAACGGCGCCGGCAAGAGCACGACGATGAAACTTCTGACCGGCTACCTCGCGCCGTCGGAGGGGGTGGCTCGCATCGCCGGGCACGATATGGCCGCGGATCGCCTGGCAGGATCGGCCAAGCTGGGCTACCTGCCCGAGAACGGGCCGCTCTACCCGGACATGACGCCCGCCGGACTTCTGGCCTTTTTCGCCGATGCGCGCGGCCTCACCGCCAGCCAGAAGCGTTCCCGGATCGAGGCGGTGGTCGATATCTGCTCGCTGGGATCGGTCTTTCATAAGCCGATTTCCAAGCTCTCCAAGGGGTATCGCCAGCGCGTGGGCATGGCCCAGGCCTTGCTGCACGAACCGGAGGTCTTGATCATGGATGAGCCGACGGCGGGGCTCGATCCCAACCAGATCCAGGAAGTTCGCCGCACCATGCAGCGGTTGGGGCAGCACAAGACGATCCTGCTGTCGACGCACATTTTCCAGGAGGTCACCGCGATTGCCAGTCGCGTGATCATCATCAATGAAGGGCGCGTCGTGGCGGACGCTCCGCTGGCCGAGTTCACGAAGAACGGCAAGTCGCTGGAGTCGGAGTTCCAGCGTCTGACGGCGGCGGTTGGCGTGTGATGCCGGATGCAGGCGGGGGCTAACCCCCGCGCGACGGTTTGGGAACTGTTGGTGCGCCGATCTCGCTCGTGTCAGGCCATGGCGACATGGAATGTTCGAAGCGGGTGGCCGGTGAGATCCTCAGATAGAACGATGGAAGCCTTACCTATGAACGGTATTACGACACCTTTTGTCTCCTTGTTACTGGTCGATACGCTCTTCGTGGCGGTAGTGTTGGCGTTGCTGATGCCGTGGGCGAAGGCCAAGCATGCCGGATGGGCCGTGCTGAGACGCAACTTTGTCGGCTACTTCAGCAATCCGACCGGCTACCTGTTCATCCTGATGTTCGTGGCGGCCTGCAGCCTGTGCGCCTTCTTTCCCCACGACTTCTTCAACAACAACCTCGCCACTCTGCACCAGCTGAACAGTCGCTTCAGCTGGGTCATGCTGGTGTACGTGGCGACGATCACCATGGGCATCTGGTCGGAAGAGCGTC
>JBIIEC010000550.1:0-3418 GCA_044238045.1 Pirellulaceae bacterium | reverse complement strand
CACGGCATCCCGCAGGCCCGGCTGGCTGGACTGCAGGACGATGGAGTACATCCAGTAGCAGTGATGGCAGTGGGGGCCGGCTTCCGGCAACTGCACCAGTTCGGCATGGTTTCGCAGGGCCTGCGTGTACCAGCGGGCCACCTGCTGTCGTCGGGCGAGGTGCGCTTCGATCCGTTCCATCTGCCCGCAGCCGATGGCGGCCGCGATGTTGGTCATGCGATAGTTGAAGCCGACGTCGGTGTGCCAATAGTTCTTTTCGGGCGAGACGGCTTGGCCGCGGAGGAACCGCATGCGGCCCGCCAGTTCGGGGTTGCCGGTGACAATCATGCCTCCTTCGCCCGTCGTGATGATCTTATTGCCGAAGAAGCTGAAGACGGTGGCATCGGCCAGGGAACCAACGGACTGGTTGCGATAGCGGGCCCCGAGTGCCTCGGCGGCGTCCTCGAGCAGGAACAGGCCGTGGCGAGTGGCCAGCGCGTGCAGGGCATCCATGTCCACCGGATGGCCATAGAGCGGCACGGTCAAGATGCCCCGCGTGCGGGGCGTGATCCGCGACGCGACGTGGGACGGATCGAGCGTCAGGGACGGTGACAGGCTGTCGACGAAGACCGGAGTCGCGCCGCAGTAGCGGATTGCGTTCACCGACGCGATGTAGGTCAGCGTCGGCACGATCACCTCATCACCCGGTCCGACGCCCAGCGCCGCGAGGGCCAGGTGCAGGGCGGTGGTGCCGTTGTTCGCCGCGACGCCATGCTGGACGCCGCAGAATTCGGCCACCATCGACTCGAACTGCTCGATGTACTTGCCGCGCGACGAGATCCAGGTGCTGTCCAGGCAGTCGAGCACATAGGCCCGCTCGTTGCCATCCAGCACCGGTTCCGCCACTCGAATCGGCGTCCGCCCCGTCTCTGTCATGCTCGCGTTCCCGTCTTCAAGGGCTCCGCCCCGTCGCGGTTCCGTTCCTGGTCTGCCGCCTCTCGCACCGTCGAGCCACCAGTTGCCCAGTTGCCCAGCCGATCCGCTGCCAAGCCTCAGGCAGCTCGCTTCTGGAATTCCTGGCCCTGGTTCTGCTTGTCGCTTCGTGCCAGTTCCACGTCGTGGTCGACCATCATCTGCACCAGATGGCGCAGGTCGGTCCTCGGATACCAGCCCAGGCGTTCCATCGCCTTGGTCGGATTGGCCAGCAGCAGGTGTACCTCGGCGGGTCGGTAGAACTGCGGGTCGACGAACACATGCGCCTTCGGGTCGAGGTCCAGATACTGGAAGGTCATGTCGACGAAGTCGCCGACGCGAGTGGTCTTGCCCGTGCCGATCACGTAGTCGTCGGCTTCGTCCTGCTGCATCATCAGCCACATCGCTTCGACGTAGTCCCCTGCGAAGCCCCAGTCGCGGCAGGCGTCGAGATTGCCGAGCCGCAGTTCATGCTGCAGGCCCATCTTGATGCGGGCGGCGGCGTGCGTGATCTTGCGCGTCACGAAGTCCAGGCCGCGACGCGGCGACTCGTGGTTGAACAGAATGCCGCTGCAGGCGTACATGCCGTAGCTTTCGCGGTAGTTGACCGTGATGTGGTGCGCGAAGACCTTCGCCACCGCGTACGGGCTGCGGGGATAGAAGCGAGTCGTTTCGCTCTGCGGCGTTTCGACCACATGGCCGTACATTTCGCTGCTGCTGGCCTGGTAGAACTTAATCCGCGGGTTCACGCTGCGGATGGCTTCCAGGGCACGCAGTGCGCCCAGCCCCGTCACTTCGGCCGTGAACGTCGGCTGCTGCCAGCTGACCGGCACGAAGCTCATCGCCGCCAGGTTGTAAAATTCCGTGGGCTGCACCTGCTCGATCAGCGTCTTCAGCGATCCCTCATCCAACAGGTCGGCCTTGTGCAGCGCGATGCGGCTACGCAGGTGGTCGAGTCGACTGTAGCTGCCCGAACTGGTGTGACGCACCACGCCGTGCACGTCGTACCCCTTGCTCAGCAGGAACTCGGCGAGGTAGGAGCCATCCTGGCCCGAAATGCCGGTGATGAGCGCTACGTTCTTCATGAAGGATCATCCTCGTTCTGGAGATACCGGGTGACGTAGAGGGTTTTCGGCAGGTGGACTGGGTAAACTTTTCTTGTTTTTCCGGCTGTGAGGATTCTGCGGCGCTTGAAGACTCAAAAAGAAGCTGGCGTTGCTGGCTGCTGGCGCGTGGGGATTGGGATGGGGCTCGTGTTTTTTCACCACGGAGGGCGCCGAGAGCACGGAGTTTCGACGAGCACCTTCGTGCGCTCGTTGTCCTCCGTGGTTCAATCTTCCGGCAGGGGAAGAAGGCGGGAAAGCAGCCGTACTCAGCGCGGTGCCGCGATGCTGATCAGGGCGACGCCGAAGAGCAGCATCGCGAGGCACGCCGACTTGCGGCGCAGATACGATTCCTCGAACAGGTAGATTCCCAGCAGGAAGCTGATGATCACCGAGACGCGGCGCAGCGGCGAGATCAGCGAAATCAGCGCGCCCTGCTGCTCCAGCGCGGTGAAGTACAGGAAGTCGGAGACCAGCAGGTACAGTCCGATGGCGAGAATCGACCATCGCCATGAAAACGGTTGGCTTTCGCGGTGTCGCGCGAACCAGACACAGAAACCGGGCAGGACCACCAGCACGAGGTCGATCGAGAACCAGGCCTGCACGGTGGACGTGTCGAGGCCCGCGTTCTGTAGCAGGTACTTGTCATACAGCCCGCTGCACGACGACAGCAGCGTTGCCAGCGCCAGCATGCCGATCCAGCGATCGCGGTGGAAGTGGATGCCTTCCAGGCGTCCGACGAGGGAGTAGGCATAGATCGAACCGAGCAGTACCAGAATCCCGGCCCACTGCCACGCGTTGGGGCGTTCTCCCCAGAGGGTGGTGGCGATGAAGATGGCCCACAGCGGCCCGGTGCTGCGGATGGGGCTGGCGATCGAGATCGGCAGCTGCTTGAGCGACGCGTAGGTGAGGGCCCAGGAGATGCCGACCAGCAGCGACTTGAATGCCAGCAACCCATGCTCGCGCCAGGACAGCGACTCGACTTGCAGGAGCGGGTGCGGCAACGAATCGGGCGACACGGCCGACCAAGCCACGAAGGGCAACCAGGCGACGGCGTTGGTCAGCACGGCGAAGAAGAGGGTCGGAGCGACCGCGTTCGCGTTGACGGCGAGCTTCTTGGAAACCTCGTAAAGACCCAGGAAAAACGCGGAAAAGATCGTCAGCAGGATCCAGGACATCGATGGATTGCATTCCAAATGGGGCGTCGCCTCTGCCTCGGATGGCATCATGACAAGCGATCTGCGACGCGCCAACCGCAAATTCAGCAGCGACCGGGAGCGCGACCGGGAGCGCGACCGTCTCGGTCGCACTGCGAAGCGTTAACGCGTCGGTGTTGCGTGCTGGGTGCTGCTAGTGCGGCCGGG
>JBIIEC010000549.1:0-3423 GCA_044238045.1 Pirellulaceae bacterium | reverse complement strand
CTTTCCTGTTGGCGGCGTCTGACTGCGACGGAATTCCGGGCGGCAGCCACGAGCTTGTGGAACTGGCCCGCCGCCGAAACCGTCACCGGCCAGGGGGTAGCCGCAGTGACTTGCGAATGGCGTCCGCTGCGGCGACTTCCGCGTCGTCGGCCGTTGGCAGACGAGACGGCTGGGGCCGGTTGCCCCACAGGAGACTACACCGAATCCTTCAGCGGCTTGAGCGGCACGATCTTGACGACGTTCTGGGCCGGCTTGGCCTTGAAGATCGTCTCTTCCTTGGTGAACGGATTGATGCCCTTCCGCTCCGGCGTCTCCGGCTTGCGCGTGACCTTGATCTTCATCAGGCCGGGCAGGTTGAACGCCCCCGGGCCGCCGTCCTTCAGGTTGGCCGCGATGAGGTTCTTGAGCTCGTCGAGGAAGCCACCGACCTGCTGCTTCGTGAGGCCGGTGCTGGCCGACAGGGCCGAGATGACTTCCGTGCGCGTCATGGGGTTGTTCTTGGCTTCGTTCATGATCTCCCTCGTTCGATTGGTGTCTGGACTGGACGTGTAAAGTTTCTCGCCCGAGCGGGTCGGCCGCAGGGACGCGGCGTTCGACCGGGCGAAGTGGTTTGGGTGCACCGTTCCGTGCGGCCCGTCCGATGGCCACCGGCTCCACGCCGGAACGAGCCAACCTCTCTGAGCGATCCGAATGTCCTCCGATTTTCCGAGGTCCCGCTGGGTGGGGGACGAAAACGGGCCATCCCGACTGGGCGGGACGGTTGCGTCATCTTCCCGAAGCGGCAGGAACCGCCAGAGGCCACCAGAATGACGGTTTCGGCTGGTTTCCTCAAGTAGACTGAGGCCCCTGGTACCGGATGCGGGCGGAAAAAGGGCCGGGGTCCGCCGCGAGTGGCGGGCGTCGGCCAAGTTGGCCGGTCCAGCCGCTGGGCCGATCTCCGGGCTGGTCTGGCCTGGCGCGAATTATTAGGCTACAAATTGAGATCGGCAAGGAGGTTACGTTGCGAGAGAGGCTCCCAAAACGGAGACGGCATCCGGTTTGCACTGCGAGTTGCTGGGGCCTTCGGCAAGTGGGGAAATCGATGAGGGGACGTCCCGGTGGTCATGTCACCTTCTCTTCTGATTACCGACGACGATCGCGCTTTTCGTGAGACGCTTCGCGACGTCTTCGAGCCGCGAGGGTTTCGCACGCTGCTGGCCGCTGACGGGCAGGAGGCCTGGGAGATTGTCCAGCAGGACGAAGTGCACCTGGTGCTGATCGACATGCACATGCCGCGACTGACGGGGCTGGAGGCGATTGCCCGCATCAAGCAGGTGCAGGCGACGCTGCCCTGCATTCTGATTTCCGGCCAAGTCGACGACTCCATGCGGGACTCCGTCGACGCCTTCCGAGTGCTTACCAAGCCGATCAGTTTCCGGCTGGTGACCGAGACGGTGCATGACGCGTTGCGGGCCGCTTACGACTGGTCGATCGACGGGTTGCGATAAGCTGGCCCGGCCTCTTGAGATGCAGGCCGATCAGGCCGATTCACCTTCGGCGGCCGGATGCGGTTCTTCGGCGGGAGGAGTTTCCGCGACGGCCGTGCGGCGGTGGGCCGCCTGGTGGGCCGTGCCGGGGACAACGCGCGGACTGCGGGTGTTCTGCTCGATGATCCGGCGCAGGTCGGCCGCGTCGATCGACTCCACGATCATCAGGTCTTCCGCCAGCGCGACGAGCGCGTCGCGTCGATGGGTCAGGATATCGCGGACCTTGGTGAGGCCGTTGTTGATGATCCGCCGCACGGCTTGATCGATCTCCTGCGCCGTCTTCTCGCTGTACGCATGGTTTCGTTCCTCGCCCGAAGTGGCCAGGAAGGCCGAGCGGTTGCTTTCGCGGAAGCACAGTCGCCCCAGTTCGCTCATGCCATAGTCCATGACCATGCTGCGGGCGATTTCGGTGGCTCGTTCGAGGTCGTTCTGCGCGCCGGTGGAGATGTCCTCGAAGATCAATTCCTCCGCCACGGTGCCGGCCAACAGCACCTGGATGCGGCTTTCGAGTTCCGATTGCGTAAGCAGGAACCGGTCGCCCTCGGGTCGCTGGAGTGTGTAGCCGAGGGCGGCGAGTCCGCGGGGGATGATCGACACTTTGTGGACGGGATCGGTGTTGGGAAGGCTGTAGGCGACGAGCGCGTGGCCGCTTTCGTGATAGGCGACGCGGTACTTCTCGTCCTCGTTCATGACCCGCTGCTTCTTTTCCAGGCCGGCCGTGACGCGTTCCACCCCCTCGTTGAACTCCGACATGCTCACATGCGGCTTGTTCTTGCGAGCGGCCAGCAGAGCCGCTTCATTGACCAGGTTGGCTAGGTCGGCGCCGACGAAGCCGGGGCTGATCGCGGCGATCTCTTTGAGGCTGACCGAGTCGTCGAGCTTCACGGCTTTGACGTGAACCTTGAGGATATCCTCACGGCCGCGGATGTCGGGGCGGTCCACCAGTACCTGGCGATCGAAACGACCCGGTCGCAGCAGGGCCTGGTCGAGCATTTCGGGGCGATTCGTGGCGGCCACCACGATGACGCCGTTGTTGGAATCGAAGCCGTCCATCTCGACCAGCAGCGCGTTGAGCGTCTGTTCCCGCTCGTCATGACCGCCGACGGCGCTCGTGCCACGCGACTTGCCGAGGGCGTCGAGTTCGTCGATGAAGATGATGCAGGGCGCCTTGGCGACGGCCTGCTGGAACATGTCGCGCACGCGGGCTGCTCCCACCCCCACGAACATTTCCACGAAGTCGGAGCCGGACAGGCTGAAGAACGGCACGCCCGCTTCGCCGGCGATCGCCTTGGCCAGCAGCGTCTTGCCTGTACCCGGCGGACCCACCAGCAGAACACCCTTCGGAATGCGGCCACCCAGTCGCTGGTACTTGTCCGGCGACTTCAGGAAGTCGACCACTTCGCGCACTTCCTCGACCGCTTCGTCGATGCCGGCCACGTCGTCGAACGTGAGGCCAAGGTCTTCCTGGGCGTACAGTCGGCCGCGACTGCGGCCGAACGCCATCGGCGACCCGGCGCCGCCCAGGCGACGCAGCATCAGGAAGAAGAACAGCAGGAATAACGCACTGATCAGGAACATCGGCCCATAAGGACGCCAGACGCTGGGGCCCGGCGGATAGCTCCATTTGATCGAGGTCTTCTCGAGCGCTTCGGTCAGCTGCGTTTCCTCGGCCGGGTTGTCGGACTTGAAGGTCCGGAACGGCACGTACTTCGCGCTGCTCATCGGTTCGCCACGCGCCTGTCGAAACACCTGGCCCTCGACCATCGCCTTACCGATGCGGAGGTCCCGCAGGCGGCCATACCGCACGACCGCCTGGCCCGATCCCACCTCGATGAAGGGCTCGGCGGCCAACGTTTCCTGACCCGCCTCGGCACTCACGGCCGTTTCGCCGGTCGCC
>JBIIEC010000159.1:0-11736 GCA_044238045.1 Pirellulaceae bacterium | reverse complement strand
TGCATTCATATGAAGCCCCTGGGGGGGCATAGTCTCTCAATAACCCTGAGATCCGCTGGCGAACGCTTGCGGGCAGAGAGCCCCAGGTCCGCAGGATCTCTTCAAGGAGGGGGTCTGCGGCCTCCGACCCAGAGGTTTGTGCACCAACTGCGTCGGATTCTGCGTCGTCGCAAGGGAAAGCCTCCGTTTTTCCCGAGGGTTTTGCGGTGGGTTCGAGTCCCTTCTCTGCTACTTTAGGTAATCTGCGAGTCTTTGCGAGACATCTGCCAGACTCGCTTCTCTTGGCATAACCTCCTTTGCTCACGGAGGTTAGCGGCGATCGTTGCACCAGCCGGCACGCGTTCGCGTCCGGTTCTTCGCCTGCCTCCGGTTGCCAGCGTGCTCCGAGGCCGTGAATCATTGATTCCTAATCCGATCGGGAACGGACTGGCAGCTCCACCCCACTCGGTAGAGCAAGACTTGGGAAGGCAAAAAGAGCCCAAGAGCTGTCGACTCATCGGCAGGTCGAAAGACGCACGGCACACGGAGTATGCCTGCTACTTTTTTCACAACCTCACCCCGTGACGTGGGTTTTCCGACCCGCCGACAGTTCGCTCGGCTCGGCGCACGTTCTTCCGGCAACGCGTCGCCTCGTGGCGGCCGGTCCGGTTTCGTGGTGGGACGGTTCGACGATCGAGCATGCGGGGCCTTGGTCGTTCGGCGTCTCCTTCTTCCGCCGTTGGCTGCACTGATTCTGACCAGCGATTGATCAGGGATGATCCGGGCCGCTCGTCGTTGAAAAAGCAGGCGCAGACAACCGTTTTCCTCCACGGCTCTTGGCTCTCACGACGCAGTCGGCAGGACCTTGTCGGGCGAGCATCTTTCCCGCGGAAACGCGAGGCCTTTCGGCAGCGCCGAGTGTTTCTGCCGGTTAGATAAGACCTGTCGCCGCGTGCAACCGTCCGAGGAGTCAGGTCGGTCGCGCAGCGTGGTGTGTGCAATCTGGTCGAACTTGCGTTGGCCGGCATCCTTTCACTCGAATCCATCCTGCGAGGATCGTCATGGGCGTCATCGGGAATGCTCCGTCTCCTGCCTTCACTGAAGCGTCCGGGGAGTTGCCCGTCTTCGCTCGTGACGCGCGGGCCGACTGGTTTCGCTGGGAGCCGAACGCGGAGACCAGTCGTCGGGTCGCCCGGGCCATCCGTCAGTATTGGCAGCAATGTGCCGAGGAAGCTCTGGAGGTGGCCGCCAACGGCCTTCAAGCTCGACTCGATCGTCTTCAGGCAGCCGTCCGTTCCATCGACCTGGACCGGCGACTGGCGCCGCGACTCAGTGCCCGCCTGGCGACGTTGATGGAGGCGATCGAGCGTCGCGACGGTTACGCCGTGCTGGATCGGCTGCAGGCTTGGTGCGCGGACCCGCCCGAGCAGTGGTATGCCGACCATTTCGAGACCGAATCGATCGCCGTTCACGCCTGGGAAGCCGCGTTGCTTCGCGAGATCCGCATGACCCAAATTCCGGGCATGCCGGCGCTCGAATGCTTTCCGCTGCTGGAGCAGGACGTTCGCCCGCTGCATGCGCGAGCGATCGAAGCGATGGAACTGATTTCGCAGGTCGACGCGGACATGCACGCGGAGATCCAGACGCACGTCGCCTGCGTCAAGCTGTTCACGGGCAGCGGGATCGAGGGCCTCAGCTCTCCCAAGGCTTTCGGAGCCCTGTGGCTCAAGGCGCCGGCCGAAGCGGATGCGGTGCCGTGGTTCCTCGAGCATCTGGTGCACGAATGCTCCCACCTGCACCTGAACGCCCTGTTCGTGCTGGATCCGTTGTTGACGAACCCGAACGAGGTCCACCAGGCACCGATCCGGCCCGACCCGCGACCGCTGTTCCAGGTACTGCATGGCACGTTCGTGTTGGCGCGGAACTGCCGAGTCCACCAGCGTCTGGACGAGCGTTTCCCGGAACTGAACTTGAAGCCGGCGCTGGAGAAGTTCCGCGAGCAACTGGCCTCGGGCGTCCAGGTCATCTCGGAGCACATGCGTCCAACGGCCAAGGGTCAGCGGTTGATCGAGTCCCTGCGGACGGCCCAGTGAGGGCAGGGCGGAGCAGTTGGAACGCGGGCCCGGACGCTGCGGGCCCGACTCGACTCATCACTTCGCGGCCGACTTGATCAAAGGCGACCTTGGATGCCCTTGAGCTCCTCGCGCAGGCGTATCAGCGCGCGGCCGTAGCGTTTGGCGGCCGTCATCGGCGGGACTTCCAGGATCTCGGCGGCTTCGATGTTCGTCAGCGCCTCGAAGTTGCGGAGCAGCAGAATCTCGCGGTCCAGCGGCGGCAAACGCTCCAGGGCGTTCCGCACCTTCTCCACGATCTCGTCGCGTTCCATCGACTGGCTTGGACTCTCGCCCAGCAGCAGTGCGGCCAGAGCGACGGACGACTGGTCGTCGATCGCAATCTCCCGATCGACCGTGCGGCTTCGCGTGTCGCGATGCAAGCGGCGGGCCAGCTGCAGCTGCTGGCAGACCGTGCGATGCAGCCAGGCGCGGAACGACATCGGACATCGCTCCAGGTAGTCACCCAGCCGCCGCACCACCTCGACGTGCGTCTCCTGCACGATGTCCGACGGATCCACGCGTCCGCGCAGCGATGCGTCCAGGCGCACCTGCACCACACGGCGGAGGAACGGTCGGTACCGTTCCAGAAGTTCATTGATGGCGGCCGGGTTTCCCGACGCGTAGTCGGCCAGCTGTTCCCCGGTTTCATCAAGCGGTCCGATGGACATGGCGTCCTCCGTGGGCGGCACGCGTCAAGTGCGATGGCAGGGCACCACGAGGCTCAACGCCCACCGCTCCCTGCGTCTCGCGACGGCCCGGCAGGCTTCCGGAACGACCGAGCGGGACGAGCCACCGGCTGCCACCGTCTGTCGCTTAGTTCGCTCCGCGACAGCTCCCAGGTTAACGTCGCGAATCGTCCTCTTCCACCTGCCAGATCGCCCGTTCGAGCGTTCCGTGGCGATTTCCCACGGCCATCAGCGTATTGGGACCGGTAAACGTCACCTGTTGGGCCTGCGGAATGCTCCAGTCGGTCAACACCAGCAGCGTCTGGTTGGTGCTCAGGTGCCACAGCCGTACGTTGCCGCGTTCGCCCAGGGTGGCCAGCAGACGATCATCGGGAGAGAAACTGCCGTCAATGGGCCGCTGCTTGTGGCCCAGCAGGCTCGCTTCCATCTTGCCGGTACGCAACGACCAGATCCGGATCGTGCTGTCCAAGCTGATCGTCGCGACCTGGTCGCCTTGGTTCGAGACGACGATCGACGCCACCGTGTTTTCGTGCGCGTCCCACAGATACCGCGAACGCTTCAAGATCATGTCCCAGACGTGGACATGATCGTGGGCCGAAATCATCAGGTAACGACCGTCGTTCGACCATTCGAGACAGTCGATCGTGTGGAACTTCTGGGGAACCGTCCAGATCGGTTCGCCGCGATTCAGTCGCCAGACATGCACCACGCCATCGCGGGAACCGGCCGCCAGCATCTGTTCGTCCCGCGTCACGGCCAGGGCGGTGACGTCGCTGGAGAAGCCTTGGAAGTGCTTTTCGACTTCGCGCGTTCGCGGGTTCCAGACGACGGTGCTGCTGGCCAGTCGAGGAAGCCAGTCGGTGTCGCGCAGCTCCTCCAGCGTACGAGCGGCGTCGAACGTCGCGGGTCCGAGGCGAGGATACCAGACGACCGAATCGAGGGTCCCCACCACCAGGTCCTCGATGCCGTCCTCGTCGCAATCGACCCAGGCCAAGCGTCCCCAGTCGGTCTGCCACGGGTTGACCAGGTTCGGCGGTCCGAAAACGCCATCCCCCAGGTTCCGCGACCAGCCAACGCCATGGGAGGTCATGTGGACGACGTCCTGCCAGCCATCGTCGTCCACATCGGCGACCAGCACGTCACTGGCCACTCCTTCCTTCTGGTACACCGAAACGCCTGCGGGAAGCTCCTGCGATTCGGGGTTCGCATACCAGCGCAGGGACGCGTCGCCTTCGGTGGCGAGGACCAAGTCGGGGCGCGCGTCGTTGTCGAGATCCCCGACGGCCAGCGCGCGAGGACGCGGCAAGGCTTCGGCTTGGCAGACGAGTTCGGTGCCGCGGATCCGATCGAAGCGGCCCGCGAGCGCGGAGACGGACCAACGCTCGGCCATGTCGCGATCGGAACTAGGCAGCAGCACGGTGGCGGTGTCCTTGACGGAGTCGCGGGTGAGTCGCGGTCGCTTCAAGGAACCATCGGCCCTGCGTTCCTGCCAGATGCTGGCCGAGGTGGCGCCGAAGCTGGCGATGAGGTCCAGGTCGCCATCGGCATCGAAGTCGATCATGGCGGCGTTCCGTGTCGAGTGGCGCAGCACCTCGCCTTCCGCCGCAAGGTCGTCCGTCGTAAACAGGCAGCGGGACGAACGCGGCAGGAAGACAGTGGCATTGGCTGGCGCGAGGACGGGAATGAGCTGCCCGGAACCATGGGTGGCCGACGCCACCGACTTCAGGCCCGCCGGGGAGCAGGCAAAGATCCAGCGCCCGTCGGCAGACATCGCCGCGGCCTTGCCGGCCGGTTGCGCCGTGAGGGCCTCCTTGCGAAAGTGGTTGCGAACCTGCGGCCAGACGCGAATCGTACCATCCCGGCTGCAGGAAACGATCCGCCCATCGGACAGGAAGTGCCCGTCGTAGGCGCGCCGCGCGTGCTGGTAGATCAAGGCCTTCTCCTGCGGATCGTCCGGGTTCCAGGCCCGCACCGTCATGTCCTTGCTGGCCGTCAGCACGCGCGATCCTTCGGCCGCGACGCGGATCTCGTAGATGCTGCCCTGGTGCCCCGGAAACTCCCGCAACACCCGCCGCGACGCTTCCTCCCAGAGATACGTCAGCCCGTCCTGCGTGCCCAGCAGCAGTCGTCGGGAATCGTTGAGCCACGCGAGGCGCGTGATGCGCGGGAAGCGTCCGGGATGGTCGCCCAGCTTGGAACGTCGGGCGATGTCCCAGGTGCGTAACACCCCGGCTTCGTCACCGCTGGCAACCCACTGGCCGTCGGGCGAACAGGCCACGCTGGTGATCGGCGAGGCATGCGCCTCCCAAGTCCACTCCCGCCCCAGCGGCTCCGCCGTCCAGGCCGTGATCGACCGCGCATGCGCCATCAGTAGCCAGTTGCCGTCGGCCGTCCAGGCCACGTCGGCCAACTGGTCGCTCGGACACTGATACTCGGCGAATCGCGTATAGTTCCTCGTATCCCAGATGCAGACGTCTCCCTCGCGGTCGCCGCTGCAGAGCATCTGGCCGTCCGGGCGGAACGACAGCTCGCCCACCTCCGAACCGCCCGGGTGCCGCAGCTCCACCAGCCGCTCCCAGCTGCGCGTGGACCAGACCAGCAGCGTCCCCGAAGCATGGGCGGACACCAGCTGCTCGCCATCGGGTGAGAGCGCCAGGCACAGCGGTTCGCCCCAGCGGGCGGTATCCAGCACCAGTTCGCGGCCATCCACCTGCTCCTGCAGGTAGTTCCAGGCGAAATCGCGACGGCTCGTGTCGCCCGGCTCCGGGCGGTAGGCCTCCAGGATCTCCGCGGCACGATACGTCTCGCCCATGTTGACGGCGGAAGCAGCCGTGCGGACACCTGCCGCGTAGAGAAGATCCTGGGCGCGGAGCAGCGCCTGGTCGGCGCGGTGCGCGGCGGTGGCGGTGAGCAGCGAGAAGATGAGGCTGGTGGCGACCAGCAGAGCCGACGCCCACGGGTGTCGCTGGATGAGTTTCTTGCAGCGAGTCAGTGGTCCCGCCATCCGGGCCTTGATGGGACGGTTGTCCAAGTAGCGGCCTAGGTCCCGACGCAACTCCTCCGCTGTCGAATAGCGGTCCGACGGATCCTTCGCGAGTGTCTTCAGCACAATGGTCTGCAGGTCGCGCGGTACCCGCGGATTCAACTTCCGCGGACTCACCGGCTCCTCCCACGCGATCCGGCGCAGCAGTTCCCGCCGATCGTTCCCCGAGAAGATGGGCCGCAGCGTCAGCAGTTCGTAAAGCGTCGCGCCCCAGGAGTAGAGGTCGGCGCGATGGTCGGTCACGCCGCGTCCCAACGCCTGTTCGGGAGCCATGTAGCGCAGCGTCCCGACGAGTTCCGCGGCCACGGACAGGTTTTGCTCCGCCCCGACCTGGGCGACGCCGAAGTCCGTCAGGCTGATCGTGCCTTGGGAACTGAGCAGCAGGTTGGCGGGCTTGATGTCGCGATGCACGATACCCAGCTGGTGGGCGTGGGCGAGTCCATCGGCGACGTCGGCCATCAGCCGCGCGATGGAACGGAAGTAGTCGGTCGTGAAGACATCGTCCGACTCCGACCCAAAAGCCGAACCGGCCGCCGCTGGAGACTTCGTCGCCGTGCCTTCCCGGCTGCCCAACCAGGTGGACTGCGGGGCGAGAGGCGGGGTAGGGCGGGGCGAGTGAACGGACGGTGAGGCAGAGGGTGCGCCCAAGAGTGCATTCTCGGACGCGGGTGACGGCGGAGCGAGCGTCACCGAAGGCTCCTCCCCGGACGCCTCCCGCATCTGCAGCTTGTGCCGCAGGTCGCCGATCACCTTCGCGAGGCTCTGGCCGCTGACATACTGCATGGCGTAGTAGTGTACGCCACGCTCCTCGCCCACCGAATAGATGGAGACGATGTTCGGGTGGTTCAGCGTCGCCGCCGCGCGGATCTCGTTTTGGAACCGACGCAGACGCCGCGAATCGGTGAGTGCCGCGAAGGGCAGGATCTTGATGGCCACGCGACGCCCCATCGAAAGCTGGGTCGCTTCGTAGACAATTCCCATCCCGCCGCGGCCAATCTCCCGCTCGATGACAAAATCGCCCAGCCGCTGGCGATGCTGCAGCTCGGTCCAGTCGACGGCAGGCGCGCCATCGTCCGGTGCCCTCTGCGGACGTGGCTCATGCAGTGCGGAAAGCACCGGAAAGAGGTCACGGATCAGCTCCGCGATCTGGGGATACCGGGCCAGATAGTCGTCGATCGAAGGCGTTTCGCCGCGCGCAAGCTGCTCGGAGAACTCCCCCGCCACCTGCCCCAGCAGCGCCTCCTCCGACCCCGCCTCGGTAGCCCGACTATCGCCGGCCATGTCACGACTCCCGAAACACGCCTCGGAACTGCCCCCCGCCCGGACGTACCACGCCTTGTCCGGGCCCTCAAACTAACATGCTCAACCACTTACAGGGAAGCGTTCGCCGTTTTCCCGGTCGACGAAAAAGGCGATTCCCGTGCGATCTCGGCGGGACGCGCCACGCAGAAGACGCGGCGGAATTCGCAAACGGCGGCTCCAGCGGTCCTCGCGCGGGCCCGCTCGATCGGGCCCGCGTGCCGGCCGCAGGGCAGCTCCACTTTTCGAAAAAAAGACCGAACCAGCCGGCTGGAAAGTTAATCCATTCCCTGAAGTTCGGCGTATTCCCCATGTGGGCAGGTTGCTCCGGACGCGGGGGCGTTCGATCGCCCCCGGCCGTTGGGGTTCGTTGGCGAAAAAACGACGACGCACGGGCGAAACGAGGCCCACTCGCGTATCGTTTCAGACCAGCCCGCAAAACCGCCTTGCCTAGAACGGGCATGCCTGGGCCGAACATGCCTGGACCGAACATGCCTGGACCCTTGTGGCACGGCTGGCTTGCCGGCCGCTGACGGGCATGACCGATTCGCGATTCAAGATTCGCGATCCACGCGAGCCTGGCGACGACAGACAACCGCTGGACGGGCTGCGAAATAAAAAGCAGCCGAACACCAGGCTGCGCAACACGAAACCAACCGGATCAGAAGACAAGGTGCACCGATGATTCATCGACTGCGAAACTGGCTGCGACGACTGGCGAGTCGCCATCGGTCGGGTCGGTCGATGGCGGATCCCGACTGGCTGCAGGGCATCGCGGTGCCCTGTCCCCAGGTGGTCACGACGGTCGACGAGTTCGCGGAAGAGGAACCCGTGGGGGACTCGAGCGGGCAGACGAGCGTCAGGGCCGAGTTGAGCGGCGGCAAGAGCCTTTCACCATCTTCCACGTCCACGCGTTATCCCCGGGAGTCTACGACCATGAACGAACTGATCACTCGAGTTACCAACACGTTGGACAACCTGGGGCAGTCGTACCATGTGGAGGAGAACGTGGTGCTTGTGCTGATCACCGGCGGTTGCTGCGAGCAGAAGTTCCGGATCGTGGTGGACTCCAAGCACGGGTTCCTGACGATGTACGGCAACGCGACGGTGGTGATCCCCGAAGGCTGCCGCCCGGATGTGGCGGAGGTGGTTTGCCGGCTCAACCTGGGGCTGACGCGGGGTCGTTGCGAGATGATCTACGATGCTGGCTATCTGGGCTGGTACGACTGGGTGCACGAGAGCGACCCGAATCTCGACAACCAGGGCCTGGAGGGCTGGATCATGGCGTCCTCGAACACGCTGGATGCGTTGGTGGCGGCAAGCCTGGCCGTGATCTACGGCAACGAGCTGCCGACCGACGCCGTCCGCGCCGCAAAGATCGCCCGCGGCGGCTCCGTGAAGCAGGACGACACGGATGACGACACGGAGGATGAAGCGGACGACGAGGCGATGGATGAGTAGCGGCGGATGAGCATGCGGCGGACGAGTCGCGGCCACTCAGGTCCCGGAAGCAGGACCTGAGTGCATCTCGGCGGGCTTACCGACTCGGGATCCGCTACACCGACTCGGGACTCGGGTGCTGCCAGGGTCCGCGGTAGGGACGCGCGAGGCGTTGGTTGGCTTCCTCGTCGCCGATGACGCGTTGGTTGGCGGCGTCCCAGCGGAGGCCGCGTCGGAGGTCCATCGACAGGTTGGCGAGGATGCAGCAGGCCGAGGAGATGTGGCCCTGCTCGATGTCCGCCACGGGCAAGCGACGTTCCCGCCGCGCGGCGAGGAAGTCCTGCATGTGCCGTCGTGTCGCCGGTGCCGCGAACACCTCCGTCTCGCGGTGCTCCTTGTCCTCGGGATACTTCTCGACTTCATCGAAGAAGTCCCGGTGCACGGGCGTACCGGCGCCGTGCGGGATGTAGTCGTACGACCAGACGCTGATCTTCAGCGTGCCTTTGTCGCCGTACAGCGTCGCACCCCAGGGATACTGCGGATCCGGGTTCGCTCCCCAGTTCCGCTGGTTCCACACGATCTTGACATCGCCGTAATCGAACAGCGCCGTCTGCGTATCGTGCGTATTGATGTTGGTGCCGGGAGCGCGCATGAGGATACCGCCCTGCGCGGAGATCTCGCTTGGCCAGCCCAGTTTCAAGTAGGTCCGCACCACATCGAACAGGTGGACGCAGAGATCACCCGTCTGTCCGTTGCTGAACTCCCGGGCCGCTCGCCAGCTGCGAGGATGGATGCCGGGGCTGTAGTCGCGCCATGGAGCGGGGCCGACGTAGGTTTCCCAATCGAGGTGGCTGGGCACGGCCGTGGTCGCGGGGAAATCGGCCGGTGCGCCGTAGTAGCTGTGGATGTCGACATAGGCGATCTTGCCCAGCACGCCGCTGTCGATGTAGCGTTCGCGAGCCTCCAGCAGGTGCGGAGTGCTCCGGCGCTGCAGGCCGACCTGCACGGTGCGGTTGTACTTCCGTGCCGCCGCGACCATCGCCTGGCCTTCGACCACATCGAAGCTGATCGGCTTCTGCACATAGACATCCGCGCCAGCCTTGCAGGCATCGACCATCGGCAGGCAGTGCCAGTGGTCGGGCGTGCCGATGAGTACGATCTCTGGACTCTGCTCGGACAGCAGTTTGCGATAGTCGCCATACACGGCGGGCTTCCGTCGCGAAGGCTGCCGCTGCGATACCAGCTCGGCTGCCTCCGCCACCGCCTTCGCGTCCACATCGCAGAGCCCGACGACTTCGACCGGCGTCACCTGGATCAGGTGAAACAGGTCGGTCTTGCCATACCAGCCGCAGCCGACGAGCGCCACGCGCAGCGCCGAATCCTCGGCACCCGCGAACGCCCGAGTCCGCAACGCAGCCACCGCCGCCAAGCTGCCCACTCCCGATTGCAGAAACTCCCGCCGCCTCATCCGAGACCTCTACTCTCTACGTAACTTCTCTCTACTTGACGCACTACCCTCGATCTATCTCTCCGCGCCCCAGCGTACCCGCAGGCCCAACGCGAAGCAAGCGCGCCGGGCCCTGTCGACCAGGCCACCACAGTTCAGCCACCACAGTTCAGATGCGACTGGCTTCTTCCAGTATTCCCAGATAGAAACCAGCCAGTCGGAAGATGAGCACGATGAGGGTGCCGGCGACCAGCACCCAGACGGCGGCGGTTGCCACCAGGGTCAGGCCGCGGAGGGTTGTCTGCGCGCGATCGCGGTAACCTTCGGCCAGCTTGAGCATTGTTTCTGCCGTGCGGCCCGTCTGCTCGCCGACCTCCAGGGCGTCGAGGAAGTCGACAGGAAACGCGGCAGTGGCGGCGAACGCCTCATGCAGGTCGCGCCCGGTGCGCACACTGCGTTCCAGCTCGGGAAGATGCCGCAGATAGAAGGGACTGCCGGTGCTGGTGATGGCGAGCCGCGTCGCCCGCCGCGCGTCGGCGCCGGAGTCGAGGGCCACACCGAGGCTCCAAGTGAGTTTGGCCAGCCACAGCGTCTGCAAGGCCGGCCCCAAGCCAGGCAGACGCATCAAGAACTCCAGCGCCGCTCTCCCTGCTGGGCCGCGCAGCAGGAATCGCCACAAGAACAGCAGCGTGGCGGCGATCGCACCCAGGGCCGTGTAGAGCCGCACCAGGCCGCGTGGGCCTACGAGTCCGAATCCGAGCAGATCCACCGACTCGCCCGATCTTCCGCCGATCCAGCCCAGCACGAGGATAAGGAGCGAGATCACGGCCAGCGCCATCAGCAGCTGGATCACCGGCCAGGCGATGCCGCGCAGGAACATGCTGCGCAAGTGCACAAGCTGGTCGTAGTAGCTGGCGAGTTGCGGCAGGACGTGGTCGAGCTTCCCGGTCTGCTCGCCCACGGCCAGCATCTCGAGAAAGAACCCGGGGAAGTATCCGTGGGCCGCGCGAAAGCCTTCGTCGAGTGTGGCACCGCGGGCGACCGCCTGCCGCACCTCGGCCATCCGCTCCTGCTTCGCCGGCGTGCCCGTTTCGGCCTCCCGCTGCAGCACTCGCATCACGTCGACGCCCGCGCCCAGGGCCGTGCCCATCCGCCGACAGACGCTCGCCAGTTCGCTCCAGCCAATCGTTCGTCCGGACATCGGAGGCCTCACCATGCCACGAGAAGAGTTGCCGATCCGGGAACCATTGTGGCCTGGGCAGGGCCGCCGCATTAATGGGGTCGGCGGCTATTTTCGCGAAAATGAGCCCTGCGGTCGTCATTTCGCCGCGCCGCCCGGTCCTTGGCTCCGGCGTGGCGAACGGCTTAGAATGGGGCCTTCGCGGCATCAAGGCTGGCCCCGGGGGAACTGGGGCTCTGGAGACCCGGACATCCGCAGGATCAGGAAGTGAACGCCCGCAGGGACACCGTCGCGATCATTGGCGTAGGACTGATTGGAGGATCCATCGGCATGGGCCTGCGGAAGCGGGGCCTTGCGCGGCGTGTGGTGGGCATTGGCCGGCGCGAGGCATTGCTGCGGGAAGCGCTGGAATGCGGCGCCGTCTCGGAGTTCACCACGGACCTCGCGGCGGGTGTCTCCGACGCCGACTGGGTGGTCGTCTGCACGCCGGTCGAGCAGATACCGCTGCATGTGGTTCAGTCCGTACAGGCCGCGCCGGCCCATGCGAT
>JBIIEC010000158.1:0-11739 GCA_044238045.1 Pirellulaceae bacterium | reverse complement strand
TTCCGGATCGTAATGACGACCGCCGACACGAAGTTCCTCCACACGTCGACGAATGTGATGAGCAACGATCGCATGGGCGCGACGGTGGTCTACAACGGCGAGGTCTTCTATGACGTCGGCGTTCGTTTGAAAGGCAGCCAGCGTGGTCGCAACACCGCAGTGCGCGTCGGGTACAACGTCTCGTTTGATCCGATGCAGTTGTTCCGCGGCGTGCACTCGACCGTCGGCGTGGACCGCAGCGGCAGCGGTGACGAATACAGCCAGGAAGAGATCATCGTCCGCCAGATCCTGATCCACGCGGGCGATCTGCCGCAACTGTATGACGACCTGATCCATGTCGTCGCGCCCGACTCGCGATTTACCGGCAGTGCGATGCTGAGCACGGCCCGCTACAACGATATCTTCCTCGATAACCAGTACGAAAATGGCAGCGCGGGTACAGCGTTCGAATACGAACTGATCTACTTCCCGACGACCACCTCGGGCGGTATTGAGGGATTAAAGAATCCCAATCCCGACGACGTGCGTGGAGTCGCCATGAACGACCAGGGCGTTGGCAAGGAACGCTATCGCTGGCACTGGCTGCTGAAGAATAACAGCCGCCAGGATGACTACAGCCAGATCATGGCGGCACTCAAGGTACTGGGCAAACGCCAGACGGATCCCGGCTTCATGGATCAGTTGGAGGCGGTTGTTGACGTGGACCAGTGGTTGCGTTCCTTCGCGGTGACGAACCTCGCCGGCATCGGCGACAACTACACGTCCGGCGCCCAGCACAACGGTATCTTCTACGTCCGGCCGTCCGACCAGCGTCTGCTTTACCTGCCGTGGGACATGGACTTCTCCTTCACCCAGTCGGCCACCGGACCGTTGATCGAGAACGCCGATCTGCGGAAGTTCCTCTCCAAGCCGGAGTATGAGCATGCGTTCTACGGACACGTCTGGGATATCGTGAACACGACGTTCAACGCCAACTACATGAATCCCTGGATCGACCATTTCGACGCGCTGGTGCCAGGCCAGCCGTTCTTCTCGAGTTTCAAGGGCTACATCAACACCCGCTCGAACTACGCCAAGGGACGCGTTGCCGCCGCGATTCCCCAGGTGCCGTTTGCCATCACGACCACCGGTCCGCTGGATGTCGGCAACGCGCTGCAGGCTACCATCAGCGGCACGGGCTGGGTCGATGTGCGAGAGATTCGGCTGAAGGGTTCGGAGACTCCGCTGAAGCCGAAGTGGCTGACCAAGAGCAGCTGGGAGGTTACCGTACCGGTGAATCCGGGGACGCAGCAGGTGACGTTCGCGGCTTACGATTTCCAGGGCAAGCCGGTGGGCGAGACTGCGATCACCGTGAATTCCAGCGCCGTCACGCCGGTGCGTGATTTCCTGCGGGTCAGCGAGATAAACTACAATCCGGCCGATCCTTCCGGGGCGGAGCCGAATGTCGACAACGACCAGTTCGAGTTCATTGAGCTGACGAACACGGGCAGCGTGCCGCTGGACTTGAAGGGGGTGCAGTTCATCCAGGTCGACAACCAGGGTACTCTGGAAGGCATCCGCTTCACGATGGGTGCCCAGGTGCTCGCGCCGCAGGCGTCGATCGTCGTGCCGCGTGACCGGGCCGCGTTCCAAGCTCGCTATGGCGCGGCGGTTCCGCTCGCCACCGGAACGGGCGACGCGGGTGTCGTCGATGCGTTCAGCGGGCAACTGGATAACGGCGGCGAGAAGTTGACGCTGGTGGACGCCAGCGGCGGCATCATCCAGCAGTTCACATTCGACGATGCGTGGTATCCGTCCACCGATGGCGACGGGTATACGCTGGAAGTGCTGCGGCCGGGCAGCGGCGATGCCGCGAGCTGGAGCAGCAAGGACGGCTGGTGGGCCAGCGCGCAGAAGAATGGCACGCCCGGCGGCGGCCACGCGCTTCCCGGCGACAGCAACCTGGACGGGGCCTTCAATTCCTCGGACCTCGTGCTGGCTTTCCAGGGTGGCAAGTACGAGGATAACCAGACTGGCAACACGAGTTGGGCGGACGGCGACTGGAACCGCGATGGGGAGTTTACCACGCAGGATCTGGTGTTCGTATTCGCCTGGGGCGGTTACCAGTCGGGCGCGGCCACGCGACCGGTGACGGAACCCCTGGCCAATCCCGTGCTCGCGGCCCTGGCCGTGGATGCGATCTTCGAAGACGACGACGAAGAAGCCTAAAGTCGTCTCGTCGTGAAACGCCTTCCCACCTGGATAGAAATGTAGTCGGCACGCGCCGTGTGCCGACTACGACTCGTCCCGCGCGTCAGGCAACCATTTCCTTGGCTTCGACGTCGACCGATACGGACATCGAGTGGTCGCCGCCGCCGATGACAACTCCCTGGATGGGGCACACGTCAGAGTAGTCACGGCCCCAGGCGACGGTGATGTGGTCGGTGGAGATCAGGCAGTTGTTGGTGGGGTCGATGTCCACCCAGCCATCGGGTCCGCAGTAGATCGACAGCCAGGCGTGCGACGCATCGGCGCCGACGAGCCGCGGCTTGCCCGGTGGCGGCAGGGTTCGCAGGTAGCCGCTGACGTAACGGGCGGCGAGGCCAATGGAGCGGAGGCAGGCGATCTGCAGGTGGGCGAAGTCCTGGCACACCCCGGCGCGCAGCGCGAAGACATCGGCGAGTCGCGTATGGATCGTCGTGGCGCGAGGGTCGTAGCGAAACTCCGTGTGGATGCGCGAGGTGAGGTCCAGCACCGCGTCCAGCAGGGGACGGCCCGGTGGAAAGCTGGGCCGCGCGTAGTCGCCAAACATGCGGTGCAGCGGGACATAACGCGACGGGACGGTGAATCCGCAAGCCTGCAGCCGCTGTGGATCGGTTCCAAACCTCTGGTAGCTCGCGACCGACTCCCAGCCGAGCGTCCGGGTGGGTTGCGGCCACTTGGGCTCCTCGACCTCCACCAGGCTGTCCGCCGTGATGGTCAGGCCCGTGTGTGGCTCATGGATGGAGAAGTAGTCGACCTGATTGCCGTAAAAATCCTCGCGGCGCCGGCGTTCCACGGGCGCCGGGCTGACCAGCAGCTTGAACTCATGGCAAGTCTGGTGCGAAAGGCTGCGCGGTGCGAGGTGCACCTGGTTATGGCAAACCGGCACCGGCTCGGAATAGGCATACCGAGTCGTATGTCGAATCTGGTACTTCACGACACGATCCTCGCGGATACGTTCCCAGGTGGCGCCGGAATGACCAGCGCGTGGGCTCCGCGGGTCCGCCACCCGCGATTGCCACCGGATGCACCTAGCTCCTTACAACGGCTGGCTCCCTCACATCTGCGGGCTCAATTCGCCCAGCAATTGCGATGGCCCGGCGTGCACGAGATAACGCATGGATACCACATTGGAAAGCATCGGCAATTGTTTCGACCAGTCGGCCATCAGGTTCGCCAGCGGCTCATGGTCGCCCAGCGAATAGGTTTCGCAGATCGTCTCGATGTCCATCATCCGGATGGAGTGCACGAGGGACATGGCGAGCCGTTGTTCGGGACTGTAGACCGGCGTGTTCAGCAGGCGGGGGAGTCCGGCAACATGTTCCTGCAGTGCGACCAGCTGGTAGGCCAGGGAGCGCGGGTTGGTCTCGTCGGTCAGGATCAGGTCAAGTACCGGGGCGAGCTGCAGGTTGGCGAGGTAACGCGAGCGGTAGGTCATCCGGCTGTCCGCGATCTCCAGCAGCGCCTCGAGCAGCTCCGACGGAACGCGATGCACGTCGATGATGCAGTTGCCGACGGTGAGTAGGATCTGCAACGATCGTTCCAGACGCCGGCCCAGTTCCAGGAACCGATAGGCCTGGGTCCGCGTCATGCTTTCCGTGACCGTGCCACCAAAGGCGGCGAGGTTCATGATCAGGTGGTTGGTGTGCCGCAGGAGGGTGGAGAAATCGCCGGCCTCCTCCTCGCCCAGTTGGAAGTCGGCGTTGATGGCCGTGAGGACGCGCCAGCTATCCACCGAGATGCGGTCGCGGACGCGCGAGGCGGTGCGATAGGTCTGGTCCACCAGCGATCGCAGGCTGCCCGACTGGTTGGGGTCGAACACCATCTGCGGCAGGACCTGCTCGATGGCCGGCAGTTGGTCGCGCATGCCTTCGAGCGCGAACCCAGGCTCAATCTGTCCCTGCTCGGCCATGCAGCGCAGCAAGTAGTGGAGTTCCGGCAGGCGGTTGGCGTCGTTTTCGCTGCTGAGTCGCAGGGCGACGGTGCGGAGGAGGCGGGCGGCGGAGTCGACGCGTTCGATCTGGCGGCCGAGCCAGTACAGGTTGTCGGCGACGCGGCTGGGCAGGTCGGCGCGGCTGCGGACCAGCCGCAGCGTCTCGCCCCGCGGCGGCAGCAGCGAGACCGGTTCGACGGGTTCCTGCGAAAGGATCCAGGTATCCTTGCTGCCTTCGCCCATCAGCAGTGACGCTTCCAGCGACTCGGAGGCCGACGAGGTGCGGGCCAACGCTCCGTCCATGACGGCGTAGTCGTCGCCGTCGGCGACCAGAAACGCTCGCAGCGATACGAACGCCGACTTGAGTTCCTCGTCGCGGTACAGGGGAACGGACGAGCGGGTCATCTTCTCCTGGGCGACGTAGGCGCTGGGGGCACGCAGCAGTTCGTCCAGCAGCTGCTGTCGCGACATCTCACGCATCCATTTCGCCTGCTGGAATCCCTGGCCGCGCCGACGATAGGCGGGCTGGATGAACATGCGGTCGAAGTGTTCCACCACGTAGGCCAGCGAGTCCTTTTCGCCGCACCACCAAGTCGGCACGGCGGGCAGTTTCAGGGGTTCGCCCAGCAGGTGGACACTGATGCGTGGCAGGAACGCCATCATGACCGGCGATTCGACCAGCCCGCTCCCCATCCCGTTGACGATCGCGACGTTGCCATCGCGGGCGGACTGGAGGATGCCGGCGGCCCCCAGGTCCGAATGGCCGTTCAGCTCCAGCGGATCGCACGATTCGCTGTTGGGCCGCCGCAGAATCACATCGACCGGCAGCAGACCACCGAGCGTCTTGAGCATCACTTCGCCGTTGCGCACCGTGAGGTCGCCGCCTTCGACGAGCGTGTAGCCGAGGTAGCGGGCGAGATACGCGTCCTCGAAATAGTTCGCGCTGTCCGCGCCCTGGCTCATGATGACGATCCGCGGATTCTCGCGGTGGCGTGGCGCGAGCTGCTGCAGGGTGCGCTGGAGGGCGATGAAGTAGGGTGCGAGCCGCCGTACGTTGGACTGGCGGAAAATCGAGGGCAGGAGTCGCGAGGTGACGACGCGGTTCTCGAGCGCGAAGCCGGTGCCGGAGGGAGCTTCGGTGCGGTCGGCGAGCACATGCCAGGAGCCGTCGCTGCCGCGGGCCAGGTCGGCGGCGTAGGTGCAGAGGAACCGGCCGCCGAGCGGCTTGTACCCGTGGATGGCCGGCTGGAATCCCGGATGCTCGTGGAACACCTTCGCGGGCAGCACGCCTTCCAGGAGCAATCGCTGCGGACCGTACAGGTCTTGCAGGACCAGTTCCAGCAACCGCACCCGCTGCCTGAGTCCGTCCGAGACCACCTGCCATTCGCGTTCGGCCAGCAGCAGCGGGATCGCGTCGAGTTCCCAGGGGCGGAGCTGCGCCTGCGGATCGCCATACGCGCTGTACGCGATGCCGTTCTCGTAGACCAGCTGGCTGGCCTGTTCCCAGCGTCGAGCCAGCTCGTCTTTTCCCAGGCGGTTCAGGTCGCCAAGGAACCGCACCCATGCTTCGCGAGGCACTCCAGGGCTGGCATACGCCTCGTCATGGACGCCTGCCACCGGCGCATACATCGAGAAGATACCGGCAGCGCCGCCTTCTGCTGGCGCACCGGTCCACTGCGGCGATGTTTGCGGTCGTGGCAGAGATTCGTCCATGGTGTCCTTCTCATCTTGCGATGCCACCTGAAGTCACGAAGACGCGCCGGCTCTCATCATACCATCGGGTGGATGGGCAAGGAGAAATGGGTACAGGTCCCATTTCCGCGTAGGAAACGCAACCGGACCCCGTCTATTCCCAACGGGTCCTCCTCAGTTGCCGCGACTGCGCCGCAGGTCCAGCGTGAACGGGTAGTGCGGATTGGGTTCTTCGCGCGGCACGTTCATCGAACCGGCCGTATGCCCCATGCGGAAGAACCGGCAAGCTCGCCGACTCTCGGCTTCGTAAGCGTTCACAGGAAAGACGCTCGGATTCAATCCGCCCGGATGTCCCACGTGGTAACGGCATCCGCCCAGGGATCGGCCAGACCACAGGTCCAGCAGGTCGAACACCAGCGGCTCGTCCACGGGGATCGTCGGATGCAGGCAGCTGGGCGGCTGCCATGCGCGATAACGAACGCCTGCCACGAACTCGCCCTCCGTGCCGGTCGGATGGAGCGGAACGCGGCGACCGTTGCAGGTGACCACATGACGCGAGTCGGCCATGCCACGGACACGCACCTGCAGTCGCTCGACCGACGAGTCCACGAACCGTGCCACGCCGCCACCCGCGGGTTCCTCTCCCAGTACATACCAGGGTTCCATGGCCTGCCGCAGTTCGATCTGAACGGAGTCGTAGGTCGCTTCACCGATCTTCGGGAAACGGAATTCGAAGTGGGCATGGAACCAGTTCACATCCATGGCGTAACCCGCCTCGTTCGTCTCCCGCAGCACTTCGGTGAAGTCCTGCGAGAGGAAGTGGGGCAGCATGAACCGATCATGCAGGCTGGTGTTCCAGGATTGAAGCGGCGCGCGATAGGGCTGTTCCCAGAAGCGGGCCACCAGCGCACGCATCAGCAGCTGCTGCGCGAGGCTCATGCGATAGTGGGGCGGCATCTCGAAGGAGCGGAATTCGACGAGGCCCAGGCGACCGGACGCGGAGTCGGGCGAGAAGAGTTTGTCGATGCAGAACTCGGCGCGGTGCGTGTTGCCGGTGCCATCGACCAGCAGGTGGCGGAAGACACGGTCGACGAGCCACGGCGGCACCGAGCCTCCATCGGGGATCTGCTCGAAGGCGATCTGCAGTTCGTACACCGCGTCGCGCCGTCCCTCGTCCACGCGCGGCGCCTGGCTGGTGGGCCCGACGAAGCGGCCGCTGAACAGGTACGACAGCGAGGGATGGTTGTGCCAGTAGCCCAGCAGGCTCCGCAGCAGGTCGGGCCGGCGGAGGAAGGGGCTGTCGGCCGGAGTGGGGCCACCGAGCACGATGTGGTTGCCTCCTCCCGTGCCCGTGTGCGTGCCGTCCAGTTCGAACTTCTCCGTTCCCAGTCGTGACTGCCGCGCGTCGGCGTACACGCCCTCGGTGATGTTCGTCAGTTCGTCCCAGCTGCCCGCCGGCTGCACGTTCACCTCAATCACGCCGGGATCGGGAGTGACCGAGAAGTGGCACAGACGCGGATCGCCGGGCGGCAGGTAGCCTTCAATGACGACCGGCATCTCGAGCTCATGGGCGGTGTCTTCGATCGAGGTGACCAGATCGAGGTAGGCCTCGACGCGATCCAGCGGCGGCATGAACACATGCAGCCGTCCCTGGCGCGGCTCGGCGCAGATCGCGGTGCGCACCGTTCCCGCCGGACCGTTGGAGTCCGCCTTGGAGCGAGGATCGCTGGCAAACCACTCGTCGTCGCCCGGCCCGTAGGAACCGCCATCGTAGGAGGATGGTCCGAACGAACCGGGGCCTCCCGGACCCGACCGGCGCGGCTCGCTCCGGCTGGCGTCGTTGGTCGCCGCGCCCACTAGCTGCGGCATCCACATCTCGCGACGGCCTTCCGACTGCCAGCGGCGGTAGGCCATCTGATCGCGGATCCGGTCGGCCGGCGGCAGCGATGATCGCTCGGCCATCGGATCCGGCGGGTAGAACTCACCCTTCCGCGACGTACCCTCGGCCCAGGAGAGCGACTGCAGCGGCAACCGGAGGCCCAGCGGCGAATCGCCCGGCAGCAGGAACAGGCGATCCGTCCTCACCACCCAGGCGCTGGTCCGCCAGCCCGGCGAATTGCTCCATGAATCGAACTGGATCGGCAGCAACGACCCGACGGCGTTGGTCAGGCCGCGCTGGAACACCCGCGCCAGCCGTCGCCGTTCCAGTTCGTCTTCGAGCTTGTTGTCCTTCCAGTCGACGTTGTGCGGCAACTGCTGCTCTTTCCAGATGTAGTAGAGCGCGTCCTCGTAGGCCGGCTGCACGTAGGTGTCTTCCATGCCCAGGCGACCCGCGAGCGCTTGCAGGAAACGTTGCGCGTCGGCGGCCGTGTGCCCGTAGTCGACGTTGTCGTCCGCCAGCAGCGAAGCGTCGCGCCACAGCGGCTGGCCATCTTTGCGCCAGTAGCAGCGAAACGCCCATCGCGGCAGCGGTTCGCCGGGATACCACTTGCCCTGTCCCAAGTGCAGCAGGCCGCCGGGCGCAAACCTGCGGCGCAGACGCAGCAGCAGATCGTGTCCGAGCCGCCGCTTGTGCGGACCCATCGCCGCCGTCCGCCACTCTTCGCCCTGCATGTCGTCGATCGAAACAAACGTGGGCTCGCCGCCCATGGTCAGTCGCACATCCCGGGAGACCAGCTGGCGATCCACCTCGCGCCCCAGCGCCTCGATCCGCGCCCACTGCTCTTCGCTGTACGGCTTGGTGACGCGCGGCTCTTCCTGCACTCGCGTGACCTGCATGGCGAACTGGAACTCGGTTTCGCACGGCTCGAGCGCCCCCGAGATGGGCGCCGCCGATTGCGGGTTCGGCGTGCAGGCCAGCGGAATGTGGCCCTCGCCCGCGAGCAGGCCCGAAGTCGGGTCGAGTCCGATCCAGCCCGCGCCGGGCAGGTAGACCTCCGTCCACGCATGGAGGTCCGTGAAGTCCTCGACGGCACCCGCCGGCCCGTCCAGCGGCTTCTCGTCCGGCTTCAGCTGGATCAGGTAGCCCGAAGTGAAACGGGCCGCGAAGCCAAGGTGCCGCAGGAGCTGCACGAGGACGAAGGCCGAATCGCGGCACGAACCGGTTCGCTTCGTCAGCGTCTCCTCACACGTTTGGATCCCGGGCTCCATGCGGATGACGTAGCCCACGGCCTGGTGCAGCTGCTGGTTCAGGTCGACCAGGAAGTCGATCGTGCGGCGTTTCGTTCGATCCACCTCGGTCAGGAACTGCACGACCGCTGGCCCCGGCGTATCGGGGCGCAAGTAGGACTCCAGCTCCTGCCGCATGTCCGCATCGTACGCGAAGGGATACTCGTTCGCGGCGGGTTCCAGGAAGAAGTCGAACGGATTGATGACGGTCATGTCCGCGATGAGGTCCACGTCCACGCGGAACTCACGGACCTTCTTCGGAAAGACCAGCCGGGCAAGGTAGTTGCCGTGGGGATCCTGCTGCCAGTTGATGAAGTGGTCCTGGGGCGTGACCTGCAGGGAGTAGCTGAGCACGGGAGTCCGGGCGTGCGCGGCGGGACGGAGTCGCACCACCTGGGGCCCGAGATCAATGGGCCGGTCGTAGCGGTAATGGGTCGAGTGGTGCAGGGCGACGCGGATGCTCATGGAACTCTCTCACCGAAAGCGCAGGGTCGTTTGTGTCGCGAAAAAAGAGGCGGCGCCGATCGTCCTCCACGGCTCCGACAAGCAACGAGGCCGCTCGCGCGCGACCTCGCTGAACGCAGTCCAACCAGCAACTAGCGAGTGCCGGGGCTTGGTGATGGATCCCCGACACCCACTCGTTGGCCAATCGCCTTGGCTTGGCTTACCCCTCGAAGCCCGCAGGCTCAGAATTCCAATGCGGGTTCGGGTTTCGTAAAGAAGTCGGCATGGATCGCCTCGCCCAGTTTATTCAAACGGTTCTGGAAATCGTCAACGAACTGGTGGATGCCCGCCTGCACGACATCTTCGATGCGAGCGTACTCCAGCTCCGAGCGCAACCGCCCCAGGGTCTGTTCGGACCGATAGCGGAACGTGCCCGCGTTGGTGCCGGCAATCTCGCGCAGCGATTCCTGCGCATAGATGAGACAATGGTGGACGGAGCGAGGGAACTGGCGGTTGAGCAGCAGGAAGTCGGCCACCTTCACGGGGACGATCCTGCCGTGCTCGCGCCGGTACATTTCCAAGGCCGTCGCCGACTTCAGCAGCGCCGACCATCGCACGACATCCAGCGAACTGCCGATGTCACTGGGGCTGGGCAGGAGCAGGAAGTACTGCACGTCAACGATCCGCGACGTCTTGTCAGCGCGTTCCAGCAGACGCCCGAGTCGTGCGAAGTGCCAGCTTTCGCCATGCGACATGGTCGACTCGATGACGCCGGCCAGCGTGTGTCCGGCGACCTTCACGCGATCGCAGAATTCGTAGGGCTGCAGCAGCACTTCCTCTGGGTTCGCGGCGGCCGCCTTGACCATCAGGTAGAACTTGTTGAGCTGCTCCCACATCGACACGGTGATCGCTTCGCGAACCCCGCGCGCGTTCTCCCGCGCCTTGGCCACGCAGGACAGGATGGAGTTCGGGTTTTGCTCATCGAGCGCGAGGAAGCGCAGCACGTTGTCGTGGCTGAACTCCCCATAACGCTCCTTGAACGTGTCGTGGTCGCCCGTGATGTAGACGAGAGGCGCCCACTGGGCGCCGAGTTCATCGCCGCCGCCGAGCGTCATGTTCTGGTTGACGTCGATGAAACGCGCGACGTTCTCGGCACGCTCCACGTAGCGGCTCATCCAATAGATCGATTCGGCGACGCGACTCAGCATCCGACTCTCCCCTAAACGACGCTCATCTGAGCTTGTCGCTGAGACGACTCCCGCATCCACCCGCGTCGCAGCACCCAGGTGTCCTTGCTGCCACCGCCCTGTGAAGAATTCACCACCATCGATCCCTCGCGGAGTGCCACTCGTGTCAAGCCACCCGGCATCACATAGATTTCTTTGCCACATAGTACGAAGGGACGCAGGTCGACATGCCGCGGGCAGATCCGGTCACCGACGAGCGTCGGGATCGTGGAGAGCTGCAGCATGGGCTGCGCGATAAAGTTCCTGGGGTTGTCGTGAATCAAGTCCGCACACGCCGCCCGCTCGGCTTGCGATGCCATCGGGCCCATCAGAATTCCGTAACCGCCCGACTCGTTCGTCGGCTTGACCACCATCCTGTCGAGATTCGCCAGCACATGTTGTCGATGCTGGGGATCGGAACAGACAAAGGTGGGCACGTTCTGCAGGATTGGATCCTCCTTGAGGTAGTACCGGATCATGTCCGGCACGTAAGCGTAGACGGCCTTGTCGTCCGCCACTCCCGTGCCCGGCGCGTTCGCCAGGGTCACTCGGCCCGAAAGATAGACCTCCAACAGGCCCGGCACCCCCAAGGCCGAATCCGCACGGAAGGCCTTCGGGTCCAGGAAGTCGTCGTCGATCCGGCGGTAGATCACGTCGACACGCTGCAGGCCGTGCGTCGTCCGCATGTGCACGTATCCGTTGTGCACGACAAGATCCGAGCCCTGCACCAGTTCGATGCCCATCTGCTGGGCCAGGTAGGTGTGTTCGAAGTAGGCCGAGTTGTACATGCCCGGCGTGAGCAGCACCGCGCGGGGCTGGCTGGCCGAAGCCGGAGCGCAGGAGAGCAGCGTGTCGAGCAGTCGCTCCGGATAGTCCTCCACCGGCTCCACGGCCATGCCGTCGAACACCTGCGGGAACGTCCGCTTCATCATCTCTCGATTTTCCAGCACGTACGATACGCCGGAGGGACAGCGAAGATTGTCCTCCAGCACGTAGATCGTGCCGTCCTTGTCGCGCACCAAGTCCACGCCGCTG
>JBIIEC010000157.1:0-11740 GCA_044238045.1 Pirellulaceae bacterium | reverse complement strand
CAGGATGTTCGCACTCTTTTGTTGGCCCAGTGCGGACAGGATGTTCGCACTCTTTTGTTGGCTCAGAGTGGACAGGATGTTCGCACTCTTTTGTTGGCTCAGTGCGGACAGGATGTTCGCACTCTTTTGTTGGCTCAGAGTGGACGGGGTGTTCGCACTCTTTTATTGCTCAGTGCGGACGGGACGTCCGCGCTCCGACTAATCTTCGCCGCGGCGGAGTTCAAAACGCCAACGCTTCTTGTGTTCGTCCGTGTAAGTTCCAACGTACACGCCACCCTCCTGGCGACTCTTGTCCGTCCAGACGGCACGGCCCTTCAGTTTGAAGTCGTCAAAGCGAATCTCGTACTCGGCGTTGTCCTCTTTTTCTTCCGCCGAGAAGTCGCCGACTCGATGCTCCTGCTCCGCCGTCTGCCGGCGGAAGCTGCCGTCATAGACGCCGTTGCCGTTGATCCGCAGCTTGCCTCGCATCGTGCCGTCCTCGTCCACGGTCACGATCCCCCGCGAACCATCATCGGGCTGGCTGCCCTTGCCGCCGCGCAAGCGATCGGCCAGCGGCCCCTTCGGTCCCGGCTGTTCGGGAGCCGCATTGCCCTCGGTCGCCTCCTCCTGAACCTCCTCCTGCTCCTTCTTGGTCTTGGCACTCGTCGATGACTTGGGAATCATCTTGAATTCCCAGATCGTACCCTCCACCTCGTTCATGAAGTGCTGGCCATTGCCACTGACTTCGACATCGGCCTTGCCGACACCAGGACGCCCGCCGGGCCGACGAAGGTTCGGACGACGTTGAGCTGCCGCATCGCTGGTGACCACGGCCATCAATGCCAACACAGCCACCAAGTGCCTGCGGGAAAATCGAAACATCAGGGACTCCTCGAATTGCATGAAGACCAGAAACGCTGCTCGAAGATCGAGCGGCTTGGATGGCAGGGAAAGCATGAGGCGTCGGACGCGGCCCGGCGCAGGCCGGGGCGTCTCGCCCTTGTTCGATATACCACAGAACCCCTGCGTCAACAACGGTTTGAGTGTACGACAGTTGCCGCCAGCGGGTTCGCACGGCCGGCCGCTTGGCACCCATTAGGCAGAGCGGAACGCCTGGATCGGTTCGCCATGCAGAAGACCGCAGGCCACCCTCGAGACAAGGCCGCCCTCGAGACAAGGACTCCATGGTCGTCCGCATCGTCGATCGGTGCCCTGCATGGACGTTCGTCTATGTAGCCTCTTTCCGGAATCGTGGCCCAGCTCACGCCACCCTGGCGATCGTGGCGGACCCTGGCCTCGCCGGACCAACGGCTTCGGCTGCAGGAACCGTTGACGACGGTACGATACATTTGTACAGTATCGCCGGAGGTCACGTCGATGGAAAGCCAGCTACCCCATTCTCCCGGTTCCGCCCCCCCGACGGCCGCTCCCATTCTCACGGGGCAGCGGGCCTCCGAGATTGTGGCCCGCCTGCAGCTGCGGATCGACCGGATGCAGCAGGCATCGGTGCGTGCGGGCTTCCTGCCGGAAACGGCTTCCGATCGGCCCGAGGACGAGGTGCCTCCTGCCGTGAAGCACACGGGCCCGGGAGATTCCGCGGCTGCTGCCCAGGCTGCAGAGATGTCCCAGGCCGTGTCAGTCGCCCAGGGCATCGTGTCAGTCGCCCAGGGTACAGAGACTGCCCAACAGCCTTTGGTCGACGACGTGGAACGGTGCGCCTTGGCATCGGAGCTGGCGGCCCATGAGCTGGAAACGCCGTCCCGCGAAATGTGCTTCGACGAACTGCTTTCGGGAGCAACCGATGCTGCGACGGCGAGTTCCCGGCCGCTTGAGGAGGGCCACCGGGCAGCCCATGAACAGACGGCGTTCGGGTCGGCCTGGCGTGGTTTTCTGGAGCGTTGGGTTCCCAGTGGCTGGCCGGAACTGGACGCGTTGTTGCCCGGCGGTGGCTTCCGCCGCGGAGCGATCGTGGAGTGGTTTGCCAGCGATGCCTCGCCAGGCGATGCGACGCCCCCGGGGCAGGAGCTGGCCGCGAGGACCCGCGCGACACGATCTCCCCAAGCAGCGGCATCGGTCCTGGGGCACGGTGGGGCTCTGCTCTCGCTGCGTGCCGCCTGGGCCCTCTGCCGCGATGCGGGCACCCTGGTGGTGCTGGACCAGACCGGCTGGTTCTATCCACCTGCTGCTGCCGCCTGGGGCATCGACCTGCAACGCCTCGTCTGGCTCCGCGTCGACACACCGCGCGACGCCTTCTGGGCGCTCGACCAGTCGCTGCGATGCACGGCCGTTCGCGCCGTGTGGAGCTGCTTGGGAGGCTGGGATTCTCTCCTGGATGGCCGCTGGTTCCGGCGTTTTCAGCTGGCGGCGGAACAGTCGGGAACGGCCGGCATGCTGGTACGCTCGCCCCGTTTTCGCAACCGCCCCAGCTGGGCCGAACTGCGTCTGGATGTATCGCCCGACCTGACGGACCACGGGCAAGCGTCTGCTGATCGCGCGCCGCCGGCTCGCATGCCGCCTGCGAGCCGAACGCTGCGCGTCGAACTGCTGCAGAGCCGTGGTGCGAGCCGCGGTGCCAGCCGCGGCCTGGGGATCGACCGACACGGTCGCCGCGGCGGTGGAGCGGCAGTGGCCTATGTGGAGAGCGAGCGGACGACGACGGAACTTCCACCGTACGGATCCTCGTGAACCACACAGCCGGCAACCCCGCTGCACAGCCAGCCACCACCGCCTCAAGGTAGGGCGAACCGCTCGACAAGACGCTCGACAAAGCGGCACCTCCCGGGGACTCTCTCGAAGAAATCCAAGTGCATGAGACGCATCCTGAGCATCGAACTGCCCAACTGGCCGCTGCAGCGGCTGTTGGTCGAACGGCCCGCGTGGCGTCAGGCGGCGGTCGTGCTGTGGCAGCGCGACCCGCGTCGTGGCCAGCAGGTCGTGTTCTGCTCGCGCATCGCCCGACGCCTGGGCGTGCGGGCGGCCATGCCGCTCTCCGAAGCACTTGCCTTGGGAGGGCCCTGCAGTTCAGCTCCGCATAGCGGCCGCGGCTCCCCGGGTCGGCCTCAGGAGGGGCACCGGCCCCGCCCGTCACAGATCCGCTCTCGCGGCGTGGCGCCTGCGCGGAACCAGGGCAGTCGCGAAGCACCGCTGCTGGTGGCCGAGGAATGGGACGAGGCGACGGATCGGCAGGCACTGCAGCGGCTGGCGTGGTGGTGCGAGCAGTTCTGTCCACTCACGGGCTGCGATGAAGGACCAGCGCCCGCGGGGCTACTGCTGGACATCACGGGGCTGGGCGAGCGATGGGGCGGGGAGGAGAAGCTGGCGCGGCAGGTCCGCGAGGAGTTGCGGCGGCTCGGTTATCACGCGCGCGTGGCCGTGGCGGATACGATTGGAGCGGCCTGGGCGTTGGCTCGATTTTCGTCGACGGAGCTGCTGATTGTGCCTGCGGGGGAGACGCGTGCCGCCCTGGCTCCCCTTTCCGTCGCCTGTCTCCGTGTGCGCCCGGAAACGCTGGCGCTGCTGCATCGCCTGGGCATCACCCGCGTCGACCAGTTGCTGCGATTGCCTCGGCATGGACTCGGCGCGCGCCTCGGTTCGCAGGTGCTGGAACGCTTGGACCAGGCGTTGGGCGACGCCGGGGAGCTGCTGCCCACGCAGGCCGCGGAAGCGCAGTGGTCCGTGGAATGGCGGCTGGAACATGCCACCGACCAGCAGGATCGCGTCGCTCAGGGCATCCTGCACCTCGCCAGCCACCTGGGCCAGCAGCTGGCTCAGCAGGAACGCGGCGCGCTGCGGCTGGTCTGCCGTTTTGAATCGGATCGGCTGGACGAGCCGCCAGCGGCTGGTGGCGCGAACGGCGCGAGCTGGTTGGTCGATGGACGCGTGCGTTGGGAGATCTCGGTGAACCTCTTTCGCCCCTCGGCCGATGCCTCGCACTGGTGGACACTGCTGAAAACGCCCCTGGAGTCCACGGCGTGGCCAGCGCCGGTGCTGGCCGTCCAGTTGCGGGCGTCCAGCACGGCGCGCCTCACGCGCCGCCAGCGCACGCTCTGGGTGACCCCCGAGGACGTAGACACGTCGCACGAGTTGGCGCAGCTGATCGATCGGCTCAGCCAGCGACTGGGGGCGGCTCGCGTCTGCACGGCGAGGCTTCGCGCCGGCACGTTGCCCGAGGATGCCTATGCGGTCCTGCCGCTGACCGGTCCCGACGCATCGCAGGCGCGCATGTCCGCGGGCACCGCGCGGCGTCCCCACGCGCCGGGCCAGCGTCCCCTGCACCTGCTTGACCCGCCCCGCGCGATCTTCCACATGGAACTGGACGCGGCGCATCGGCCCAGCCGCTTTGTGCTTCCCCCAGCCAACGTCCCGCCCGCAGGCGTGCCCGCCGAACGTTCGACCGGGAGGAACGAATCGCTGGCCGATCTACACCGGACCATCGTGCAGGCCTGCGGTCCGGAACGGCTGGAGACGCGCTGGTGGCAGGGAGCGACCGTGCGACGAGACTACTATCGCGTCGACACCCGGGAGGGCCATCGCTACTGGCTGTTCCAGGACCTCGACCGACGCGACTGGTTCCTGCACGGTTACTTCAGCTGACGAACAGGTCGCGCGTCACAGGTCGCGCGACTCCGCGAGGCAACAGACAGCCATGACCGCCGGGGCCTGCCATGCGTTACGCCGAACTGCACTGCAAGACGAACTTCTCGTTCCTGCTCGGAGCGTCCCATGCGGACGAACTGGTCGACCGCGCGATCGAGCTGGGATATGAGGCGTTGGCGATCACCGACCAGAACAGCCTGGCGGGCGTGGTCCGCGCGCATGCGGCCGCGCGGGACAAGCAACTGAAGCTGCTGATCGGCTCCGAGCTGCACTTGGAAGGATGCTGGCCGCTGGTGGTCTGGGTCACCGACCGCAGTGCCTACGCGCGGCTGTGTCGATTGCTGACCTTGGGCCGTCGCCGCGCGCCCAAGGGCCAGTGCTGGTTGCGGTGGGAAGACCTGGCCGCGCACGCCGATGGCCTGCTGGCCGGACTGGCTCCACCCCATCCGTCCACTGCCAGCCATCTGGCCAGTGGACGGGCTGCGGATGCGTCAAGCACCACCAGCGGGATGCCTTCGCACTGGACCCCGCGTGAAGCCGCGCGGCAGCTGGCCGTCGGCCGCGAACTGTTCGGCGACCGGCTGTGGCTGCTGGCCGAATGTTACCAGGGCCCCGACGATGGCGCATGGCTGCGGCAGCTCCAGTCTTTGGCGGCGGCGCAGCGGGTGCCGCTGGCCGCCGCCGGTGATGTGCATTACCACCATCCCCGCCGGATGCCTCTCTGGGATGTCCTGGCCGCCATTCGCCTCGGCACCACCGTGGACCAGTTGGGCGCGCGGCAGTTCGCCAACGCCCGCCGCCACCTCAAGTCGGTCGACGATCTGGCCAGCCAGTTCGCCGACCTGCCGGACGCCCTCGCGCAGACGGCGGCCATCGCCGACCGCTGTTCGTTCTCGCTTGCCGAACTTCGTTACGAGTATCCCGAGGAGTTGGCGCCGCATGGCATGGAGCCGATGCAGTACCTGCGGCAGCTGACGTGGCAGGGAGCGGCGGGCCGTTATCCGCAGGGCATTCCCGACAAGGTCCGTGGCCTGCTGGAACATGAGCTGGAGTTGATCGCCGAACTGCACTACGAAGCCTACTTCCTCACCGTCTGGGACCTGGTCCGCTTCGCGCGCCGCCGCGGCATCCTCTGCCAGGGCCGCGGTTCGGCCGCCAATTCGGCCGTCTGCTACTGCCTGGAAGTCACCGCCGTCGATCCCGCGCAGTCCGACCTGCTGTTCGAACGGTTCGTCAGCCGCGAGCGGGACGAAGCGCCTGACATCGACGTCGACTTCGAACACGAACGCCGCGAAGAGGTGCTCCAGTATCTCTATGACAAATACGGTCGCGATCGCGCGGGATTGGCCGCCGAGGTGGTGAGCTACCGCTGCCGGTCGGCCATTCGCGATGTGGGCAAAGCCCTGGGACTCTCGCTGGATCGCGTCGACGCGCTGGCCAAGCAGGTCGAAGGCTATTCGCAGGAAGAGCACCTGGCCGATCGCTGCCGGCAGGTGGGCCTCGATCCCGACTCGGAATGCGGCCGCCGGTTGCTGCACTTGGTGCCGGAGCTGATCGGGTTTCCGCGCCATCTGTCGCAGCATGTGGGCGGCATGGTGATGACCCGCGGTCCCCTCAGCGAACTGGTGCCCATCGAAAACGCCGCGATGGCCGACCGCACCGTGCTCAGCTGGGACAAGAACGACCTCGATACGCTCGGCATCCTCAAAGTCGACTGCCTGTCCCTCGGAATGCTCACCGCCATCCGCAAGGCGTTCGCGCTGGTGCACGAGCAGACGGGGCAGCGGTGGACGTTGGCCAGCATTCCGGCCGACGACGCCTTGGTCTATGACATGATCAGCCGTGCCGACACGATGGGCGTATTTCAGATCGAGAGCCGGGCGCAGATGAGCATGCTGCCGCGCCTGCGGCCTCAATGTTATTACGACCTCGTGGTGGAAGTGGCCATCGTGCGGCCGGGCCCCATCCAGGGCCAGATGGTGCATCCGTACCTGCGAAGGCGGATGGGGCTGGAGTCGGTCGAGTATCCGAACGAGGCGATTCGCGAGGTGCTGCACAAGACGCTGGGCGTGCCGATCTTCCAGGAGCAGGCGATGCGTCTGGCGGTCGTGGCCGCCGGGTTCACGCCCGGGCAGGCCGACCAGCTGCGCCGCGCCATGGGCGCGTGGCGGAGTTCCGGCGTGATCGAAACATTTCGCCAGAAGCTGGTCGAAGGCATGCGGGCGCGCGGGCTGCCGCAGGAGTTCGCCGAACAGGTGTTCCTCCAGATCCGCGGCTTTGGCGAGTACGGTTTTCCCGAATCGCACGCCGCCAGCTTCGCGCTGCTCGTCTATATCTCCGCATGGCTCAAACACCACCATCCGGCCGCCTTCACCGCAGCGCTGATCAACAGCCAGCCGATGGGATTCTACGCGCCCTCGCAGCTGATCCGCGATGCCAGGCAGCATGGCGTGACGGTACTGCCGATCGACATCAACGCCAGCCACTGGGACTGCACGCTGGAGCCGCAGCCCGGTTCCGGGGATTCCGCAGCCGCTGTCCCCGCCATCCGGCTGGGCTTCCGATTGATCCGCGGCCTATCGGAAGCAGACGCGCGAAAGGTGGTCCAGGCGCGTGGCCAGCAGCCGTATCGTTCCCTGCAGGAACTCGCCCGGCGTACCGGCCTGGGCCGCGCGGTCCTGATGCGGCTCAGTGAAGCCGATGCCATGGGCTCGCTGGGCCGCAGCCGCCGCGACCTGCTGTGGGAGTCGCTGGCGCAGGAACGATCGGCCCGCGAGCTTCCCTTGCTGGATCGCCTCGCGCCCCGCGATGACGATCCGGTCGAACTGCCGCCGATGGACTCCCTGGAACAGGTGTTCGCCGACTACGACGCCACCGGCCTGTCGCTGAAGGCCCATCCCATGGCGTTCTACCGTGAATCGCTGGGCCAACTGGGCGTGGTGCCGGCGGAGCAGTTATCGCTGCGGGGGCATGAGGCGCGGGTGCGAGTGGCGGGACTGGTGCTCATGCGGCAGCGCCCCAGCACGGCCAAGGGGATCACGTTCGTGACGCTGGAGGATGAGACGGGCACGATCAATCTGGTCGTGCGGCAAGCCGTTTGGGAGCAGTTCTACACGATCGCGCGCCGCAGTTCGGCGTGGATCGCGCACGGGCAGCTCGAAAGCCGTTACTCGGTGCTGCACGTCGTGGTCTACCGCATCGAAGACCTGGCCAGCCAGCTGCGGGGCCTCCGCACCACCTCCCGGGACTTCCGCTGAACCACCCATCGCGACAGGGCATGGGGTGCGGGGCGAGCTACCACGCAGGACGCAGGGGGACCGCAGGGAGGACACCCGGTGATCGCAGACGGGCAAGGGAGCGGACTCGTCTCGGCACACTCCTTCGCGTATACTGCCCGCTCGGAATAGGGAGCCTCCCCGGAGGCGATTCGGCCCTACGCTGTTCCGGGTATCCCGCCTGCCGAAGGAGTCTTCGTCCATGAGCCAACCTGTTCTTGTTGCGTTGCGATTCCTGGCGCGTGCGGCGTACGCGCGGCTGTCGGTCGCGGTCCTGCTCGCGATGACGGCCGCCTGGGTCCCACCGACCGCGGCGGCCATGAACTTGGCCGAAGGCCTGGCGGCTCTGCAGAAGGTGGGCGCGGAAGGCGACGGCCACGCGGCGGCGATCGAGGCCTGGCCTGTCGTGGCCCAGGCGTCGCCCGAGCAACTGCCCGAGATCCTCGCCAGCATGCGCGACGAAAACCGCCTGGCCACCAACTGGGTGCGAGCGGCCGTCGATGCGATTGCCGAACGAACGCTCGCCTCGGGCGGCAGCCTGCCGGTGGAAAGCCTGGAGGCGTACATCGCTGACCGAAATCATTCGAGCCACAGCCGCCGGCTGGCTTACGAATGGCTGGTCCGCGTGGACGAGCAGGCACGCCAGCGGTGGCTGCCCAAGCTGCTGGACGATCCGAGCTTGGAGCTGCGGCGCGACGCGGTGGCGGCTCGCTCCGACGCCGGCAAGGCGATCACTTCTTCCGACAAGCCCCAGGCGGTCGCGCTGCTGCGTGAAGCCCTGAAGTTCGCACGCGACAAGGACCAGGTGGACGAAGTCGCCAAGGCGCTGCGCGACGCGGGGGAGACGGTTGACCTGCCCACGCACTTTGGCTTCCTCATGAACTGGCACCTGATCGGTCCGTTCGACAATCGCAACGACATCGGCTGGGACCAAGCCTATCCGCCCGAGCAGGAACAGAAGCTGGACGCTGAATACACGGGCATGGAAGGCGCCGTGCGCTGGACGCCCGCTGCGACGACGCAGGAGTATGGCGAACTGAATTTGAACGACCTGCTGGGCAAGCACAAGGGTGCGGTGGCTTACGCCGTCACGTACTTCGATGCGCAAGAAGAGCGTCCGGCGGAACTACGACTGGGCTGCATCAATGCCAACAAGGTCTGGCTCAACGGCGAACTGCTGACGGCCAACCACGTGTACCACGCGGGCGAGAGTGTCGACCAGTATGTCGGCACGGGGCGTCTGAAGGCGGGGCGTAACGTCATCCTGCTGAAGATCTGCCAGAACGAGCAGACCGAGGACTGGGCCCAGGACTGGAAGTTCCAGCTGCGCGTCTGCGATCCGCTCGGCACGGCCATCCTGCCGGTGCCTTCGGACGAGAAGGCCCGCTGAGCGTTCCCGAAGTCCGGTCCCTCGAATGAACATCCCACACCTGCTTTTTCATCCCGGCATCGCGCAGCGGCGATGCCTTGCAAGGATTCGACGCATGCGACTTGCCACGTTCTTCGCGCGTATTTCCCGAGTGGCCGACCGGACGGGCCTGTTGATCGTTCGTCCATGGCGGACGACGGCCGGGTTGGTGGCGGTTGCCTGCTGCCTGGCGAACGGTCCCGACGCTCGCGCCGCCGACTGGCCCCAGTTTCGCGGCCCGGGCGGACGCAGTTCGGCCGGCAGTGAGAATCGCCTGCCGGTGGAATGGAACGTCTCCGAGATGCGTAATGTGGCCTGGCGGGTCGACCTGCCAGGCCGCGGTCCCTCCGGGCCGATCGTGGTTCGCGACCGCGTGGTGGTCACCGCCTCCAGTGGTCCGAAGCAGGACCGTCTGCATGTGCTGTGCTTGGACGCGGCCAGCGGCCGGAAGCTGTGGGAACGCCAGTTCTGGGCGACGGGTCGGACCATGTCGCATCCGTCCAGCGCGAACGCAGCACCGACGCCCGCCAGTGACGGGGAGGCGATCTATGCGTTCTACTCTTCCAACGACCTGGTCTGCCTCGACCTCGACGGCAACCTCCGCTGGTATCGCGGCCTGGCCAGCGACTTCCCCAAGGCGGGCAACGACGTCGGCATGGCTTCCTCGCCGGTGGTCCACGACGGAACGGTGGTGGTGCAGGTGGAGAACCAGGGCGATTCGTTCGTGAGTGCGATCGATACCCGCAGCGGACAGACACGCTGGCAGCTGCCTCGGCCGCAGAAAGCCAACTGGACCTCGCCGGTCATCGCCGAGGTTCCCGGCGGCAATCCGATCGTGCTGCTCAAGTCGGGCAGTGGCCTCGACGCGCACGACCTGAAGTCGGGGCTGCTGCAGTGGACGCACGCCGCGGCTGCGGGCGGCATCTCCTCGGCCGCCATCGTAGGAGACCGCATCTACCTGCCGGAGGATGGCCTGACGCTGCTGAATCTGTCGCCGTCCGGTCGCGCACCCGATGTCGTGTGGAACGCCAACCGCATGAACGCGGGGCCCACCAGTCCGGTAGTGGCCGACGACCAGGTCTTCATCATCAATCGCGGCGGCGTGCTCAGCTGTGCGAGCGTCCAGGATGGCAAGGACCAGTGGCAACTGCGGCTCTCGGGCTCGTTCTGGGCCACACCCGTCTACGCGGGAGGCCACCTGTACTGCATCAACGATGGCGGGCAAGCTCAGGTCGTGAAGCTCGGCGAGAAGCCCGAGATCGTCGCTCGCAACGATTTCGGCCAGGGCGTGCAGGGTTCACCGGCCGTGGCGGACGGAGCCCTCTACGTGCGCAGCGATGGTGCGTTGTGGAAGATCGCCGCAGGGGCTAGCGCGTCGAAGTAGGCTGGCGGAGTCCGTTGGCGGGCACGGCGCAGCCTGCAGGCTCTTTCCGGCCGCGGCGAATCCTTGTCGGGCCGTGGCAGCATTCACGAACGTTTCGAGAGAGTATCCATGGTGGAAAGTGCGGAGCGGGAGATCCAGCAGGCGACACGCATCACGGGCAGCATCCGGCCGCCGGGATCGAAGAGCATTACGAATCGCGCGCTGGTCTGCGCGGCGTTGGCCAGCGGCCGATCGGAGCTGCGAGGTGTGCTGGACAGCGACGACACACGCGTGATGGTGGACAGCCTGCAGCGACTGGGGCTGGAGGTCGCGGAGGACTGGGCGGGCGAACGACTGGTGGTGGAAGGCTGCGGCGGGCGATTGCCCCGCGAGTCGGCCGATCTGTTCGTGGGCAACAGCGGCACGACCGTGCGGTTCCTCACGGCGCTCGTCGCGCTCGGGCAAGGTAGCTATCGTCTGGATGGCGTCCCCCGCATGCGTGAACGGCCCATCCAGGATCTGCTCGACGCCTTGCGGGACCTGGGCGTCGACGCCGTCTCCGAAGCGGGGACGGGATGCCCGCCGGTGCTGGTCCGCGCGTCCGGCCTCGCCGGTGGTCGAGTCCGCATTCGCGGCGATGTCTCCAGCCAGTTCCTCAGTGGACTGCTGCTATCCGCGCCCTACGCGCGGGAGCAGTTGACCATTGAAGTGGCCGGGCAACTGGTTTCGCAGCCCTATGTGACCATGACCTGTCAGGTGATGGAGGCGTTCGGAGGTCGGGTCGACCGCGAGGGAGCAACGCTGCGGGTTTCCAACGACCATCCGTACCACCCGCGTCTGTACTGGATCGAACCCGATGCGTCGGCGGCCAGCTACTTCTGGGCCGCTGCCGCCATCACGGGCGGATCGGTCGTCGTCGAAGGCTTGACGCCCGAAGCGATGCAGGGCGACGTGAAGTTCTGCGACTGCCTGCGGCAGATGGGTTGCCGGGTAGAAACACTGGCCGATGGCATCCGCGTGACAGGCGGTGAACTGCGCGGCATTGATGTCGACATGAACGCCATCAGCGATACCGTCCAGACCCTGGCCGCCGTGGCGCTCTTCGCCCAAGGTCCCACG